>NZ_JBYOJU010000026.1:0-141892 GCF_057798855.1 Cupriavidus sp. 96C5-1 | reverse complement strand
AGCTCGCGCCCGATCAGCATACGGCGGATTTCCGAAGTGCCGGCGCCGATCTCGTACAGCTTGGCGTCGCGCCACAGGCGGCCCACCGGGTATTCGTTGATATAGCCGTTGCCGCCCAGGATCTGCACCGACTCGCCGGCCATCCACGTCGCTTTCTCGGCGGTATAGAGAATCACCGCGGCGCAGTCCTTGCGCACCTGGCGCACGTGCTCCGTGCCCAGCGAATCGAGGTTCTTGCCCACCGTGTACAGGTAGCTGCGCGCCGCCTGCAGCGTGGTGTACATATCGGCCACCTTGCCCTGGATCAGCTGGAATTCGCCGATGCTCTGGCCGAACTGCTTGCGGTCGTGGATGTACGGGGTGATCACGTCCATGCACGCCTGCATGATGCCCACCGGGCCGCCGGACAGCACGGCGCGCTCATAGTCCAGACCGCTCATCAGCACCTTGGCGCCGCTGTTCTCGGCGCCGAGGATGTTCTCCACCGGCACTTCCACGTCCTGGAACACCAGCTCGCCGGTGTGCGAGCCGCGCATGCCGAGCTTGTCCAGCTTCTGCGCCACCGAGAAGCCCTTCATGCCCTTCTCGACGATAAAGGCCGTCATGCCGCGCGCGCCCAGCTCCGGCTCGGTCTTGGCGTAGACCACCAGCACGTCGCAGTCCGGGCCGTTGGTGATCCACATCTTGGTGCCGTTGAGCACGTAGCGGTCGCCCTTGAAGTCGGCGCGCAGTTTCATGCTCACCACGTCGGAGCCGGCATTCGGCTCGCTCATCGCCAGTGCGCCGATCCAGTCGCCGGAGACCAGCTTGGGCAGGTATCTGGCTTTCTGCGCGGCGGTGCCGTTGCGGTGGATCTGGTTGACGCACAGGTTGGAGTGCGCGCCGTAGGACAGGCCGACCGAGGCGGAGGCGCGGCTGATTTCCTCCATGGCGATCATATGGGCGAGGTAGCCCATATTGGCGCCGCCGTATTCCTCGGCGACCGTGATGCCGAGCACGCCGAGATCGCCCATCTTCTTCCAGGCGTCCATCGGGAACTGGTCGGTGCGGTCGATCTCGGCCGCACGCGGGGCCAGTTCGGCCTGGGCCCAGTTGCGCACGGTCTCGCGCAGCATGTCGATGTCTTCGCCGAGACGGAAATTGAGGCCGGGGAGTTCGTTCATGGTTTGAGTGCTCTTGATATTCTGTATTCTGAATCTGGGAGGAATGGGGGTGGGGGCGCCCTTGGCCGTGGCAGGATCAGGCCGTCTTGTCTACGTCGAGTCCGAGTTCCTGCGTCATGCGATCGCGCATCACGAACTTCTGCACCTTGCCGGTAATGGTCATGGGCATCTCGTCCACAAAGCGGATATAGCGCGGAATCTTGTAGTGCGCGATCTGGTCGCGGCAGAAGGCGCGGATATCGTCCTCGGTAGCCGTTTCGCCCGGCTTGAGCACGATCCAGGCGCACACTTCCTCGCCATATTTGTGATCAGGCACGCCGAACACCTGCACCGCCTGCACCTTGGGATGGCGGAACAGGAATTCCTCGATCTCGCGCGGGTACACGTTCTCGCCGCCGCGGATCAGCATGTCCTTGACGCGGCCGACGATATTGCAATAGCCCTCTTCGTCGATGGTGGCCAGGTCGCCGGTATGCATCCAGCCGTCGCGGATGGCCTCGCGGGTGCGGGGCTCGTCGTCCCAGTAACCCTGCATCACCGAATAGCCGCGCGTGCACAGTTCGCCCTTCTCGCCGACCGGCACGATCTCGCCGCCGCCGTCCACGATCTTGACTTCAAGATGCGGCTGGATGCGGCCGACCGTGGTCACGCGCTTGTCGAGCGGATCGGTGGTGGAACTCTGGAAGGACACCGGGCTGGTCTCGGTCATGCCGTAGGCGATGGTCACCTCGGCCATATGCATATGCGCCACTACGCGCTTCATGGTCTCGATGGGGCAGGGCGAGCCCGCCATGATGCCGGTGCGCAGCGTGGAGAAGTCGTACTTGGAGAAATCCGGGTGGTCCAGCTGGGCGATGAACATCGTCGGCACGCCGTGCAGCGCCGTGCAACGCTCCTCGCTCACCGCCGCCATGGTCGCCACCGGATCGAACGCCTCGCCCGGGAACACCATGCACGCGCCGGTGGAGACGCTGGCCAGCACCGCCAGCACCATGCCGAAGCAGTGATAGAACGGCACCGGGATACAAAGCTTGTCCTGCTCGGAGAAGCGCATCGCCATGGCGATGAATCGCCCGTTGTTGACGATGTTGCGGTGCGTCAGCGTGGCGCCCTTGGGCGCGCCGGTGGTGCCGCTGGTGAACTGGATGTTGATCGGGTCGCAGCGATCGAGTTGTGCGCTGATGGCATCGAGTTCGGCGACGTTGGTATGCGTGCCGGCCGCCAGCAGGGCATCGTAGTTGAGCATGCCGGGGGTACGCTCGCCGCCCATGCGGATCACCCAGCGCAGCGCCGGCAGGCGGGCCGCCTGCAGCGCGCCCGGCTCGCAGGCCTGCAGCTCCGGCGCCAGTGTCTGCAGCATGTCCAGGTAGCGCGAAGTCTTGAACGACTCTGCCGCCACGATGGCCTTGCAGCCCACCTTGTTCAGGGCGTATTCGAGTTCGGACAGGCGGTAGGCCGGGTTGATATTCACCAGCACCAGGCCAAGACGGGCGGTGGCGAACTGCGTGACCAGCCATTCCACGCGGTTGGGCGACCAGATACCGATGCGGTCCCCGCGTTCCAGGCCCAGCGAGCGCAAGCCGCCGGCCATGGCATCCACCGTATGCGCGAACTCGCGCCAGCTCCAGCGGATGCCTTGTTCCCGGAATACCACCGCCTCGCGGTCGGGGAAGCGCGACACGGTTTCGGCCAGCAAGGCCGGCACCGTCAGTTCGGACAGGGGGATATCTGTCTCACCCCGTACATGGGACAGCCCGCCAATGGGCAATGTCGTTGGGCTAGCCGCACCCTGCGTCGTCATACTCGTCTCCAAAGCGATGTCGCAATGCTGTCTGTTTCCCCGGTTTCTTGAGTTTATTGAGTGTTACTCAAGTTGTGGGGGTACGCATGTTGTTGGCTCGCATCCCGGGTATTTATTGTGGTGCGGCAAGCCCGCTGACTGGAAAAGTACACGCTAAGCCAAAAAAATGCAACCTTGAGTTGAGTAAAGATCAATTACAATGCCATGACAGGTGCGAAGCGGCGCCGCTGCCGCCCGGCCGTAGCCCGCCGGCGGGCAAGCCGGCGCCATTTCCCATGCTGCGCTGCACTACAATGACCGGCTTCCGGCAAACGAGGTAACACGTCGATGGACGACACCATGGTTCGGCGCCGCGTACCCGCGGGCGCCAAGGCGGAGCAGCGCATCCGCGACATCCTGCGCGTCAGCCGCGAAGTCTTCGCCGAGATGGGCTACGAGCGCACCACCACCACCGAGATCGCCCAGCGCCTGGGTATCTCCGAAGCTACCGTCTTTACCTACTTCCACGGCAAGCGCGAGCTATGCGCGCGGGTGATCGAAGACTGGTACGACGAGATCATCGGCGTGGTGGAGGAGGGGCTGCCGCGGGATCAGAGCACCAAGGTCCAGCTTGAATTCTTCGTCCGCACCCACCTGCGGCTGTTCCTGATCCAGGGCACCGGCCTGTGCGCGCTGGTGCTGTCCGAAGGGCGGGCCAAGGGGCCGGGGCTGGGGGACGTGTTCGTGCCGCTGCAACGGCGGTACACGGCGCCGCTGATGGACCTGCTGGCCCGGGCGCGGGAGAACGGGGAGATCCGCACGGATCTGCCGCTGAGCCTGCTGCGTTCGGCGATTCTCGGGCCGATGGAACATATTCTCTGGGACGCGATTGCCCGGCAACGGCCGGTGGATATCGAGCGGACCGCCAGGGATATGGTCGGGCTGCTCTGGCCCGCGCTGCTGCCGCCGGATCTGGAGGTGGCGGCGTTGAGGGAGTTTTACGGGGAGGTGGGGGCGGCCTTGCGGCGCGTGGGCGGATAGGCGAGGCGGCTAACTGGCCACAGGCATCAGCGGCTCGCCTGGATAGTGCGTGCGTTCAGCGGTTGCAACGGCCGTGCGTTCATGGGGTATAGCCGCTTGAATGCGGCCAACTGCGCGCGCGACAGTTCCACGGGCTGCTTGAGCACCCGCCATTGCACGTCCTCGCTGCAAGGTGGCGTGGTCAGGGAACCGACGAAGGCGTAGTAGCCGCGGTCCGCCGGCAGCAGATCGGCCACGTTCAGCCCGCCCGGCAAAGGCTTGGGCGCATTCACACCGGCAGGCATGGCCGGGAAAACGCGCTTCAGCACAGGATTGGCCTTGCCCTCCTTGAACAGCACGGCGATGGCGGCGAGTTTGCCCGCCGCGTTCCTGTGGACCAGGTGTGCCACCAGCGGATAGGCTTTTCCATTGATTCTTTCCTCGCTTGGCGTATGGAAATGAAGCTGGACGAACGCGTACTGGCCAGTGGCCAGGCTGATGGCTCCGCCGTCGGGCACGTTTACCTGCACCGTATGCCCGGTATTGACCACGTCAGCAGGCCTGTCGACATACTGGAAGCCGATGGGCGGCAGGTCGGCCTTCACTGCGCCGCGGATATTGATCGGCGACTGTTCACGGCCGAGCTTGCACGTGGCGTAGTCCGGCTGAAGGTCGCCCCAGTGCGGAGCGCCCGTTTTCCCGCTGTAGGTCCAATGGGTCGAGTGGCCGGGCGCATGTTCCTCGCCCTGAGCCGCGCCGGCTGCACTGGCAGCAAGCATGGCGGCAATCAGCATTTGCTTCATCATGGCGGTTATCCGTTGGGATGCTGGGCGGTGGGCGCCGATGCCATGGCGCGGCGCGCGTCGTAATGAAGAAAAAAGAAAAGCGATGCTATACGAAGGCGAAATAATTGCAATTTACAAATGCTTTTGACTGGCTTAAAAAACATGGAAGCGAGGAGGCTGTCCCAGGTGCACGAGGGGTGACATATGAAAGCCGGCGAACCGATCTCACCACTGGCGCAAGCGGATCGCCGCCCCGTGCTGGTCTGGGACGTGCCGACACGGCTGTTCCACTGGCTCGCGGTGGTGCTGGTGGCGGGGGCCTACGCGACCTGGCGGCTGAACTGGATGGACTGGCATGTCCGGATCGGCGAAACGCTGCTCGCGCTGGTGCTGTTCCGCCTGCTCTGGGGCTGCTTCGGCAGCGAGACCGCACGGTTTCGCAACTTCATGGCATCACCCGCCGCTGCGATCCGCCATCTGCGGCACGTCTTGCGCCGCGAGGCCGACCTGCAGGCCGGCCACAACCCGGCGGGAGGGTGGATGGTGATGCTGCTGATCGCCCTGATGCTGGGCGAAACGCTGAGCGGGCTTTACCTCAACAACGACATCGCGGACGAAGGACCCCTGACCCAATGGGTACCCGCCGCGATCGCCAACGCCATCTCGGCACTGCACTCGATCCTGTGGGATGTACTGCTGGCGGCAGTGGCGCTGCACCTGCTGGCCATCGCGCTATATGCCGTGGCCAAGGGGCACAACCTGCTGCTGCCCATGCTGACCGGCCGCAAACGCCTGCCGGCGAGCGTTGCCGCGCCGCGGCTGGCGCCTGCGGCGCTGGCGCTGTTTCTGCTCGCGGTCAGCGCCGCCGCAGCGGCGCTTCTGGCGACGTATCTCTGAGTTGCGGCGTCAGTTCGCCTTGGGCGGTACCACCTGGCCGCGGATCTCGCCGGCCGGATGATCCTTGGTGTGCACGTTGATATACATATCACCCGCAAGGAACGCCTTCGCGTCGGCTGCGGACAGTGTGGTCTGGCCCTTGATCGGGCTGGTCGCCGGAGCCCCCTTCCCGGAAACCCAGATTTTCACGTCTGCGTTCTTGCCGGCCGCGGCCGGCCCGTGGAAGTGCGCCATGGTGGCCTCGCTGGACAGGCCGGTGTAGGTGACGGTCCAGGTGACGACGCGTGTGGCGGGGTCGTAGGTGAGGTCGGCTGAGCCGCTGCCCTGGGTCTGCATGGCGGGCACCTCTTGCGCGCCGGTGAGCGGCACGGTGAATGAGAGCGGTGCGGCATGGGCCAGGGTCATTGCGCCGGCCAGGGCGAGGCCAGCGAGTATCGGGAGGGCTCGCCGCGATAACGGGGTTTGCATCTTGATTGTCTCCTGTCGAGGGGGCTGGCTGGATGGTGGCTGGTTGCTTGGGGCCGATGGCGAAGTTCTGAAGAAAGGATAGGGCGGGTTATCTTTCAAATCCAGCGTGGGTGTTGTGTGGGCGTCGCGAAGCCGGGCGAGAACGTAAGTGGTTGGAGAGCCTGGCGGCCGCGGCACGCGCACGCCCTTCTGCAAATCCGGACTGCCGTGCTCAATAGGGTTATTCGTATTATCCGTGCGGGATCTTGCGCTTCAGGCCTGTAGCCTATTGTGATTTAATGATAACTCCGAATCCACCTCCGCTATTTTTATCTGGAAGCCGGATAACCGTATGCGTCCAATACCGAGGCGATGGGTGAAGTGATTTTTTCACTACTTTATTTGAATTTATGTGGAGAGAAACGCGCTTTGAAAAGCTTCGACTGACCATGCGCCGCTGGTGGCCGCTGGTGTCTCATTGACCTCTCGCGGGAAGACCTGACCGCAGCCTCCGATTTGCTGCGGTCTCCGGCGTGCACGATTCGCCACGCGCCGTCGGCCAGCGCATTGCGCACCCGTGCTCGACGCGCCAGATCCCATACGTTGAAAGGCTGCTACAGGTGCCATCTGCTGCTGCACCGGTGTTGAACCGGCATTCGAGAACAGCGCACTGTCTGACACACTCGATTTCCAGCAAGATGGCAAGGATGTTATGCATGCACGGATCGAATCGAAGGCTATCGGGGAAGTCGCTGTCTGAAATTCGCGACGTGCTGGAAAAATATTCTGCCGGCCTTTACGAATGAGTGGCGGTGGCGCGGAGAAAGTTGTTAAATTTAGCGTCCGTCTGTCCGGCAGCACGCATTAAAATAAGCCGGAAGGATTGGAAGCCAAAAAATAAAAGCAGTGGGGTCAATCATGGGTCAGTCTTCATGCCGATCGGCGGCAGGCGCATTGGCGCGCGCGCGCCTCCTCTTTCGCATTGGTGAGCCGAGCAGCGTAGCGGCCTTGCGCACGGCAAGCGCCCAGCTTGGCTTCACGCTGATCGAGTTGATGATCACGGTGGCCATCATCGGCATCCTCGCGACCATTGCCTATCCCTCCTACACGCAATATGTGATCCGTAGTAACCGTTCTGCCGCCCAGAGTTTCATTCTTGGCGTGGCCAACCAGCAAGAGCAGTACAACCTCGACGCACGTCAATACGCCACAACCATGACGGCGCTCGGCTATGCCACCATTCCAGCGGAAGTGGCAAAGAACTACAACGTCACCGTGGCGGCAAGCAACGCCGTCGCCCCGCCGACCTACCTCGTGACCGCCACGCCGATCGGCGCGCAGGCCACCAACGATGCCCAATGCATGAATCTCACCGTCGACCAGACGGGCACCAAGGGGATCAGCGGCAGCGGCACCGTGGCTGGTTGCTGGTGAGAGTGAATCATGGACGTAACCATGTTGCCCAGCCTTGCAGAAGCGCGGCACGCTCGAGGACACCTGCAGCGGGGGTTCACCTTGATCGAGCTGATTGCCACGGTGACGATTGCTGCCATCCTGATGGCCATCGCCACTCCCTACTTTCGAGATTTCATATCAGGGCAGCGGATCCGGGCGGCTGGCTACGATATTGTCGCCGCGCTGATCTATGCCCGCAGCGAGGCGATCAAGCGCGATAGCGGTGTTACCGTCGCCCCGGCGTCGGGCGGCTGGCAGAACGGCTGGACGGTCACAAGCGGCACCACCACCCTCAGCCAGCACGAGGCGTTGCAAGGGCTGACCATGACAGGCCCGGCGGGCGGGCTCGTCTACAACGGAAACGGCCGCCTCACTGCCACCATCAGTCCTTTTGGTATCAGCGCGGCCAACTCCACCGCACCGCAGCGCTGCATCAATGTCGATCTGAGCGGGCTGCCAAGCAGCCAGGCCGGGAGTTGCTGATGCGGAGCCCATCGCCAATCAGCCGCCAATCGGGATTCAGCCTGATCGAGGTACTCGTTACGCTGATCATCCTGCTGCTCGGACTGCTGGGTCTTGTTGGCCTGATGTTGACCAGCCAGCGCGCGGAGGCCGAGTCGTACCAGCGCACCCAGGCGCTGATTCTGCTGCAGGACATGATCGGCCGCATCAATGCCAATCGGTCGGTCGCCGGCTGTTATGCCTTCACCGCCGATCCGGTCAACGGGCTGCCCTATCTGGGAACGGGCGCCGCCGCTGCGCCGGCGTGCTCCCTTGGCACTGTCCAGGCCTACACCATGGCCAACGGGGATCTTGCGGCCTGGAGCAGTCTGCTCGCCGGCGCGGCTGAAACCAACGCCAGCGGCAACGTCGGCGCCATGATCGGCGCGCGCGGCTGCGTCAGCTATGACAGTGTCAGCGGCGTCTATCTGGTTAGCGTGGCCTGGCTGGGCGTGGGGAAGACGGTGGCGCCGGGCGCGGGTCTTGGCTGCGGCAAGGGGCTGTACGGTGACGAGGCGCGGCGGCGGGTAGTTAGCGCAACACTGCAGATTGCCAACCTGAACTGAGGCTCAATACATGGCAAAGTCAACCGCCTCAGTGCGTTTGCGCTCCCGTCAGGCGGGCTTTTCGCTGGTCGAACTGATGATCTCGATCACGATCGGCCTGTTCCTGATGGCAGGTGTCGCGGCGCTGATCAGCCAGCAGAGCAGCACCCGTACCGAGCTCGACAAGTCGGCCCGGCAGATCGAGAACGGTCGCTATGCATTCACGCTGCTGGAAGACGATATCCAGCATGCCGGCTACTATGGTCAGTATGGCGGCGCGTTTACGGCCCTGTCTGCCTTGCCGGATCCGTGTGCAATCGACAAGACCAGCGTTGCCGCTTCCCTGGCCTTGCCCATGCAAGGCTACGATGCTCCAGTCACCGTACCGGCACCGCTGTCGGCTTGCCTGCCGAACGCAAATCACCTGGCGGGGACGGATATCCTGGTGGTGCGCCGTCTTGAAACGACCGACACCCTCCCAACGCCTGCCACTGCCGTAGCGGGCCAGGTGTATGTGCAGACTACCCCCACCGGTACGCCGGTGACGGCTGTCGGTCCGGACCCCACGCCGGCAACCCCCTCCGTCTACACCCTGGTGCAGAACGACGGCGTTACGCCGGCCGCGCTGCGCCGTTACATCGAGCATATCTATTTCATCAGCCCGTGCAACGTCCTGGCCGCCGGCGCCACTACCTGCACCGCGGCGGCGGACGGCGGCAAGCCGGTGCCGACGTTAAAACGCCTGGAAATCGCGGTAGCGGGCGGCGCGTCGAGCTGGGTCACGACGCCATTGGTCGACGGCATCGAGAACCTGCAGCTGGACTATGGCATCGACGCTGTCGGGAAGGGTGCGCCAGCCATGCCCTTCGCAACTGCGCCTGCGCTGGCCGACTGGCCCAATATCATGGCCGTGCAGGTCAACTTGCTGGCGCGCAACACGGAGGTGTCGACTTTCGTCGACAGTACGTTGGCGGCGAAGACCTACAGCATGGGAGCGGCCGGTTCGGTAGGCCCCTTCGCGGATAATTTCAAGCGGCACGTCTACACCGGCATCGTGCGCGTCATCAACCTCAGCAGCCGGAGAGAGTAAAGATGCGGCGTCGATTATTCCAGGGAGGGCTGCGCCAGGCAGGCATGAGTCTGGTGGTGGGGCTGGTCATGCTGATTGTCCTGACCCTGTTGGTGGTCTCCGCCATGCGCATGAGCAAGACCAACCTGAAGGTCGTGGGCAATCAGCAAGCCAGAATCGAGGCAACGGCTGCCGCGCAGCAGACGATCGAAAAGGTCATCGGCTCGGTCAGCAACTTCTACACGCCTACCGCGCAGACTTTCAGCATCGATATCAATAACGACGGCGTGGCGGACTACACCGTCCAGACTGCCAAGCCGACATGCTTGCAGTTGACTGCTGCCGATGGCTACAGCGTCGATTTTGCTGACTCGGCACCGAAGGATACCTATTGGGATATCAGTGCGGTCGCTACCGACAATCGAAGCGGCGTCACCGTTACCGTGCATCAAGGTGCCCGGGTGCGCATGAATTCGACGGCCACCTGTCCCTAGATCACAACTTGCATCGCCCCGGGGGGCACCGTGAATATGTTGAGACTGTTGAAGCTCGTTTTGCTGGCCTCGCTGACGCTCGTGTCGATCACCGGCCGCACGGATGACACTGATATCTTCAACCAGCCGCCAGGCGTGAAATCGCCGGCGCCAAATATCCTGTTTATCCTGGACAACACTGCCAACTGGTCGAAGGCCTCGCAGAAATGGGTCGGGTCGGCAACGCAGGGCCAGGCGGAACTGGCGGCCATCAAGAACTTCGTGGCCGGCCTGAAGCAGCCGGCCAATGTGGGCCTGATGATGTTCTCCCTGGCGAACAGCCGCGATGGCGGCTACTTGCGCTATGGCATACGCGATATGAGTGTGGCTGCCAACAATACTGCGCTGCAGAATATTGTAGGCGGCATCGATGTCAATGCCCCCGACGAGAAAATCAACCAGTCGTCCGGCGACTACGCCAATGCCTTGTATGAAGCCTGGCTCTATCTCAAGGGTTCCGGCAGCTGGGCGGGCATGGACCCGCTCGCGGACTACGCTGGAAATCCAGGTACCAGCAAGGACAATCTGACAACTTCCGCCATTGGTGCTTTGTCTTCGGGTTACGCCTACAAGGCCTCCGCCAATGGTTCGGCGTACAACAGCCCTCTTGGCGGCAGCGGCTGTGCGCACACCTACATCATTTTCATCGGCAACAACCGGCAGGGCCAGTTGCCACCCGTGCCGGCCAGCACGGACCCAGCCAGCACCACGCTGGCGAAATACCCTGGGTATTCCACAGTCTCGAATGTCCAGGCCGCCTGGGCCCGTTTCCTGAAGTTGCGCCCGGATCTCGGCGCCGGTAGCGCGGCCGCCGCGAACGGTTCCGTCACCACCTTCACCATCGACGCGTACAACGCGCAGCAGAATACCGACTTCACGGCCATGATGCAGAGCGTCGCAGGCAATGGCGGTGGCGACTATTTCCAGGCCGGCAGCGATACCGCTCTGGCCGCGGCGCTGAACAATATCCTGAATCAGATCCAGGCGGTGAACTCCGTCTTTGCCTCGGTTTCCCTGCCGGTGTCGGTAAGCGTGCGTGGCACCTATCTGAACCAGGTGTACCTGGGCGCGTTCCGCCCTGACGCCTATGCCAAGCCGAACTGGGTCGGCAACCTGAAGCAGTACCAGCTCGCCGTGGACGCCACCGGCAATGTGTATATGGCCGACAGCGTTGGCGCGAAGGTGCAGAGCAACACGACGGGCTTCGTCAACCCAAGCGTGATCAGCTTCTGGACCAATCCCTCCACCTTCTGGAATCCCAACTACTATGTGAATTCGCAGGGGGTGGGGGGCAGTTCGGATTCGCCGGACGGCGACCTGGTGGAAAAGGGCGGGGTGGGGCAATACCTGCGCACCGCGTTTGCGAATAATCAGGCGAGCCGCAACGTCTATACCTGCACCGGCACTTGCACGACGGGTTCTTCCCTGTCCGGCACGCCATTCAGCACCGGTAATTCCTCGATCGTGGCCACTATGCTCGGCCTGTCGAGCGGGGCCAGCACCGAGCCTGTCATCAATTGGGTGCGAGGGGGCAATACCCTGGCGGACGACCCCCTTGTGGCCAACCCTTCGGCCCCGCCTGTCTACAATATCCGTGGTTTTGCGCATGGCGACGTGCTGCACTCCCGGCCGGCAGTGATCAACTACAACCGCACCGCCGACGACATCGTGGTCTTCTACGGCGCCAACGACGGCATGTTGCATGCCGTCAAGGGTGGCCAGAGCAGTGCCGGCGGGACGGAGTTGTGGAGCTTCATCCCGTCCGAGCATTTCCCGAAGTTCAGCAGGATGTACAACCACTCGCCGTCGATTTCGAGTTCGGCGCCAAAGCCTTATTTCGTGGATGGTTCGTCAACGGCCTATACGGAGTCGGACCCCACCACCGGGGCGGTCACCAAGGCCTACCTGTTCCTGACCATGCGTCGGGGCGGGAACTTCATCTATGCCCTGGATGTGACCAACCCAACCACCCCGAAGCTGCTGTGGAAGCATGGCGCCAGCGATACGGGGTTCGGTGAACTGGGCCAGACCTGGGCGGACTTGCGCGTTGCCAGGCTGAAAGCCAACCAGGGCAACGCGGTAGTCATCTTCGGGCTGGGCTACGATGCCGCCGCCAACGACACCATCGTGCAAGGCACCGCTACCCAGGGCCGCGGCGTGATGGTGCTGGATGCCGCCACCGGCAATCTGGTCTGGCAGGCCGGCCCGGCCGCGGCCACCGGCTCAACGGGCTTGAATGTGCCGGGTATGACCTACGCCATTCCCTCCAATGTCGCGATCTACGATTCCAACCGCGACGGATATATCGATCGTCTATACGCCGCCGATACCGGCGCCAATATCTGGCGGATCAACATCGGCGACGCCTCGCCGGCGAACTGGACCGTAACCAAGCTTGCCTCGCTCGGAGGCAGCGGTGCGGCTGCGCGCAAGTTCCTTTACGCACCTGACATTGTGCCCGCCACCGTGCTGAACCCGACCGACAGCCTGCTGATCGGTTCCGGTGACCGCGAGCACCCGTTCGATACCACCATCCAGAATCGGTACTACATGATCAAGGATGACCACAGCCTGAACGCCGTGCGTTCGACACCCATCACTGAAGGCGTGGCAGGAGCCACGACCGGCGTTGCCGGCCAGCTCTATGACGCCACCGCCGATCTGATGCAGGTCGGCACGCCAGCCCAGATCGCCGCCGCCACGCTGGCGCTATCGACGGCAAGTGGCTGGTATGTCACGCTCGGTGCGGGGGAGAAGGTTGTCAGCGGCTCCACCACACTGTCCGGCACAGTCATGTTCACCACCAACACGCCGGCCACAGCGGCCACCAATTCGTGTACGGGAAACCTCGGAGAAGCGCGCTACTACATGATGAACTATCTGACCGCCGCTTCGACCAGTGATCTCACGGGCGACGGTGGCCTGACGGCCGCAGACCGCTATCTGGTGCTGACCGGCGGCGGCTATGCGCCGACGCCGGTCCCGGTTTCGGTCCAGATCGGCGGTAACACGTACCAGGCGGCCGTCAGCGGAACCAATGTGTTTACGCCGTCCGGGCCGGTGCTGGGCCGCCGCTACCGGACTTACTGGCGCGGGCTTATCGACTAGGTCCGTCGACATTCCTAGCGCATGGGCACCGGGTGGTTCAGAACTGATAGTTGACGGACACGGCGAACGAGAAGCTGGTGGCGCGCTGCACGACCGGGCTGCTGGCGATGCCGTGCACCAGTTGCGACACGCTGGCGTCGGTCGTTGCAAACCAGTGCCTGTCGAAGAAACGTATAGCGCTCAGGCCAGCGCCATAAGCCTTGATGCCGGGGCTGGCCTGGTGCTGCGCATAGCCGGAGCGCGCTGATTGCTCTGCGCTGACCCCGAACCAGGTGTTCATGTAGCGCGCATCGGCGAAGGTCACGGTTGGCCCGGCGAACCAGTAGAACGTCTCCGAACTGCCCGGCAGCGGCAGGTAGGCACCGAGGTCGCCGATCCAGCCGTCGGAGCCGCCCATGGCGCGCCGGACATTGGCGCGGATCACGAGCGGAATCTCCTTCGAAACCACGTAATCGACGAACACCTTGGCCTCCGGCGAGAAGTTGATGTTGCCCATGCCGCGCAGATGAGCGTGATCGTCGGCTTCCCGGCGGCCGAGATTGTAGGTGATCGCCACGCCGGCCCGCCAGTGCGGTGTGCTGACGAGATTGACGCCGATGCCTTCGCCGGTCGAAGCGAAGAGGAGGTCACGATAGCGGACGTCGACGGCGGGGCCGCCCAGCACCTGATAGCTGGAGGCGCCGTCATAGCGGGGGCGATAGATGGCGCCCAGGCCGACGCGTACCTCCCAGGTCGGCGTCTCGGGCTCGAACATCTTCTCCAGGGGGATGCCTACCGAATACTGCCACTCAGACAGCGGAGACGGTGTTTGGGCTCGTGCGCGCGGCATCAGCAGGATGGTCATCGCCATCAGCATCAGCATCGGCATCAGCAATAGCAATGGCAGCGCGGTCCGCGCACTCCGCGCGGGTTGCCTGGCGCCGCGATGCAAGCCGTCAGCGAGCGTGGACTGAAGCGTCGACACATCAGCCTCCGTACCCCGGTGAGGGGCCGAATCTTGCGTTGGATCGGAACAACGGCGCCGGAACGGACACGACGGAAACAAACCGGCAGTGGCCTATCATTTCGCTGCCCGCCGGATTGCACAATCCTCCTCTGGCATTAGTGCTTTGGTTTTACCGGCTGCGGTCATCGCCCAGGCTTAGCCGAAAGCGTCCCACTGCGTCCTTGTGCCGCTGCGTGCACTTGTTTCCGCGATGGTGGCTGATATCCGGCCGCGCCGAGGGCTTAAGTCCTGCCGCTTTCTACCGTTATCTTCTTCTTGCGGGTTGTCCGTACATCCGATCCCTACCGCCGTTGGCGTCGAGACGTATCCCTCGTCCTCTTTGTTGAAGGATTTCGTGAGCCTCAATCCCTCCAATGCCAGGCGGCAAACAGATCGCATGCCAGCACCAGGCGACTCCCTATTGAATGCCTGCCACAGGTTGACCCTCCCCGTGCAGATCAGTGCCGTGCTGCTCGATCTCGCCTGGTTGAAGTGTATTGTCCGGCTACGCACGCGCGACGGCTACAGGATTGCCACCACCTTGCTGAAAGTCGACCCGGTTGGCTGTACCTTCGTCTTCGACGGATGCCGCACGGAGGCCGAGCGGGACTTGCTGCTGACATCGGATGAGATTGCCGTCACCGCTGTGCTGCGCGATGTCAGGATCGACTTCGTCATCGGACGGCCCTACCCAGTCAAGTACCAAGGCGGCACGGCCTGCGCCGTCGCCTTCCCGTCCCAGCTCAACCATTTCGAGCGCCGTCGCCATCCCCGCGCACGACCCCACGCCGCCATGGGCTACCGTTGTGAGCTACGCACGTGCGACGACCAGATTCTGAGACTGGATATCGCGGACCTCTCTCTGTCCGGTGTGGGCCTTCGTTCCACGGCTGTGAGTATGGCGCAGCTGTCGGCTGGCACGATCCTGCCGGGATGCCGGCTCGATTTTCGCGGCCAGGGCGAACTGGAGTTCGACCTGCAAGTGGTCGGGCACGGTCTGGTCTGGAGCGACCAGCGCGCCACGCATCACATCGGCTGTACCTTTGTCGGCCTTGCCCCCGGCCAGCGGACCTTCCTCCAGCGCCTGGTCTATCACATTGAACTGGCGGGCCGCGAAGAATAGTATGCGTAAAACTATAATGAAGCTTCCTCAGGAAGGAGCCGGCAATGCGCGCAGCTTCCCTCTCATCGGTACTCGCTGCATGGGTCCTGGCGGGAGCAGCCTCGCTGGCCAGCGCGCAGGGTGCCGCGCCGGTGCGCATCCAGAGCTATGCGGTGCCGGCCGGCGCGCATCCCCATGACGTAGCGCCCGCCCCGGACGGCTCGGTCTGGTACACGGCCCAGCCGCTTGGCGCGCTCGGGCGGCTTGATCCGGCAACCGGCAATACCATGCACATTCCGCTCGGCAAGGGCGCAGCACCGCACGGCGTCATCGTCGGGCCGGACGGAGCGGCCTGGGTCACTGATGGCGGCCAGAACGCAATCGTGCGTGTCGACCCCGCCACGCGCGCGGTGAAGCGCTTTCCGCTCCCGCCCGGGCACCCGAATGCCAATCTGAACACAGCCGTGTTCGACGCGCAGCGGCACCTGTGGTTTACCGGACAAAATGGCGTCTACGGCGAAGTCGATCCCGTCAGCGGCCACATACGCGTGTTCGATGCTCCGGAGGGGGCAGGGCCCTACGGCATTACGGTCACACCCGGCGGCGATGTCTATTACGCTTCGCTGGCCGGCAACTATATCGCGCGCATCGACAAGGTTACCGGTGCCGCGCATACCATCGTGCCGCCCACGCCGCACGCAGGGCCACGCCGTATCTGGTCGGATTCCAAGGGAATCCTGTGGGTCAGCGAATGGACCGCCGGCAAGCTTGGCGCCTACGATCCCGCCACCAACCGCTGGCGGGAATGGCGCCTGCCCGGCGACGGCCCTCACGCTTATGCCGTCTATGTCGACGAGCGCGACAAGGTGTGGTTAAGCGACTGGGGCGCGAATGCGATCTTGCGCTTCGACCCGCAAACGGGTCGCTTCGAAACCTTCACCAGTTCGCCGCCGCACGCTGGCGTGCGGCAAATGCTCGGCCGCGCGGGCGAAGCCTGGGCGGCCGAGTCGGGCACTGATCAACTGGTGGTCTATCGTTTCGGCGCGGGGAGGCCGGAGTAATCTCGCAGTCCTCGCGCAGACGCCGGCGCGTCCCGGGCCTCCCCTGGATTGCGCTTGTGCTTTTATTCGCCTTATGCGAGCTGATAACGGCACCCCGGCCAGGGAGGCCGTCATGAGCGGCGCCCAGGCAGGTCAGAGCAGCTTGCATGCCTCGTCAAAGTCCAGGCGAGGGCTGCGCGGGAACAGCTTGCCGGGATCGCCATAGCCCAGATTGCACAGGAAGTTGGTTTTCACGTGACTGTCCGGGAAGTGTTCGAGCTGGAAGGCATTGGCCTTCGTGTCCGCGGGGAAGAATTCGTGGTCGACTTTGGCATTGTCGAAGCCGGACATCGGTCCGCAGTCCAGTCCCAGCGAGCGTGCAGCGATCATGAAGTACGCGCCCTGCAGGGAGCTGTTCCGCCTCGCCGTAGCCGAGGCCAGTTCCGGTGTGTCGGCAAACCAGGAGCGCGCGTCCGCATGCGGAAACAACTTGGGCAAAAACTCATAGAACTTCACATCGTAGGCAATGATGGCGGTGACCGGCGCGGCCATGGTCTTATCCACATTGCCTGGCGCCAGCGCGGGCAACAGGCGCTGCTTGGCCTCGGGGGTGCGCAGGAACAAGATTCGCGCGGGACTGCAGTTGGCGCTGGTCGGTCCCCATTTCATCAGGTCATAGAGCTGCCGCAAGGTCTCGTCGCTCACGGGCTGATTCAGCCAGGCATTGTGCGTGCGTGCTTCGCGAAACAGCAGATCCATGCCTTCCTCACTCAAGCGCTTGTTCATTGTCATCTCCTTGAACCGGGATTGGACCCTGTGGTCACGCGGCCGGGCCGCTGCCGCCCCTGCCGACGCCTGCGTCTAGCATAGGCGGCCCTGTACCGGCCCTTGCATGAATTCGCAAGGCTTGGCGTCACCATTGTTCAGCGTCAACGCCGGCAGGCGTGCCGGTATCCAGAAAGCCACCTGAACCGGGTAGGTGGCGGCCCTTCCCGGGCATCGGTGCCGGCACCGACAGACTGAAAGCCAGCCATCGCGCGTCGATCGATGGCGAGTGCATTCCCTTTTCTTGTGCCACTTGCGTGCAGCCGCGCCCATTTATCGTGCACGGCCAACAGAGCGCCGGTGTGCGGCATGCGCTCGCCAGTTCGCATTGGCAATCTTTCGAAGCGGCCAGGTGCTTTTTCGTCTGCATTGCGTGCGCGAGCATCCGATCGATGCGCAACGCCACCGTATGGCACGGGAGTTGCAGCAAATCACCGAGCACCAGCATTTTCACTTGACCCCGCGAGGCGCATGATGAAAAAAAAGCCCACTGCTGGAGGTGTCCGGTTTCCTGGCCCGTTGCGCATTACGGATTCCCTGGCTCACGGGGGAGAACAGGCTAACGGGGACCCGCATGCCGGCGCGCTGTCGATCAGCGCCGCCAGTGCCGGTCTTTGCACAGGCCGAGATGACAGGGCGCTTCCCGGATCGGCAGAATGCCGCGTTCCCGGGAGGCCCATGCCTCACCCGTATCGCTTGACCGGGGCAAGCGGTACGCTGGACTCGAAACTCGGTTCACTCACTCTCCAACTGCAGCCATTGCTCGCATCGATCGCAGGTTTGCGGGGCGGCGGATGCCGTCCGCGTGCCTGCGCCGGCACTGCGCCGCCGAACCGCTTCGCTTCATCCTGATGCAGCCTTCAAGGGGGGAGTTTCATGAAAATGATCATCGCAATCATCAAGCCGTTCAAACTCGACGACGTGCGCGAAGCGCTTTCGGGGCTTGGCGTAGCGGGCATGACCGTGACCGAGGTCAAGGGGTTCGGGCGTCAGAAGGGGCACACGGAACTCTATCGAGGGGCCGAGTACGTTGTGGATTTCCTGCCGAAGCTGAAGCTCGAGGCGGTGATACGCGACGACCAGGTGGAGCATGCCATCGAGGCGATCGAGCAGGCGGCCCGCACCGGCAAGATCGGGGACGGCAAGATTTTTGTTTGCGACATCGAACAGGCGGTCCGGATCCGCACCGGCGAAGTCGGCGCCGATGCGCTTTAACGCTTTAACGCTCTGACCCTACACACATTTGCACAGGCAGGAGGCATCCCATGAAGAAGCTGTTTGCCAGAATCGTCATAGTGGGGGCGCTCGCCGCGGTGGCGTTGAGCCTGGGCAGTCATTCCGGCGCCGCGCTGGCCGACGACGCCGCCTCCGCCGCCACCGCGGCAACGGCCGCGGCAGCCCCCGCGGCGCCGGATGCGGTCCCCGCGGCGCCCACCGCGCCGTTTGTCACCGATGCCAGGAACCTTAACAGCGGCGACACCGCCTGGATGCTGACCTCCACGGCCCTGGTGCTCTTCATGACGGTACCTGGCCTGGCGCTTTTCTACGGCGGCATGGTGCGCAAGAAGAACGTGCTGGCCACGCTGATGCAAAGCTTCGCCATCACTTGCATGGTCACGATACTCTGGACCGTCGTCGGTTATAGCCTGGCCTTCACCCCGGGCAATGTTTTCATCGGGGGCCTGTCGCGCTTCATGCTGCACGGCATGAACTACGTCAAGGGGGACAAGGCGACCACGCTCACCGTCAGCCACCTGGCCGCGACCATTCCGGAAACGGTCTATATGGTGTACCAGATGACCTTCGCCATCATCACCCCCGCGCTGATCTGCGGCGCCTTCGCCGAGCGCATGAAATTCTCGGCCATGCTGGTGTTCATGGCCTTGTGGTCGCTCATTGTCTATGCGCCGATCGCCCATATGGTGTGGGAGCCGAGCGGCTGGCTGGCGGCCGCCGGCATCCTGGACTTCGCCGGCGGCACGGTGGTGCATATCAACGCGGGGATCGCGGGCCTGGTGTGCGCGCTGGTGCTGGGCAAGCGCGTCGGCTTCGGCAAGGAGCCGATGGCGCCCCACAACCTCACGCTTACGCTGATCGGCGCGGCGATGCTGTGGGTGGGTTGGTTTGGCTTCAATGCAGGATCGGCGGTGGCCGCCGACGGCCGTGCCGGCTTTGCGATGGCGGTCACGCAGATCGCCACGGCGGCGGCCGCGCTGGGCTGGATGTTCGCCGAATGGCTGAGCAAGGGCAAGCCGTCGGTGCTGGGTATTGCATCGGGGGCGGTGGCAGGCCTGGTGGCGATTACGCCGGCCTCGGGCTTCGTCGGCGTCGGCGGCGCGCTGGTGATCGGCGTGGCCGCTGGCGTGATCTGCTTCTGGGCGGCCACGGCGCTGAAACGCATGCTTGGCTATGACGATTCGCTCGATGCATTCGGGGTGCATTGCATCGGCGGGATCGTCGGCGCCGTGCTGACCGGCGTGTTTGCCGTGAAGGAGATCGGCGGCGCCGACGGCAGCGTGGTTCTGCAATTGAAAGGCGTGGCGACGACGCTGGTGTACAGCGGCGCCGCCAGTTTCATCCTGCTCAAGCTGATCGATATGACGATGGGCCTGCGCGTGAGCGCGGACGATGAGCGCGAAGGCCTGGACGTCGTGCTGCACGGCGAGCGGGTGGACGATATGTGGAGCGGCACGCTCGTCATGCCGCGCGAGACGGAGCGCGAAGCGAGCGTCGTCGGGCTCCAGGGCGAGCGGGCCAAGTGAGCGCGGCGGCGGGCGAGCATGGGCCCGCCGGCGCGCCTTGTTCCTGGCCTTCCAGGCGGGCCTCGGCTCAGTGGCCCGCCACCGGAATCACCTCCAGCACAACCAGCCTGTCGGGCACCAGCGCAAGCGTCCTGTGCCGATTCGGCAGCCCGCCGCGCATATGATCGACGCGCAGAGGGACGCCGCCACCTTGGCGATCTTCGATGCCTTCTTCGCCCGGCCGGATCTCGTCTGAACTGGCGGCGGGCTTCATGCTTGCGGATCTCTACGAGGATTGGCAACCCTCGCCATGGTTCGTGATCGATCGCTATATCCCGACGTTTATCGCGACTTGCGCTGTCAGGGCATAGGTGGCATGGCGCCTTTCAACCAAGCTCGCGCCAGGCCTCCAGCAACTGCCTTGCCTGCGGCGATTCCCCGATCACCCAGGGATCGAGGGCGAAGGCCACCAGTTGCCGGGCACCCGTTTGCCGCGCGATGGCCAGTTGCTGCCGCAGCCGCGGCAGGTCGGCGGAGACGGCCTTGAAGGTGGTGCCGTCCTGGCGCTCGGACGGCAGTTCCTGGAACAGTTCCACGATCAGGTCGAACGATGTCTTGCGCTCGCGCAGCAGTGCGAGCAGCGGCGCCAGCGCCTGGTAGTTGTCCAGGCCTGCCACCCCCACGCCATCCTGGATCATCGGGCGAACGGCCACTTGGCCGAGGATGGCGGCCCATAGCCCCTCCAGCGTGCCGGGAGAGGGCAGGCGGCTGTAGTAGGTGGAAATGGCCGGCCGGGGGGCGGCACCGGCCGCGATGGAATGCAGCCAGGGCACCAGCAGCGCTTGCCGTTGTGGCGTGCCCCAGTTGTGCTGCTCCAGTTCATAAGGGATATACCAGCCGCGGAAATTGCTCCGCCCCGGCCACCTGGCCTGCTCGGCATAGGTGAGGCTGCGCGCGCGGGTCCGTGCGAGAAAGCGCGGCAGCGTGGCGTCGTCGGGCGCGCCCAGTGCTTGCCACCAGCGTTCGTCGTAGGGCAGTCCGAGCCGGATGCCCAGGCCGAGCTGGCCCGCATCGTCGAACAGGAAATCCAGCAGCGCATCGGGGATTTGCCAGGGCTGCTCGCCATCCACGGCTGCCCACTGGATCACGATCTCACCGCACCCCAGGGCGCGCACGGCCTTCAGGCGCTGGTGCCATTGTGCCTGCCCGAGTTCGAGATGGCTGCGCCATACCTGCAGGAAGGTCGAGGCAAATACCGGCTGGCCGGTACAGGCCGCGAGGGGGAACAAGGGAAGAAGGGGAAGCAGCGGCCACCCGGCAGCCGCGCGCAACAGGCGGCGGCGCCCGGGAGCGGGGCAGGGATGGCTGAGGGCTGGGATAGGCTGGCTCACTGGGTAGTCATGCGGCGTGCGCCGCTCAGATCGTGCGCGCGATCAGCTCGCGCATGATTTCGCTGGTGCCGCCGTAGATGCGCATGGCTCGGGCATCGACCCAGGCCCGGCCGATGCCGTATTCAGCCATATAGCCGTAGCCGCCATACATCTGCAGCAGGTCGTCGAGCATGCGGCCTTGCAGTTCGGTGGCGTTGAGCTTGGCGATGGCGGCCGTGACGGGGTCGAGGCGGTCTTGCAGCTGCAGCGCCAGGCAGTGGTCCAGGAACACGCGCAGCATGGCCAGCTGGGCGTGGGCATCGGCCAGCTTGAAGCGGGTGTTCTGGTAGTCGGCCACGCGCCGGCCGAAGGCCTTGCGCTGGCGGGTGTAGGCGATCGCGTCTTCCAGCATGCCTTCCAGCGAGGCGCAGGCCCGCAGTGCAATGGCCAGGCGCTCCGGCGCCAGTTGCCGGGCCAGCAGATCGAAGCCGTTGTTCTCCGCGCCGAGCAAGCGGTCGGCGCCGACCTGTACCTCGTCGAAGAACAGCTCGCAGGTGTCTTGCGCATGCTGGCCGATCTTGGCCATGGGCGGCCCTTTGCGCAAGCCGGGCATGCCGTCGTCCAGGCAGAACAGGGAGAGGCCGCGCGCGCCCAGGTCCGGATTGGTGCTGGCGGCCACGATCATCAGCCCGGCGTTGACGCCGTTGGTGATGAACGTCTTCTGCCCGCTCAGCAGGTAGCCGCCCTTGCCGTCGGGGCGGGCGCGGGTGCGGATCGCCTTGAGGTCGCTGCCGGCATCGGGCTCGGTCATGGCGACGGCGCCAATGCACTCGCCGCGCGCCATGGCCGGCAGCCATCGTGCCTGTTGGGCAGGGGTGCCGTAGCGGTGCAGGTAGGGGGCGACCATCTCCGAGTGGATGGAGAAGCCGATGCCGAGATAGTTGGCGCGCGCCAGCTCCTCGATCACCACCGCGGCGTGCCCGAAGTCGCCTCCGGCGCCAAAGGGCTCGGGCAGGGCGCAGTTGAGCAGGCCGGCGCTGCCCGCGCGTTGCCACAGGTGCTTCGGCGTGATTCCCTGGCGTTCCCATCCGCCATAGCATGGGGCGATTTCGTGGGCGATGAAGCGCCGCACCTGCTCGCGGAATTGTTCGTGATCGTCTCGGAGGACTGGACGCATGGCTGGCTTATCTGCTGTAGGGGTCGGTGCGGCTGACCTGGCCGCGCAGTACGGGCTTGGCCGCGCTGCCGGTCAGGAACAGGCTGTAGTGGTCGCCCGGCTGCAGCGCCGGCAGCGCCAGCTCGGGGGAGCGCGCGCCACCGCAGGCGGCGGTGACCGTTGCGCTGACCGGGTTGATGGCGCGGTGGACGGCGCTGCGGGGCTTGACGGCCTGGAAGACGGGCGTGCCCGACGGCGCCAGCGCCAGTTGCGCGCCCTCGCAGTCGCGGATGGCGTTGTAGAAGCGCAGTTCCGCCTTGAGCGCGTCCTGGTTGCCGCTGCCATCGTCCAGCGGGACCATCGAGAGCTTGCCGCCGGTGCGCTCCAGCAGCAGCGTGGTGAAGGTGTCGGGCTGCACCTGCAGGGTGGCGGCCTCCTTGCCGTCGAGGCGCACGGTGAAAGGCTGGCCGCCCTTGACCACGGCATAGGTGGTGGCGGCGGCGCCGTTGCCGCCGACGGGCTGGGGCCGGCCCTGGGCGACGGCCACGGTAGCGGTGGCTGTGTCCGGGTTGAGCACCCGCACATAGGACGACCCTTGCGGCGGGCGCGCCGCGTAGAGCTGGGCCAGCACGCCTTCGGTGGCGGGCGGCGCGGCGCAGACGGTTGCCGCGGCCGCGCAGGCCAGTGTGGCGGCAAGGGTCGTGCGCAGGGCGTGGAGCTTGGGCATGGCTATTCCTTCGTGCCGCTCAGGCGCGCCTGCAGGTACTGGCGCTCCAGTTGCCTGCGGTCGACCTTGTCGGTGCTGGTGGTGGGGAAGCGGTCGCAGGCGACCAGTTCGGATGGGATCATGTACGGCGGCAGGTTTTGCCCTAGCGCCTGTTTCCAGTCCGCCAATGCCGCGGCCCCGGTGGCGTCGCCTGCATGGTTGCCTTCCAGTTCGACGAAGCCGATCATGCGGACGATCGCGCCGTCCGCGCGCCGCAGCGCGACCGCGGCGCCCGCGCGCACGCCGTCCAGGCTGGCCAGCGCGGCATCCACTTCGGCCAGTTCGATGCGGTAGCCATGCAGCTTGATCTGGTCGTCGGCCCGCCCGCGGAAATGCACCAGCCCGGCGGCATCGATGTGCGCGAGATCGCCGCTGCGGTAGGCCCGCTTGCCCTGGTGGAGAAACAGGCGGGTCTGGTTGAGATCGGGCCGGTTGAGGTAGCCGCGCATCACGTGGTCGCCGGCGATGCACAGCTCGCCCTGGTCGAGGAACAGTTCCGCATAGGGTTTGGCCCGGCCGATGGGGAACGGGTTGGGGGCGTCCTTGCGCAGCGCGGCGTCGATTTCGACCCAGGTGGTGGAGCAGGTCGCCTCCGTCGGGCCGTAGGAGTTGACGATGCGCGCGGCGGGAAAGCGCTCCCACAGCGCCTCGGCCAGCGCCGGCGAGAGCGATTCGGCCCCGAACAGGAAGACCTTGAGCGCGGGCAGGGTGGCGGCGTCGAAGGCCGGGTTGAGCAATTGCTGGCGCACGAACGAGGGCGTCGACGCCCACATCGTGACGCGGTGGCGCGCCAGGTAGGCGGTGAAGGCGTCGCGCTGGGCGGTCAGATCGCGCGGGCACAGCACGCAGGTGCCGCCCAGGCCCAGCGCGCCGGCCACGTTGAACAGCGAGAAGTCGAAGCTGAACAGCATCTGGTCCATGAACACCGGCGCGGCGTCCAGCCGCAGGCAGTCGCGGATCCAGCCGGCGAACAGGCCCAGGCTTTCGCGGCCGATCTGCACGCCCTTGGGGTCGCCGGTGCTGCCCGAGGTGAACATGATGTAGGCCACGCCGCGCTCCTTCAGGACGGTGGCGGCGGTGCCGGGGCGGAAGACGTCGTTGTCGGCCTCGTACACCAGCGGCGCGCCGACGATCTCGATGATGCGGCGCACGCGCTCGGCGGGGTTGATGCGGTCCACCGGCACAAAGGGCACGCCCAGCGTCAGGCAGCCGAGCATGGCCACCAGGAAGCCGGCTTCCTTGTGGCCGACGATCACCAGCGGCACGTCGGGGCGGGCACCGGCCGCGCGGGCTGCGGCGGCCCAGGCCTCGGTGCGGGCGCGCAGCGTGTGCCAGCTCAGGCCGTCGTGCGTGTCCACCACGGCCAGGGCATCGCCTGCCGAGTCGGGTTCGGCGAAGCGGAAGGTATCGAAGTCAAAGCGCATGAGGAGCTCCGGATGGCGCGTCCGAGCGGGGCTCAGGCATGGCCCTGCGCGGCGATGAACGCGGCCAGCGTGCGCACCGATTCGAGGTGAACGTCGATTTCGGTGGGCGGGATCTTGCAGCCGAACTCGCGTTCGACCGCCAGGGCCAGGTCCACCGCGCTGAGCGAGTCGACCAGGCCGGACTCGATCAGCAGGGTGTCGGGATCGACGCGGGTAAGGATCACGCTTTCGATGATCCTGGCGAGCTTGTTTTCGATGGCTTGGTTGTCGGCGGATTGCGTGTGCATCGGATAGTCTCCTGCGCCTGTGGCGCTCAGAATGGAAATTGGAAATCAGAACTGGAAATAGAGAAAGCGGGCTTCCTGGTGCAGGTTGGCCAGGCACAGGAACAGCAGAACCAGCATGACCGCGACCCAGCCGGGCGTGGGCCGCCAGCGCAGCACGGACCAGCCGCCTGGCTGCGCGCGCGCCAGCGCCGGCGACCAGCGGCCCAGGATCTGGTGGGCGTTGGGCGCCAGCCAGACAATGGCCAGCAGCGCCAGCAGATAGAACAGCTGCAGATGGCGCCCGGCCAGCATGCGCCAGGCATCGCCCGGGGCGAGCGCGGCATCCGGCCACGGCAGCGCGGCAATGGATTCAAAGCCGCGCAGGCCGGCCAGGCCCTCCAGCAGCGCCACGGCATCGTGCATGCCGTCGGCGCGGAAGAACACCTGCGCCACCAGCACGGCGACAAAGGTCAGCAGCACGCAGGCCACCCGTGTCGCCGCCCGGGTCTGGCGCGCGGCGGCGGGTTTGCGGCCGGCCACGAAGATGCGCCAGGCGTGGTTGACCGACAGGTAGCCCGCATGCAGCAGGCCGAACACCAGGTACTGCAGGCCGGCACCGTGCCAGATGCCGGCCAGGCCCATGGTGAAGGCGGTCGGCAGCACGATCATGGCGGCGAAGCCGTCGACGGTGGCCACGCCGGCCGCGCCCACCGGCTGGCCGCGGCCGGTGCGCCCGCGCGATACCGCCATGGCCACCGGGTAGTACAGGTAGGCGGTCAGGTAGCGGGTCAGCGTGATGTGCCAGCGGGCCCAGAAATCGATGATGCTCGATGCCTTGTAGGGCGAATTGAAGTTGAGCGGGAAGCGGATGCCGAACATCTTGGCCAGGCCGAGCGCCATGTCCGAATAGCCGGAAAAATCGAAGTAAAGCTGCAGCGCATATGACAGGCTGGCGCCCCAGGCGGCCCAGAACCGGAGGCTGCCGGGATCGGCGAAGCCCGCGTCGGCATAGGGTGCGATGGCATCGGCCAGCAGCACTTTCTTGGCCAGCCCGATGACGAACAGCATGCCGCCCACCGACAGGTTTTCCGCCTTGAAGCGGTAGTTCTCGCGTTGCGCGAACTGCGGCATCATCTCCTTGTGGTGCAGGATGGGGCCGGCGATCAGGTGCGGAAAGAACGTCACGAACAGCACATAGCTCAGCGGGCTGCGCTCGCTCACGATGCCGGCGCGGCAGTCAAGCAGGTAGCCGATCTGGGTGAAGGTGAAGAACGAGATGCCAAGCGGCAGGATCACCGAGCCGGCCGGGCTGGCACT
Organism: Cupriavidus sp. 96C5-1; assembly: GCF_057798855.1. Lineage (NCBI taxonomy): Bacteria > Pseudomonadati > Pseudomonadota > Betaproteobacteria > Burkholderiales > Burkholderiaceae > Cupriavidus > Cupriavidus sp. 96C5-1. Next base: position 115,597 of record NZ_JBYOJU010000026.1, on the reverse strand, counting down.
GCTCAGGCCAAGTTCATGCAGGAAGCCCAGCAGCGCGGCGAAGTACTTGTAGTGAAGCAGCAGGCCGAGATCCGCCGCCACGCCGAGCGCCGTCGTCAGCGTCTGCAGCATGGTGCGTCCCTTGAAAGACAGGATCAGTTGGCTCACCACGTAGTTGAAAGCGATCGAGCCGGCCAGCAGCGCCACGAACTGCGGGTTCCACCAGCCGTAGAAGACGAACGAGGTCAGGCACAGCCACGCGGCGGCGGCGCGCAGGGAGCGCGCGCCAAGCAGGTAGTGCACCAGCAGCGCGACGGGCAGGAACAGCAGCAGGAAGAGTAGGGAGTTGAAGAGCATGGTCGTTGGTTATGGCCTGTTCCTTACCGCGATGGCAGGGTGGCCAGGGTGGTCTTCTCGTCCTCGGTCAGCGGCAGGGACAATGCCATCTCCGAGAATTCCCAGATCACCAGCCGGAGGCTGGCGGGCCATTGCGCGCGCTGGCGGAGTGCGGCCTGGAGGGCGCCGGAAAACTGGCCGCCGTCCATGCTCAGGTTCCAGACCTGGCGGCCCAGCCGCATGCCCAGGCGCTCGGCGAAGTGGCTGCGCCGGCCGTTGGAGCTGCCGGCCAGCAACACCTCGGGCGGTGCCACCTCGTCGAGCAGGCCGCCAGCGATCTCCGGCTTGACGGTCTGCTCCCGCACCAGGTCGGGCAGCGGGCGCCAGCGCTCGGGGGCGTGTTCCAGGCCGGCCAGCACCAGCAGGTCGCCCACGCGCTCGGTGGGGCGGGCCGCGCTGCCGACGGCGTAACGCTGCTGGCCTGGCTGGCCCAGGAAGTGCAGGGCCGCTGCCGCCACCGCCTCGGCGCTGGCGGCGGCGCCATGGCCGTTCATATGCACGTCGGTGCGGAAATAGCCCGGCGTGCGGGCATCCAGCGCGGCGCGCAGGTCCACGTATGGCACCTGGCTGGCGGCAAGGCCGGCGTGCCAGTCGTCCAGGCGCTCCCGCATGGCAGGGGCAGCCTGCAAGCCGCACAACCGTGCCGCCTCGACACGCGATTTGTCGGGCACCGCTACCACCAGCACCTGCACCCCGGTAGCGCGCAACTCGCCAACCCAGTGCCGCATCAGCCGCAGGCGCTGCGCGAAGGCTTGCGCGTGGCCGGGCTGCGGTTGCAGGCCGTCGCGATAGAACAGCCAGCCCGGGCATCCCTGCACGACCTGTTTGCCGAGGCTGCCAAGCAGCCGGTAGCGCAGCGCGGCCAGCCCTGTCTCCACCTGCGCTTGCGCCGGCAAGCGCAGGGCTGGCTTGAGCGCCTGGCCCGCCGAGCCGTCGAGCCAGGCGGACGGCGTCAGCCCGGCGAGCCGGCCGCGGGACTGCCATAGCGAGTGGATGCCCCAGGCCAGGCCAGCCGCCAGCAACGCTGCGCACACGGCCGCGCCCAGGCGGTGCGATGGCTCGATATCCGGCTTGATGTCCATGTCCTCAGCGCTCCAGGGCAGCCTTGAGCCGCTTGCGCCAGGTGTCGGCGCTCATCAGCGAGGCGTTGTCCCACAGGCCGCGCGCGTCCGGCCCTTGCGAGAAGGCGGGCTCGAACAGTTGCCATACCAGCACCTGCGGCGGCTGCTGGCGAAAGCCGGGGGATTCCAGGTACTCCAGCAGCATGATCCACGGCCCCACGTTGCCGGGCTTCCAGTTGACGGAGACCGGGCGGTCCAGCGAGTTCGAAAGCGTTTGCGGATAGCCGAAATAGGGCTGGACCATGCTGTGGCCGGTGACGTGCACCGGCGCCGCGGCATCGTCCAGCAGGGCCTGGCTGTCGGTGGCCTTGCGTATCGTGAACGTTTCGCGCCCCACGGCCTTCTTGCGCTCGGGGGTCAGGAACAGTTCCGCCAGATCGCCGTAGCGCCGCTCGTTGGACAAGGCGCCCAGCGCCATGCCGCTGCCGGGCTGGCCTTTGAGCTGCGGCGCCTGCTGCATGACGATCCCGGCGGTGGCCTGCGCGGTGGCGTCGGCGGCGGCCTGGGTCCAGTGCTGGTCGGTGCGGTAGTAGACGTCGCGCCCCTCTTTCCTGAGCTTGAGCAGCACCGCCTCGTCGTCGAAGGTGGCAACGCCCGCCTGCCGCAACTTGCCGAGCACGGTCTGGTAGCGCGCGGCGACTTCGGTGCTCATGGGTTTGCCGTCCGGCAGTTTGTCCTGGTAGAAGCGCGCCTTGTCGGGCACCAGCACCACCACCAGCCGGATATCGCGCGCCAGCAGCGCGCTGCGCGCTTCGGCCACCAGCGCCGCACTGGCATCGATGCCGGCGCTATCCACGTGCGTCAGGCTGCCCCAGCCCGGGAACAGCCAGTTGTCCTTGCCTTCGATGATGATGGACGATCCGTCGGCGCAGGCCACGGCCGACCATGCAAGGGCGGCGCCTGCCAGGCTGTGGCCCAGCCAGGAACGGATGCGCCGGGCCGGGCGCAGCGGGTTGTCGCGGGACAGGTGCATGGAGGTCATTCCTTTGGGAGCGATGGCGGGGAGCGCCGCAATCGGTGCATCAGTAAGAAAGCGTCAGGTTCATGAACAGCCCCTTGGCGCGGTTGGAGTGGCCGGCGAGCCCGGCGCGGTACTGCACACCCCAGTCCAGATACGAGCGCGGCGCGTTGTAGCGGTCCTGCCGGAACCAGTAGCGCAGGTTGACGCCGGGGCCGGCGCCGACCGACCATGTGGCGCCATTGCCCTGCAGTTCGGTGCTGCCGGATGCCGTGCCAAGCGTGCCGGAGGCGCGGTTCTTCTGCCATAGCCAGTCGGCGCCCAGCACCACGTAGGGGAACAGGATCAGCCGCTCGTCGATGGCGTCGAGGCGAAAGCTGCGGCCGGCCCGGATTTCGCCAGAGGCGAAGGCCTGGTCGCGGCGCAGGCGGCCTGATCCGCTAGCCGTCTCGCTGCCGGTGGCGTTGTCGCGCAGCGAGTAGCGCGCGGCGAAATCCTGCAGGCTGTAGCCGCCCTGCACATAGCCTTCCACCGTGAACCAGCTCGGCACATCCAACCGCATGCCGCTGCCTTCGTAGATGCCGTACGTGACGTAGGTGAGCCAGCCGCCGGAACCGGCATCGGATTCATAGCGGGCGCTCTGGTTTTGCCGGTTGAGCGCGCAGCGCTGGGCGGCATCGGCAGGAACCAGCATGCCGCTGCGGGTGGCGGTGCCGAGCAGGAACTGGCGCTCCAGCCCGAAGGTGAGGCCAACCTCGTTCGATGGCGTGAAGCGCAGCCCCAGCGCGCCCACGGTGGTGGGCACGCCGGAGATACCGCGGCTGTGGGTCTCGCCCAGGTCCGCGCGGGCCGCCGCCGTGCCGCCGCATGGGTCCGCCAGGCGTTGCGCCTTGGTCTTGCCGCCGTTGTCGTAGACGGTGCTCGACAGACGCCCGTAGAGTTCGAAGGTCCGGTTCGACGTATTGAGAAAGATTGGCGGGCGCCAGAATACTTCCGCGGTGCCGAAGACCGCATCGCCTGGCGTGGAAACGGCGGCGCCGCCAAAATCCGCTGACGCCGGCCGCGCCCCACGGTAGCCCGCGGACACATAGCCACCCCACTCGCGCGAGAATCCCGCGATGGCGCCGCGTGTGTTGTAGCGCTGCTCCTCGTCCAGGGCGAGCGTGCCCGCATCGGCCTGGTCGATGGCCTGCATCAAGGTCCGCGCGGCGCCGCGCTTGTCTCCCGCGCCGGCGCGTGCATAGCCCTCGTCCAGTATTGCGAGCGGCGGTGCCTTGCCGGTGGCGCGGGCGGCCTGGATGTCGTGCAAGGCCTGCTCCGGCATGCCCAGCCGCTGGTTGACATAGGCGCGCTGCATCAGCAGGCCGGCGTCGCCCGCTTGCCGGTTCAGCGCGGCGTCCAGCCGCGCGGCCGCTTCGCGGGCCTGCGCCCGGTTGCCGGCCGCCAGCGCGGTGGTCAGCAGGGCCTGGCTCTGCTCGCCCGGGTCGCGCTCGAGGGCCTTTCGCGCTTGCGCGATCGCTTCCTGGTAGTCGTGCCGGCCATAGGCGGCATAGGCCAGCGCGGCGGGGCTGCCGCCGGAGGCGTCCGCCGGCAGCAATTCGCACGCCGTGCCATACGGCGTGTCGCGGCAGCGCTGCACCGGGGGCGGGTAGCCGGCCAGCGTCAGCGCGGTCCTGGGGGCGCGTGCGCGGCCGGCTTCGTCCAGGCGCCTGCGCACGGCCTTGTCCGTGCCGTCCAGCGCGGCCAGCAGCGCTTGCACGCGCTGGCCGTTGCCGGCGGCCAGTGCCGCGTCGGCGGCGATCAGGCGCACATTGTGCCGCTGCTCGTCGTCCAGCCAGTCCTGCCCGAGCGCGCTGTCGAAGTCGGCCTCGGCCTGGGCTGTCTTGCCCTGGCGCTGCCGCAGGTAGGCTCGCAGCAGCAGGGCCACGGTGTCGTCGCTGTCCTGCCGCAGTGCCTCGCTGGCCGCGGTTTCCGCTTCGGCGAGTTGTTCGTCCAGCATCAGCGCGGTGATCAGCAGCAGGCGGTGGCTGGCCGTGTCGGGCGCCAGCGCGACGGCCCGCCGGGCCGGTGCGATGGCGTCGGCCGGGCGATTGGCGATCAGCGCCTGGTAGCCCGCCTGGGCGGAGGGGACCGACATCTGGCGGTGCAGGCCCTGGCGGCGCGCGATCAGGTCGGCCTGGTTGGGGGCGCCGGCGGCCAGCGCGCGTTCGATGGCCTGCAGGGCTCCCTTGTCGTCGCCTTGCGCGGCCAGGGCGTCTTGCCACAGGAGGGCCCATGCGCCCTGGCTCGGGTCGGCAGCAAACGCTTTCTCCGCAGCGGCGGCGGCGGCCTTGTAATCGCCGTCGTTGTAGGCGGCGTAGGCTTGCGTGGCAAAGGGAAAGCCGGTGCGGAAGGCCTGCGTGGCAGGGGCCGTGCCGCCCTGGGCGCCGGCGCGCAGCGCGGTGCGTGCCTCGCGCAGGGCGGGGCTGTCGACCCCGGCGGCATTGGCTGCCGCCACGGCGCGTTCGGCTTGCGCCAGCTTGCCTTGCTTTTGCAGCGCGTAGACCAGCAGCAGGTGCAGTTGCGCTACGTTCGGACGTAGCCGGATGGCGGCTTCCGCCCTGGCCTGGGCCTTTGCGTAGTCGCCCTTGTCATAGGCCTTGTAGCCTTCGTCGGCCAGTTGCCAGGCTTTTCCCCTGAGCGGCGCTTCGCTGGCCGCCGGCTCGGCGAACGCGGGCGCCGGCAGCAGGGCGGCGCCGCCCAGCGACGAGAGCAGCACGATAAGACGGGTACGCGCCTTCATGCGGCGGCCCCGTGCGATGCGGCGGCGGGTGCCATGTTTTGCTGGAAGGCGATCGCTTCGAGCAGGGTGACCTCGTCCAGCCAGCCTTGCTCCAGCAGGATGTTGCCGAGCGGGCGGTGCGCGGCGGCCTGCAGGTCCAGGGCGTGCGCCAGCTTGGTCTCGTCGATGGCATGCCACGACAGCAGCAACTCGCCCAGCCGGCGCCGCTGCTGGGTCAATTGATCGGACGAAGGAAAATCGTGCATGGTCTTGTCCCACACCAGCCGCTGCCCAAAGAACATGTGGCCGAGGAAGAGCCGCCAGGCGCGCGCGGCGGCCATGGCGTTGATAAAGTTGCCGATCATCATGCGCGGCACCGACAGCAGGCCGTGCTCCCAGCCGTACATGCTGCCCACGAAATAGACCCGTTGCAGCGTGCGCAGCGCCAGTGCGATGGTGTTGAGCCACATCAGCGTGACCAGCCAGCTCCCGGGGCGGAACAGCGCGGGATAGTGGACGGTCCACCAGCCCAGGGCGTCGGCCAGGTAGAACAGCAGGAAGTTGGCCAGCAGCAGGTAGGCCAGGATCGAGATAAAGGAGGTCACCAGGCCCTTGCGGTCGCGGTACAGCAGGTATTTGGTGGTCAGCGAGCCGGCCCAGCCGACCTGCTGCCAGCCTTGCAGGCCGATGCCCAGCAGCCAGCGCGCCTTCTGCCGGTAGGCGGTGCGGAAAGTGTCTGGAAAATACTCGCGCACGCCCAGCGGCATGGAGATGGTCCCGATCTTTTCCTTGCCCAGGCCAAACCACGACACCCGGCGCGTGGCGTATTCCACCTTGAACTTGCCGAAAATCTGCTTCATGCCCCGCCGCGACAGCCGCGCCCCGATGTCGTAGTCCTCGGTCAGGCTGTCGGTGTTGAAGGGCTGGTTGTCGGTCTCCGCCGATAGCTCCACCAGCGCGCGGCGCGAGAAGCAGGTGCCGACGCCGGCGGAGGGCACCATCTTCGACAGGCTCTCGCGCACCACCATGTCCTTGGTGTGCCATTCGGCGAACTCGTCCATATAGGTGCCGGCCACCAGTTCGTACCAGCTGCGTTCGAGCGAGGCGACCGGCAACTGGATGAAGTCGATGCGCGGCAACAGGTAGTTGTAGTACTTCAGCTCGAGCGGATGGAGCACGTCTTCGCTGTCGTGCAGGATCATGCCGGCGAAGGGCGCGGGCATGTCCCGCTCGTGCAGCAGGATCGCCTGCACGATCCAGTTCAGGCAGTCGGCCTTGCAGGTGGGCCCGTCATGCGGGACTTCCACGCGTACCAGTTGCCGGTAGCGGCGGCGCATGCGCTCCACCTCGCCGATGGTGCGCGCGTCGTTGCAATAGGTGCCGACGAAGATCATGTAGTTCTGGTATTCCAGCGTGGAAACCATGTTTTCCAGCATCGGCGCGATAACGTCGAACTCCAGCCAGGCCGGCACCATGATGGCGAGGGCTTGTTCCTCGCATGCGCGCAACTGCTCGGTCGATAGCGGCTTGTGCCGGCGCCGCACGACCAGGCCCCGATAAGCCTCGCGCAGCCAGTACCAGAGATCGATGAACAGATCGTCGATGCTGGACAGCAGGATCAGCGTGGCCACCACGGCGGTGACGACCTCGAGGCCGCGATAATAGTCGGCGACGAGGTAGGGCCAGTACATGGAGGACATGAACGACATGGGCGGCATGGATGGTTTATGGCTTTGCCCGGCGTGCGCGGCTGGCGAGATAGGCGAAGAGCAACAGGGCGGCCAGGCAGGAACCGAAGCCGAGGATCAGCAGGTGGCTTGCCGCCATGCGGCGCAATCTCTCGAGAAGCCCGGGCTTCTCGGCGGGGTTGCTGTCCGGCTGGGCGCTGTCGAGCCAGGCGCGCGGGCCGTCGGCGCCGACCACCATGACATTGCCCCGGTTGAACACGAAGGGCTGCCCCGGGCTGCCTGCCGGCGCGCCCATGGCCTGCCACAGGATGCCGTCGTGGCCGCTGCCGCCGATCACTTCGGCGGCGCCGAGTCCGGCGACGCCGGCGACGTCCAGCCACTGCATTTCGCGACCGTTGATCTGGAGATGGCCCTGGGCCGGCACGCGCACCTTGGGCTCTATGCCTTGCAGCCTGACATCCATTGCCAGGAACGGACGGGTGGGGCGGGCGGCCTGGTCCTTGCCGATCAGCACCAGCTCCGCGCCATAGGGCGACAAGCCGCTGGCGGCCGCCAGCCGCACCACCTGGGCCAGGCGGGCGCCGGCATCCAGCAGATAGCCCTCCGGCACGATCAGCTGCGGCCGGCCCGCCATCAGCGGCAGCAGGCTGACGAAGGAGCCGTCCGGCCTGGTGGCGCCCGAGCGCAGGTGGCTGCTGGGCAGCACGCTGACCGGGTAGCCCTGCGGGGTCTCGTTGCAGTCGACCGAGACCGGCTGGCGCTGGAACGAGACGCGCAACACGTTGCGCACGTTCAGGGCATAGCCGGGCACCTGCGCCACCAGGCGGTTGCGGTGACCGTTGGCCTCAATCTGGCGAGCCGCCAGCAGTACATCGTTCCAGAACACGGAGACCACCGGCGGGCTGCCGGAAGCGCCGGGCGCGGCGGCAACGTCCACTACCAGTTCGCTGGGCGCGCGGCCGTCGATGGCCGCGGCGCTAAGCGGGAAGTTGGCCGTCCAGTCACCGTGCGCAATGACGTCGAAGCTGCTGTCGGCGTTGCCAAGGCTGCTCAGCGGCGTGGCGGAGTGTTCTCCGTGATCCGGCTGCATGGCGGCGCGCACCTCCACCTTGCGCGAGTCCAGCGTGCGGCGCCACAGGCCGTTCAGGATGCCGGCGGCCTGCGCGCCTGCATCCGGTGCTACCGCGATCACGGGGCGGCCGCCCAGCATGGTCAGCTGGATCTGCCTGGCCGACAGTGATGCGCCGGCCAGCGGCGCGCGGCTGGCACGCCAGGCTGCGAAAGCCCGGGCGGCATCCGCATCGCCCTGCAATTGCGCCGCCAGCGCATCCAGCGCGGTCTTGAGCCGGGCCTGCAGGGCGGTGTCGACCACGGCAAGGTCGGCGGCGACGGCGGGCGCGCCCAGCACCAGCAGCGCGCCGAACTCGGCCTCGCTGCCGATGCGGTGTTGCGCGCTGGCGTCCAGCGCCGCGAATGCCGGCACCTGCCGCAGTCCCGCCGGCACGCTCAGCTCGCGCGTGTCGATGATATCGCCAGGTGCGGGGAAGGCACGCATGGTGGCGCGCTTGCCGCCGTTTTCCAGCGCCACGCCGATCCGCCATGCGGCATCGAAGGCGGCGCGGTCAAGCCGGTTGGCGGCGAACAGGATCGTGGTATTGGCCGGCAGCGAGACCCAGGCGTCCTCCAGCGTGGGCAGGACGGCGCCGTCGTAGCGGTAGCTGAGGCGGGTGGACGGCTGGATCGTCAGCGCATTGCCAAGCGGGCGGTCGATCTCGCATAGCCGCTGCGCGGTATTGGACGACCAGTTCACGCCCAGCCGGACGAAGCCGCTTTCGCGGGCGCGCCGCTCGACGGCGAGCGCACGGGCGGCTTCACCCTCGCCGTTTTCAAAGCGGCGCGCGAAGGCGGGGCGGCCGTCGACGGAAAGCAGCAGGCTGGTGCGGCCTTCCTCCGTCTTTATATAGTGCGAGTCGAAGGCGATCGAGGCATCCGCCAGCGGGACGTTGCGCGGCACCGGCAGATAGAACTCATGGCGCGAATCGCTATGGTTCATTACCACCGGCGCGGTGAATCCCAGTTCGGCCAGCGTCACGGTGCGCGTCAGCCAGGTATTGGCTTCCAGCCCGCGGATGGCATCGCCGGGCGCCCCGGCAATGGCCGCTAGCGGCAGTGCAAGGGCGGCGGAAAGGAGGCTGCGCGGGAAACGGGCAGGGCGAGGCAGGCGGCAAAGACGCAGTACCATGGCGGCGATAAGCGGGAGCGAAAGGTTTAGGGATGGGGGCGGGCCAATCAGGCCGTCGCGGCAGCGGGCTGGAAGTCGTCGATGGGGCGGCCGCACAGCGCTGCCACGATCCGCTGGCAGGCTTGCCCGTCGCCGTAGGGATTCACCCGGCGGCGGCATTGCGCGTAGAGCGCGGCGTCGTCCAGCAACCGGTGGACTTCGGCGACGATGCGGCCGCTGTCGGTACCGACCAGCCTGACGGTGCCGGCGGCGACCGCTTCCGGCCGCTCGGTGGTCTCGCGCATCACCAGTACGGGCTTGCCCAGGTGCGGCGCTTCCTCCTGCACGCCGCCGGAATCCGTCAGGATCAGGCAGGCCTTGCGCATCATCCAGACGAAGTCCAGATATTCGAGCGGATCGATCAGGTGCACGTTGTCGATGCCGGCGAGCTTGCGCAAGACGGTTTCACGCACGCGCGGGTTCATATGCACGGGATAGACGATCTGCACGTCGGCGCGGCGCGCCAGCATAGCGAGCGCTTCGCAGATCTGCTCGAAACCCTCGCCGAAACTCTCGCGGCGATGGCCTGTCACCAGCAACAGGCGTCGGCGCGGGTCCAGCCACGCATGGCGTGCCGCAATGGCCGCGCTCAGGCTGCCATCGCCGTCCAGGCGCTGGCAGGTCATGGCAAGCGCGTCGATCACCGTGTTGCCGGTGACGAAGATGCTGCCGGCCAGGTTCTCCTTGCACAGGTTGTCGCGTGCGGCCGGGGTGGGTGCGAACAACATGCTGCTGACCGCATCCACTACGCGGCGGTTCATCTCCTCGGGGAAGGGCGAAGCCAGGTCGCCGGTGCGCAGGCCTGCTTCCACATGCGCCACGGGGATGCCGCGATGGAAGGCAGCGATGGCCGCCGCCGCTGCCGTGGTGGTATCGCCGTGTACCAGGACGTGATCGGGCTTGACGCCGCCGAGCACCTGGTCGAAGCGTGCCACCAGGCGGCCAAACAGGCCGTTCAGCGTCTGGTTGGGCGCCATGATATCGAGGTCGTAATCCGCCTGCAGCGCGAACAGCGACATCACCTGGTCCAGCATCTGCCGGTGCTGGCCACTGGTGCACAGCATGCCGGTCACGCCGGGTTCGCGCTGAAGCGCTTGCACGAGCGGTGCCATCTTGATGGCTTCGGGCCGTGTTCCTACTATCGAAAGTACTCTCATGCCGGCTGGCTCATTCGGGAATTAGGTTTCAGGGATTGCCAGGCGGTACGCAATGCTGAATTTAGCGATGGCACATTGTCTCTTGCAAGCAATTCGGGTCGGATTCTAGAAGAGGGATTCCATCTAAATGTTTGCTGGATAGGAGAAAACGTTTGATCCGGCGAATCATTTACATTTTTTGACAATATAAATGGGAACGGAAATAGTGCTTTGCTTTGCCGGATCGGCATGTTTTGCGAGGCGGTGCGGGAAATGGCAAGGGCCGGTTTTCCCGATGCGTCAACCTGATACCCCCGATTGGAGGGGATTGCATTTTAATCTCCGCTCCGGTTCGAGGATCACTCCATTTTTCTGGGGATTCGGCTGCATCGCCATGTCGGTTCAAGGGGAGGAGAGGATAGGTTCCTCCACTCCAGGGCGCGGATCCTTGAATGGTTTTTCGTTTCCTCGGAATCAGGAATTATGAAAAGGAAATCATGAGATCCAGGCGATGCGCATAGATGATGGATGGGGCTTGAGCTTATAGAGATGATCTTGAAGTCAATATTTATGGATGGATATTTTTAGAATTTATGTTTTTCTTCTTTGCCATCCCTGCTAACATCTCGTCCCGATCCGGTAATGGACTTGCACGGGAAGAAAAGGTGCCATTGGTTTATCCGCAGTGTCTATCGGGCCGGGGCGATAGGAGTGGCGCGGGTACTGTCTGTGAACCCCGATGGCCCGCTGCAGCCCGGTCCCGCGCATGGGGGACGCGCGGCAAGGAAAACGGTAGCGCTGCTCAGGCCAGCACTGCCACCGCGTAGCAATCCTTCCGGCATCCGGCCTGGCCGGGCGGTGTGAACCCGCTCTTGCCTGGACAGGCAACGTACTCGCCATCGGCCGGGCGCAGCGCTCGAGTCAGCCGGCGCGCAGGGGGGCTTATCTTCCGCCGCATCGCCCGATGGCACTTGAGACCGGGGTGACCCTGGCCGGTATCTCCGCCTATTGTTCAATATGACTGCTAAAAAGCCGCATACGCTGTCTGGTTCCGTCTCGCATAGCGACAATGGCACGGAGGGCAATACCGCCGCCAACGGCGCGGTCCGCGCCCATCTCCTGATCGTCAATCAGCGGCCCGACGAGTTGCGCCCGTTGATCGAGTTGCTGCGCAGCGACCGGTATCGCGTCAGCGTTGCCTTTGACGGCGCGCAGGGCTATCACCGCGCGCAGGCGCATGCGCCCGACCTGATCCTGCTCGACGTGCGGCTGCCTGGCCTGGACGGGTTCTCGGTCTGTCGCTTGCTCAAGGCGCATCCGCGGACAAAGGAGATCCCGGTCATCTTCCTGACCGACGCCAGCAGCATCGAGGAGCGCCTGCATGGCCTGCGCAATGGTGGCGTGGACTATATCCTCAAGCCATTCGAGCCGGTCGAGGTGCTGGCGCGCATCTGCATCCATCTCTCGCTGGCGGCGCGCCGGTCTTCGGAAGAGGCGGTGCTGTCGCCCTCGGCGCGCAGCGAAGACCAGGTACTGGTGCAGGCAGTCGCGCGGTATCTGACCGACAGCCTGGCCGCCACGCCAAACCTGGCGGCGCTCGCACGGCGCTTCGGCACGCATGAAAAACGCCTGTCGCGCGCGTTCCGCGAGCAACTGGGCAAGACGGTATTCGAATACCTGCGCGAGAGCCGTCTGCTCCTGTCAAAGCGCCTGCTGGCCGAGACATCGTTGAAGATCGTCGACATAGCCGCGCAAGTCGGCTTCTCCAGCGCGGCAAACTTTGCAACGGCATTCCGCGAGCAGTTCAGCCTGACGCCGAGGGCGTTCCGGCACTCGGTGCACGGGTCGGCGCTGCCGCCGGTCGAGTAGGGTGCGTATGGGCGCTGCCGCACGACCGGCGAAGGCGCGTCCGGCGCTGCGAACGATACGCCAGCCGCGGGCGGTCCGTGCCCGGCGCCGCAGCAACCCGGCCTGACCTATACTGCAGGCTGGCCTTGCGGCGGCGGATACACACGAACTCACAAGCCAGGGACGGCATGCGCGGAGAAGCCTGTACGCCGCAGCCTGCGAGTGGTCTGTGCATTCGGCGCCATACTAGCGCGAAGCCGCCGGCGGCGGCCGCCAATTCACGTGGGCCCCCGGAACGCATCAATGAGCACACTTGCTAAGCGCCCGGCTGGCAACGGGTCGTACAGAACGAAGCTGGCGCTAAGCGGCCTGGCGATGTGCCTGCTTTGCCAGGGGCTGGCCGCGAGGGCGGCCGACAATGCGCAAAGCCTGCGCGACAGGTACCAGAGCCTGACGCAGCAGCTCAACCGCAACCAGTTCCAGCGCCAGCTGTACCTGGATTCCACGGAGTCGCCAAACACGCTCAAGGGCGATATCTACAGCGTGGTGGATTACCCGTTCGCCATGGTCGACGGCGCGCTGCATGATCCGGGGCAAGGTCCGGCCAACTGGTGCGATGTCCTGATATTGCACTTGAATATCAAGTACTGCCGGGCCTCTTCCGGCAGGGACGGCACCGTGCTCGCGGTGAACATCGGCAAGAAGGTCGAGCAGGCGCTGGCGTACACCTACCGCGTGCAATTCAGCTACCGCGCGGCGGCCAGCCCCGGCCCGGGATACTTCGAGGTGGATCTCAATGCCGACAGCGGCCCGCTGAGCACCAGGGACTATCGGATCGTGCTGGAGGCGATACCCCTGGAGGGAAACCGCACCTTCCTGCATCTCACCTATGCCTACAGTTACGGCATGGCCGGCCGCATCGCCATGAGCACCTATCTGGCCACCATCGGCAGCGACAAGGTCGGCTTCACTTCCGCCGGCGCCGGGCCATCCGGCAAGAGCCGGTTCGTGGGCGGTGTGCGCGGCCTGATCGAGCGCAATACCATGCGCTACTACCTGGCCATCGACGCCTATCTGAGCGCGTTGTCGAGCCCGTCCGACAAGCGGCTGGAGCAACGCCTGACCACGTGGTTCGACGCCACCGAGCAATATCCGCGGCAATTGCATGAACTGGACCGGCAGGAATACATGCAGATGAAATACAAGGAATACCAGCGTCAGCAGACGGCGCGATAGCGGGTGGGGTCAAGCAGGCGCAGGCCCCTTCCCGATGCAATACCTCATTGCGCGCCGGTCAGCCGCCGCCGGACAAAGACAATGTGCTCCCGCAGCACATAGAACTGGTCGGCGTAGGCGAGCGGCATCTTCATCCTGTTGACGGCCTCCTCGATATGGTCGAGCCGCGCGATCAGCCCGGCCTTCTCCTCCTCGGTCGGGTCCACCATGGCGACGCGCTCGATCTCGATCAGGGAGCCGTACCAGCGATAGATGCGGGATTTGACGCGCCAGCTGTACAGGGAAGGCACCAGCCGGAAGGCCGGGATCAGGATCACGATCATCGGCAGCAGTATCAGCAGGGCGCGGTCGAGCAGGCTTGCCAGCCAGAAGGGAAGGTGCCGGTAGAAGAAGCTCTTGCCGGATGCGTAGTAGCGCGTGGCATCGTCGCTCAGCGGGAATTCATGCACTTTTGCCGAGGGAAACTGCCCGGCGCCCTGCAATAGCCCGGCCTTGCCATGGACCTCGCGCGCCGCTTCGATCAGCAGGTCGGACAGCGCGGGATGCAGGGTGTCGCGCGCCACCAGTTCCACCGTCGGGCTGATCAGGTGGATCGGGTGCGAAGGCAGGTTCTTGCCAAGGTCGAATACGCCCGCCGGCAAAACCAGCTCCTGCAGATAGAGGAAGCGCCGGGTGTAGGCGTCGGCCTGGGCGAAATCCAGCTGGCGGATGCCGGGAGTGCGGATCAGCTTGCGCATGGTCGGGCCGGTGGCGGAATCGCCGGACAGCATGGCGACGTCGATCTTGCCGTCGACCAGCGCTTGCGCGGCGTCGTCGCCATCGAAGGAGATGAGCCTGGCGCTGCCGCCGGGCTCGATGCCGTTGGCCTTGAGCAGGGCGAGGGCCAGCGCGCGGGAGCCGCTGCCTTCGCGGCCGATCGCGATGCGCGCATCGCGGAAGTCGGACAGCTTGTGCTTTTCCTTGCCGCGGTACAGTACGCTGATCGGTGCATAGAACATGCTGCCCAGCGAGACCAGCCCCCCGGTATCCACCCCGTCGGATACGCCGCCCTGCACCAGTGCCAGGTCGACCGCCTGCTTGGGGTCGGCCAGCCGCTGCACGTTCTGCAGCGAACCTTCGGATGGCAGGACATTCAAGGTGATGCCATTGCGCGCGAGGATCTTCGCGTATCTGTCCGCGGCGTTCCAGAAAGAGCTGCCCTTGGGGCCAGCGCTGATGGAGATGGTGGTCGGCGGCGCGGGCTGTATCAGCCAGACCGCGAGCCAGATGGCCGCCACGCAGAAAATCAGCGCAGGCCCGAAAGAGACGGCCAGGTCGCGCCAGGAGATGGCAACAAAGCGCGCGCGCAGGCGGCGGATATCCGGGGGCGCAATGGCCGGGGAGGGCTTCTTCTCTGGACCGGGAGCTGGCGTCATCGGCACGGGTGCGGAGGGTTGGGCCGATGGATGATAGCACTCGCGGATGCCGGCCCGCCGGCACGAAACTACCCGACGGACGCCCCGAACACCCGCCGGTAGTTGCCACCGGGAATACCGCTCGGCTCCTGCGTGAGGCCTGCTTGCGCTTTACGCACGCGGTTGCGGATACGCTGCCCAACGATGGCGCGGTCGGTGCCGTTGCGTGGTGCGGGCGTGCATGGCGCCGGGCGGGCGAAGGGCCGCCGTTATCCGGAAATCCGCCAGGCAAGCGGATTTATCGTTGTTCTCTTGCAACTTATCCTGTCCCGCCTGCCGTTGGCCGGCAGCTCCAGTATTAAACGCTCGCATAAATGGTTATGATTTCTGTAACAATAATGCGCTGGATAGCAGCATGAAGCCACGAATTTCAATGGCCGGCAGTTTGGGGGGCGGCATACGGGAGGGCGGTGAGATTGCCTACTCGGAGAAGGAACTGGACGCCTACTTCGGCTCCTACATTGGCATGGAAGGCAATCCTGCCGCCGCAGTCTGGTTCTGCGAGAACACGCCGCATACCGGAGCGGCGACGCTGAGCGGCCCGCTTGCGCCGCGCGAGGCGCCGGCTGCCTGGGACAGGTCCTTCCGGCAGCAGCGCCAGGTGGAGATGGCGCGCTGGCAGACCCAGCAGAAGATCGCAAGAATCATGGTGGCGGCGCGCCGAGCCGTGCTCGGGGCAAGGGCTTGCGGCTGGGAGCCGTATTTCCGCCATCATCTCTTTGCGCCGCAAGGGGGGGAGTTCAAGCTATGCCTCTTTCCCTTGCCGACCAGTTCAAGCGGAAACCGGTCCTGGTCCAGCACATATGGGGCGCAGCCCGCGCTGAATCCCCAGAGTCGATTCATCGAACTTTGCCGCGGCGGCGGCCGCTTCCAGTTTATTGCCCGCTTGCGCCGGCACATGCGCCCAAAGGTGATTGTCTGCCTGGGAGCGCGCCATGCCGATGATTTTCTGCGCGGCTTTGAATTCTCCCATGTGCCCGGCGTGGAGCATATCCTGCAGCCGGCCGACCTGCCCAAAACGCTGCGGGTCCATGTTGACGGCGACACGGCCCTGGTCATCTGTCCGGCGCTCGCGGGCGCTGCCGGCCTGAGCTCCGATGTCTTGCTCGATGCGATGGGTGGCTACATCGCGCAATGGCTGGTACCGGCGGATTTTCCCCCTTTGCTGAAGCCGGTCAGGTGCGGCCCGGGAGGGGAGGATGCTGCCGGGCCGCAGCAGATGGCAGCATGAGCGGGACAGGCGGCGCGCAGCCGGCGCGGGAGAATCAGGGTGATCGCCTTTGCGGTGCCGCGCCTATTTGTGTTGCGCAGCGGTACCGGAGCGCCCGGCCGGCAGCAGGCAGAGCAGGCCCTTCATGGTGTAGATCACGATGAGGGTGCCGCTCAGGTCGCCGGT
The DNA here is from genome assembly GCF_057798855.1 of Cupriavidus sp. 96C5-1. NCBI lineage: Bacteria > Pseudomonadati > Pseudomonadota > Betaproteobacteria > Burkholderiales > Burkholderiaceae > Cupriavidus > Cupriavidus sp. 96C5-1. The sequence continues at coordinate 99,343 of NZ_JBYOJU010000026.1, read as the reverse complement.
CAGCATGACCAGGAAGCCTTGCCACAGGTTCTGCGTGCCGCCGTGCAGGGCGAACCAGATATGGTGCAGCAGGGGGCTCGCGACCGCATAGGCCACGATGCAGGCCAGCAGCCGCTTCGGGGTCAGGTTGGACAGCGATGCACGCAATCCGAAGAACTGCCTCGCCAGGCGGTACACGAGATAGGGTGCGGCTGCCGCCAGAATCCCGCCCATGAACGCCCGGCTGAAGTCGTCGGGGAAAAAGTAGACAAAGCTCACCAGCCACGAGGCGAGCAACAGCCCGATGGCGCCGGCCTCGCCAAACAGCAGCGTGCACAAGAGCCGCATTCCCGCCGGCAGGTAAACCCAGTTCACGCCGCGGACGAATTCCGAATGCGCAAACAGCCACTCGTTAAGCGCCAGGGCCAGGACGAACAAGACGATCGTTGCCATGACCATGCAGCATTGCAGGCGGAGATTTGACATTGCGGTAGAATTCTTGCAGACCCAATCAGAGCTGGGAGCGGATCATAGCCCAATTTTCCCGTGGACGGCGTATCTCCGCACCTGAGGGGGCAGCGCGATGACTCGCCCTGCCGACATCTATCTGCGCTTTCTGCAACTGGCTGAAGCGCTACGCGGGCTGCCATCCTTGCCGGCCCTGGATCCTCTCGAAGAGCGCATTCTTGAACTGGTGGCTCGCTCCAGCCAGAACCGGCAACGTCTTTCCGTGCGGGATATGATGGGCAACAGCGATCTGGGTTCGCCGGCAACGCTCCACGCGCGCCTGAAGTCCATGCGCAAGAAGGGCTGGATCATCTTGACGGATACCGAGGATGCGCGGCGCAAGCAGGTGGAGTTGACCCAGGCCGCGCTGCGGCATTTCGATCGGCTGTCCGAGTGTCTTGTCAAAGCCGCCAAGGACGATTAGGCGTGTCTCATGGCGGGGAGACCGGGATCCTGAAAACACCCGCAATCCCGCCCGCAATCTGCAATCTGGAATTTGCACTTCGTGCAACGTTGAACCGTGTTGAGCGCCGATTCCAGTGCCGCCAGTGCCGAGGCCACCGGTTCGCCCATGCGCGTGCCAGTGCGGTGGGTTGCATGCCCTGGGCGCTGCGGATGAACAGCGGATCGCCCGCGGCCTGGCGCAAGCGCGCAAGCAGGGTGGATACCGTCGGCTGCGACATGCCCAGCGCATCGGCGGCCCAGCCCACGTGCCGCTCCCTGTCGATAGCGACGAAGGCATTCAGCAGCCGGAAGTCGAGTGGATCCAGGGCAATGCGTCGTTCCACTTCTTTCCTTTCCATGAGCGGGCAGGCCCGTTGGGCGGCGGCCATTATAAGGGCCTGGGGACAATGCAAATCGGCATTCCTGAATGGCAGGCCGGGTCTCTTGAAGCGGTGCTGGCGGGCGGCTGCACTCGTGGTGTTTCCCGCGCCGCCGTGCGGCACTGTCTCAGATTGCGACAGTGCACGGCTTGCCTGGGCGAGAAGTGCGTCCGGAGCGCGCTGATCCCCTAGGTGAAAACCATGTGCCGCACCGTCATGCGCTTGAAAACAGGGGGTGCCTCACTTACAGTTCCTCTCCAGCGGGCGCCCCAGCCGCGGCAGCCGCCGCCGTTGCCGCAACGATAACAAGACAGTACGGAGACAACTGAATGAGGCACGCAGCGGATGGGCTGGCAACAGACGCGCAGGTCGCGAGACGGCATTTTTTCGAAGGGAAGCTGATTCCTCCGGGGGCCGTCCCCGACCTGATCGCCCGATCCTGGCAACGCGCCGCCAGCGCCGGCATGCGGCCCGAAGACCAGGCGCTGTTCAGCAATGTTGTCTCGCGCACGCAGTTGCAACGGATCGAGGAGGAACACCGGGTGCTGATCGAGGCTTCCGGCGAGGACATGGAGATCCTGGCGCACGCGTTTCCGGCGCAGCACTGGCTCGTGTTCTGCACCAATGCGGAAGGCGTTATCGTCAGTTCCAACGCGAGCGCCGGCACTGGCGTTGGCCCGGCGGCCGCAGCCGTACTGCGGGGCGGCAAGCGCGTGTGCGAGGGTTCGCTCGGCACCAATGCGCCAGGCTGCGTGCTGATCGAGGGCGGCAGGGCGGTGGAGATACGGCGAGGCGAGCACTATCTCAACGAGCTTGCCGACGTGGTGTGCGCCGCGGCGCCGATCTACGACTGCCACGACAAGCTGATCGGCGTGGTCGACATCACCGGTTTCGGCGTGGACCTGCCCGGCTATGCACTCAGCCTCGTGCAATCCGCCGCCATGTCGATCGAGAACCGCTTGTACGCCAGGCTGCATGGCTGCCGCATCCTGCATCTGCATCATGACCACCGCCTGCTGCATACGCCGGCCGAGGGCTTGATCGCGATCTCGGACGACGATGTGATCGTCGCCGCAAACCGTGCCGCGCGGCAGATGCTGAGACTGCGCAGCGCTGCCGGTGCCGGTACCGAGTTGCGCCAGGTGTTCGCCAGCGGCATGCATGCGGCGGCGTCGGGCCTTGGGTCGCTGAGCGCGCTCGGCGGCGAGCGCTTCTTTGTTTCGCTCGACCAGGCGATGGCGCCGGGGCACGCGCATGCGCGGCGCGCCAGTCATGGCGGCGGCGCCAAGGCGGCCGGCAACCCGTCGTGTGTGATTGCCGATACGGCGCTGGCCCAGGCCGTCGACAAGGCCGTGACGGTGATCCGCGAGCAGGTGCCGGTCATCCTGCTGGGCGAGACCGGCACCGGCAAGAGCTTGCTGGCGCGTGCCCTGCACGACGCCAGCCGGCCGGGGCAGCCCTTCGTCTCGCTCGACTGCTCGGCCATTCCCGAAAGCCTGGCCGAAGCCGAGCTGTTTGGCTATGCCGACGGCGCTTTCACCGGCAGCCGCAAGGGCGGCAGCGCCGGCAAGATCGAGCAGGCCGATCATGGCACGCTGTTCCTGGATGAAATCGGCGATATGCCGCTGGCGCTGCAGACCCGGCTGCTGAGCGTGCTGCAGGAGCGCAGCCTGACCCGGATCGGCAGCAGCAAGCCGGTGCCGGTCGATATCTCCGTGATTTGCGCGACCCATCGCCATCTGCCCGACCTGGTGCGCGCCGGCACCTTCAGGGAGGACTTGTTTTACCGCCTGAACGGCATGTCGGTGCGCATGCCTGCGCTGCGGGAGCGCACGGATCTGGCCGAGCTGGTGGCTTCCGTCCTGCAGTCGCTGGCGCGGGGGCGGCGCAAGCAGCTCGATGCCGATGCCATGGCACTGGTCATGTCGCACCACTGGCCCGGCAACGTGCGCGAACTTCACCAGGTGCTGCGCGCAGCCGTCGCCTTGTCCGGCGATAGCGAAATCGTGCGTCGCGAACACTTCGACGACTGCTGGGTGTCGGCGGCGATCGGCACCATCCGGCTGGAGGCGCCGCGCGCCCCCGGGCAATCCACCATGATGGCGGATGTGCAGAGCGAACTGATCCACAGGACGCTGGCCCAGTTGAGCGGCAATCGCTCGCAAGCGGCGCGCGCGCTGGGCATCTCGCGCGCCACGCTGTATCGCAAGCTGGCACGCCACAAGCCTGGCTGATCGCGGCCGGCCTTGTCTTCCCAGGCCCCCGATGACCGCGTGCGGTCATCGGGGGTTTTTTCTTTGTTCTCCTGTATCAGCTGTATCGAGACACCGGTGCAGATTGAGACAGGCATGCGATGCCGGCCGCGGGCTTGACTGCATCCATCGGGAACCGAGAGGCGGCAGCAAGGCGCAGGATGGCGTGAATGCAAGGAGGAATGCAGCCTGCGAGCGGCGGTCTCAACGGGCCGGGCATGGCCTTTGCTGTAAGCAGTGCGAGCGCATGAGCGCTACCTGCACAGACAAAGGAGACAGACAATATGGCAAGCAACGCAGCACTCGTGATCGGCGGCAAGCTGGTCGAGGGCGGGGCCCTGCTGGACGTGATCAACCCCGCCACGGGCAAGGTATTCAATACGGTATCCCGCGCCACCGAGCGCGATGCGCACGCCGCGGTGGCCGCGGCCAAGGCGGCCCAGCCAGCCTGGGCGGCGCTCGGGCTGCCAGCGCGCCGGGCCTTGCTCCTGCGCTTTGCCGATGAGATGGCGGCCAATGCGGAAGACCTCGCCGCGTCGCTGGTGCTGGAGCAGGGCAAGCCGCTGGCGGAGGCGCGCCAGGAACTGCAGTTCGCACTGGCGTTCGTGCGCCATATCGCCGGCATGGCGTTGCCGGTATCGGTGGTGCAGGACGATGCGACTCACCGCATCGAAGTCCATCACAAGCCGCTGGGCGTGGTCGCGGCCATCGCCGCGTGGAACTTCCCGGTGCTGATTGCCGCTTACAAGATCGCACCCGCGCTGCTGATGGGCAATACCGTCGTGCTCAAGCCCGCGCCCACCACGCCGCTGGCTTCGCTGCAGCTCGGGGCCATCGCCAACGGCATCTTCCCCGCGGGCGTACTCAACGTGATCACCGATCTCAACGATCTGGGCGGCCTGCTGACATCGCACCCCGACGTGGCCAAGGTCTCGTTCACCGGCTCCACCGCGACCGGCAAGAAAGTGATGGAAAGCGCCGGACCCCGTCTCAAGCGCATCACGCTGGAACTCGGCGGCAATGACGGCGCCATCGTGCTCGACGATGCCAATGTGGCGGAGATCGCGCCCCGGATCTTCGGCAGCGCCTTCTACAACTGCGGCCAGGTCTGCCTGGCGCTCAAGCGCCTGTACGTGCATGCCTCGATCCATGACGAGCTTTGCGAGGCACTGGCCGAACTGGCCAGGCAGGCCGTGGTAGGCAACGGCGCCGAGCCCGGCGTTACCCTCGGGCCGCTGCAGAACGCCATGCAGTTCGACAAGGCCGGCCGCTTCCTGGCCGCGGCCAGGCGCGACGGCAAGGTGCTGGCCGGCGGCGCAGCGCTCAAGGGCGATGGCTACTTTATCGCGCCCACCATCGTGCGCGACCTGCCCGACACCAATGCGCTGGTAGCCGAGGAGCAGTTCGCGCCGATCCTGCCCGTGCTCAGGTACGAAGACCTGGACGAGGCCGTGGCGCGCGTGAACGGCTCGCCCTATGGCCTGGGCGGTTCGGTCTGGTCCGCCGACCAGGCGCGCGCCTATGCCGTGGCGCAGCGGCTCGACGTGGGCACCGCCTGGGTCAACCATCACCTGCATTTCGGCCCGCATATCCCCCTGGTGGGGGCCAAGGAGTCCGGCGTGGGCGTGGAGTTCGCTGCCGAAGGCCTGGCCGAATATGCACAACTGAGCGTGATCAATATCGCGCGCCAGCAGGCGGGCTGAACGTCCGCGGCATCCCGCCCGCCAGACCCGGCACGGCCCCCGGGCCGTGCTGCGGCATGGGCACACAATAAAAAATGGAGGAGACATGAAACAACAAGGAACGGCCTTGCGCCGGAGGGCGCGTGCGGCCCTGCGCCATGGCGGCACCATCGCGGCGCTGCTGCTGGCGGCAGCGCCCGCGTGGGCCATCGACGTCGATGCCGGCGACTATACCGCGCTGCCGGCGGGCACCAACCTGGGCATGCTGTACTACCAGCACGCGGAGCGCGACAAGGTCTACGCCAGCGGCAGGCAGGCAGCCGGCGGCAACCTGAACTCGGACGTGGGCATCCTGCGCTATGTGCATTTCATGGACATCGCCGGCTTTACCGTGGACCCGCAGTTCCTGCTGCCGTTCGGTAACCTGCGCGGGCGCGATCAACTGAGCGGACTCGGCAGCGGCAGCGGCGTGGGAGACCCGATCCTGGCAGCGACCGTGTGGCTGGTCAACCAGCCGCAGCAGAAACGGTATTTCGGCATTACCCCGTTTCTCTATGTGCCGGTCGGCAGCTATGACAAGGCGCGGGCGCTGAACCTGGGCGAGAACCGCTGGAAGTTCGCCTTGCAGGCGGGCTACATCGCGCCCCTGGCCGGCAAGTTGACGCTCGACCTGATCGCCGACGTGACCTTCTACGGCGACAACAACAAGTTCGGCGCGGCCTCGGCCACCCTGAAGCAGGCGCCCTTGTTCCAGGGCCAGGGCTGGCTGCGCTACAACTTCACCGATACCTTCGACATCCGCGGCGGGCTGTCCTACACGGCCGGCGGCGAAAGCAAGGTGAACGGCATCTCGCGCAACGACAACACCAATACTTCCAAGTTTTCACTGGGGATGGCGTGGTTCCCGACACCCACCGTGCAGGTGCTGGGCACCTATGGGCAGGACATCTCGGTGCGCAACGGTCCGATGGAAGGCAGCCGTTTCAATTTTCGTGTGCTCAAAGTATTTTGAGCGGACCTGACAAGGAAAACAGATCATGACGAGAAGCAGCAGGGATAGGCAGGACGGGGCAGCCGCGCTGTGGCTGGGTGCGGCTGTGGCGATATCGCTGGCCTTGCCGGCGGGGGCGGCGCTCGCCGCCGGCGCCGCGGGCGCCAGGCCACCGGATGTGCAGAAGATGCGCGCCGTCACCGCAGGTATCGATGGCGCGGCGATCCGCGCCAATGAGCGCGGTACCGCCAACTGGCCTTCCTACGGGCTGGACTACGCCGAAACGCGCTTCAGCCAGCTCGACCAGATCAACACCGGCAACGCCGCCAAACTGGGCCTGGTCTGGTCCTATGACCTGGAGTCGACCCGCGGGGTGGAGGCCACGCCGCTGGTGGTCGACGGCGTGATGTATGTCACGGCGCCGTGGAGCGTAGTGCATGCCATCGATGCGCGCACCGGCAAGCGGCTCTGGACTTACGATCCCAAGGTGCCGCGCAAGCTCGGCTACAAGGGCTGCTGCGATGTGGTGAACCGCGGTGTGGCGGTCTACAAGGGCAAGGTCTTCGTGGGGGCCTTCGACGGCCGGCTGGTGGCCATCGATGCCGCCACCGGCAAGAAGGCCTGGGAGCAGGACACCGTGGCGGACCACAGGTTCTCCTACACCATCACCGGCGCACCGCGCGTGTATAACGGCAAGGTCATCATCGGCAACGGTGGGGCGGAGTACGGCGCGCGCGGCTACATCACCGCCTACGACGCCGAGACCGGCGCGCAGCGATGGCGCTGGTTCACGGTGCCGGGAGACCCCGCCAAGCCGTTCGAGAACGAGGCCATGGCCCGCGCGGCCGGCACCTGGGACCCGAGCGGGAAATACTGGCTCAATGGCGGCGGCGGCACCGTGTGGAACACCATGGCCTTCGATCCCGAACTGAACCTGATGTATATCGGCACGGGTAACGGCGCGCCCTGGAGCCGCAAGCTGCGCAGCCCGGGCGGCGGCGACAATCTCTACCTGGCCTCGGTGGTGGCGCTCAACCCCGATACCGGCGAATATGTCTGGCACTACCAGGAAACGCCGGGCGACAACTCCGACTACACCTCGACGCAGGACATCATCCTGGCCGACCTCAAGATCGACGGCCGGCCGCGCAAGGTGATCCTGCACGCGCCGAAGAACGGCTTCTTCTTCGTGATCGACCGCACCAACGGCAAGTTCATCTCGGCGAAGAACTTCGTCGACGTGAACTGGGCCACGGGTTACGACAAGGACGGGCGTCCTGTCGAGAATCCGCTCGCCAATACCAGCGTCAAGCCGGTCGATATGGTGCCCGGCCCGTTCGGCGCGCACAACTGGCATGCCATGTCCTTCAACCCGCGCACCGGCCTGGCCTATATTCCGGCGCAACACGTGCCGCTGACCCTGGCGGACGACAAGGCTTGGGCGCGCAACCAGAAGGACTCCCAGGAAGCGCACAGCGGCGTGGGATGGAATCTCGGCATGCTGGTCAATGCCGAGCCGCCGAAGAGCAAGCCGTTCGGCAGGCTGATCGCATGGGACCCGATCGCGCAGAAGGCCGTCTGGCACCAGGACTATGCGGGGCCGTGGAATGGCGGCACGCTGACCACGGCCGGCAACCTGGTGTTCCAGGGCACCGCGGACGGCCGCTTTATCGCCTATCACGCGGCCAGCGGCGAAAAGCTATGGGAGACGCCGGTGGGCACCGGGGTGGTGGCCCCGCCGGTCACCTACCTTGTCGACGGCAAGCAGTATGTGTCGATCGCGGTGGGCTGGGGCGGCGTGTTCGGCCTGAGCGCGCGTGCCACCGACCGCAAGGCGCCCGGCACGGTCTACACCTTTGCCGTGGGCGGCCAGGCCAAGGCTCCCGAAGCGGCGGCGTACCCGATGGCCGAGCTGTTGTCCGGCGTGAAGTACAACCCGGCCCACGTGCAGGAAGGGCAGAAGCTGTACGTCAACAACTGCGTGTTCTGCCATGGTGTGCCGGGGGTGGACAAGGGTGGCAATATCCCCAACCTGGCTTATGTCGGTGCTGGGCTGATCGAGAACCTGGGCAAGATCGTGTTCAACGGTCCCTTCGTACAGCAAGGCATGCCGGATTTCACCGGCAAGCTGAGCGAGGAGGACGTGGTGAAGATCCAGGCCTTTATCCAGGGGACGGCCGACGCCGTACGGCCAAAGAAGCCCTGAGCACCGGAGAAGGCTGCCGGCCGCCGGGCCGGCAGCGCCTGGTCGATGCCCGCCAGCGCGGTCAGCTTGCCGGGCTATCGAGGATCGAGATCAGTTCCGGCACGGTGGCCTGCGGGCGCCCGCTGTGGCTGGCGCGCTCGTAGGTGTCGCGCACGGCTTGCGCGGTGGCGCGCGCGGCGCCGAGCTCCTGCGCCATCGTGGTGTAGTAGCCCATGTCCTTGAGCGCATTGGCGATCGAGAAGCGGAAGCCGGAGGTGTCATGCGCCTCGATATAGGGCCGCATGCGGTTCAGGATCACGCTGTCGCCGCCGCCCTTGGACAGGACCTCCACCAGCACCGCGGGATCGACGCCGGAGCGCGCGGCGCAGGCCGCGGCCTCCGCCAGTACCGCGGAAAAACCCAGCGAGACGAAGTTGTGCAGCAACTTGAGGCGATGGCCGGAGCCGGCCGGACCCGCGAACACGATATTCTCGGCAAAGCAGGCCAGCAGCGGCCGGCATTGCGCGAACAGCGCCGGGTCTCCGCCTACGATCAGGTTGAGGCGGCCTTCGGCGGCCTCCTTCGGCGTGCGCGTCATGGGAGCGTCGAGAAAGTGTCCGCCCGCCTGCGCCACCGCGGCGGCAATGCGCTCGGTGGAGGAGGGGATGGCGGTCGAGCAGTCGATCACCACGGTGCCCGGGCGCAGCCCAGCCAGCACGCCGTCCGGGCGGAACAGCACGTCCTCCACTTCCGGCGTGCCCGTGACGCACAGGATCACGATGTCCACCGCGCGGGCCAGGCCGGCCGCGCTATCGACGGTCCGCGCGCCGGCGGCGAGCAGCTGGTCGAGCGGCTGGTTGCCCGGATGCGCCAGCAACACCAGGGGATGGCCGTGTCTGGCGATATTGGTGGCAATGCCATGGCCCATCATGCCGATGCCGATCATGCCGATTGTCTTCATGCTGTCTCCGTTCTTATGTCCGGTTCGAATCGTGAGCGCGGGCGCGGTTCCGCTATTGCGCTTGCCGCTCAGGCCGCCAGCGCAGATGTGCCTGACCTCCGGGGAGTCCTCGATGCCCAAGCCCGGCGTCTCGGCCATGCGCCAGGAGCGCTCGTAGCCGCCAGTATAGAAGCAGGCCGCCAGGCCGGGCGGCGGTCATTGGCCATCGCGGCGCCCTTTTCGTCCGTATCGGGGCGGATCGGAGGTGCCACCGGACCCAGGCAGGAACGGGTCACGGTCCTCGCCGTGCCGGGCGTGGCGAGGCTGTTGCTCGGGCACGGGGAGACAGGGTGGCCTGCCCGCCGGCGCGTGTCGCGCAGCTGGCGGATGGCGGAATCGGCGAGTGGAGCATCGTGGCGAAGCATGCCGGCGCGCAGTCCGGCCAGCGCAGACAGCCCCGGCGGGCTGGCTTTCCCACCCTCCGGCTGGCCGCGTCAGGCCGGCGGCGAGAATGCCGCGGCGCTGCCCGGCCTGCGCAGCATCTTGTCCACCTCGCCGGCGTGCAGCTCTTCCAGCCGGATCATCTGCCGGGCGTATTCCTCCAGCGCTACCGATCGGTCTTTCACCAGCGTGAGCAACTCCCGGTACAGGTCGAGGGCTACCATCTCGGCCGCCAGCGATTCGCGCAGGATGGCGGCGATATCGAAGGTATGGCTATCCAGCAGTTTGCCGATGGCCAGCGACGGATAGGCGCCGAGGGTGGTGATCCATTCGCCGGCCTGCTGGGCATGCAGCAGCGACTCGCTGGCCTGGTCGCGCAGCCAGGAAACGATGGGGATGCGGGCAAAGCCGAACACCAGCAGGGAGTAGTGGGTATAGCGCACCACGCCGGCGAGTTCGGTCTCGAGAATCTGGTTCAGCACGCTGACCACGCGGTCTTTTTCGATCTCAGCCATGGCAGGCTCCTTCGGAAGTGCTTGTATTGCCGTATCGGTGCATTGCGATGCTATCCCTTGGTCGCGATCATCATCGAATCCGGGCCGGTAAGCGGTTCCACGCGCGCCCGCGCAAAGCCCACCTGCTTCGCCCACGCGCAGCATTGCGTGCCGGTATAGTCGAAGCCGCCCGGCGTTTCGATCAGCATGTTCAGGCTCATCAGCAAACCGAAGGCGTTCTGCCTGCGTGCATCGTCGATCATGGCGTCATAGACGATCAGGTGCCCGCGGGCGGGCAGCGCCGCGTGGCATTTGGCCAGCAGGTGCAGCTTCTGCTCCAGATTCCAGTCGTGGAGGATGTGGCCCATCACCAGCACGTCCGCCGTCGGGCAGGGATCGCGAAAGAAGTCTCCCGGATAAAACCGCAGACGGTCCTGCAGGCCATGCGCGGCGACGTATTCCTCGAAGACCGGGCCAACGGCTGGCAGGTCGAAGCCCCCGCCGCGCAGGTGCGGGTGGGCTAGCGCGATCTGTACCGGCAGCGCCCCTTGCGCCGTGCCGATATCGATGAAGGTCTGGCAGGCCGCCCAGGGGAATTTGCGTGCCATTGCCTGGGCTGCCGCCATGCTGACGCCGGTCATGGCCTGCAGGAATCCACGCAGGCTCTGTTCGTCCTGGTAGATCGCCGCGAACAGGTCGTCGCCTCCGCTGGCTTCGCTCTGGGGGTGGCCGGTGCGCAGCGCCTCCGTCAGCGACCCCCAGCTTGGATAGAGGCGTGCGTTGGCCATCTCCAGCAATCCGCCCACATAGCTGGGCTTTGCCTTGTCCAGGAACAGATCGGTGTCGGGGCTGTTGCTGTAGTGGTTGCCGTCGTCGCGTTCAAGCAGGCGCAGGGCTACCAGCGCGTCGAGGAAATCCGCGGCGCCGCGTGGATGCAGGCCGAGCGTCCCGGATAGCGCCGCGGCGTCGCGCGGTCCGTCCGCCAGTTGCGTGAACACCCCGAGTTCCACCGCGCTGAGCAGGGTCTTGGCGGCCCAGAAGCCCATCCCGAGTTGCAGCAGCCGCTCCGGCGTGCGTTCGGGGGCGTGCCACGCACCGGCATCCGCGGCTTTGCCGGCGGCATCGTTTCCGTTCTGCATAAGTCACCTCGTCGCCACCATCGACCGACTTCCGGGCGCCTGGGCGTAGGGAAGGATGCTGGTAACTCTAGATGCCGGGCGCGGCGAAATCCAGCCGGTTGTGGCGGCTGGGGGCAGGGCGCTGCTCACGATGCGGACGGATGCCGTTTGCCCCGGCAAAGGTGGGTGACGATAAGGGCCAGGACAAGCAGGCAGGCGAGGCTGCAGGCGTAGGCGTGCCCATAGTCGGGCCTGGTGCCGGCGCCTTCCAGGCTGGCATAGAACAGGTTGCCAAGCAGCGCCACGCCGACCGAGTTGCCCACCTGCTGCACCGTGGCCAGCACCCCCGGCGGCCACGCCGGCGTGGCGCGGCGGCATCCCCGCCAGCACGGTGGATGCCAGCGGCGCCATGACCATGCCGATGCCGGCGCCCTCCACCAGCAGCAACGCCAGCAGGACGGCCATGGATGCCGCGCCCGGCACGTGCCACGGCAGCATCAGGTTCGCCAGCTGCAGCCAGTGGCCCGCCGCCAGCAGCAGCGCGCCATAGGCGATGGACGAGCGGCCCAGCCGGGCTGCGATGCGCGGCGCGGCCAGGGAGGTGGCGAAGAAGCCCAGCGCCAGCATGGTGAATGCGCCGCCGCCCTGCAACGGGCTCAGGCCGAGACCGTCCTGCAGGTAGAGCGCCAGCACGAAATAGAAGGAGGCGTTACCGGCATAGAACGCCAGCGTCACCGCCAGGCCGCGGGCGAATCCCGGCGCGGCAAACAGCGCCGGCCCGATGAGCGGCTGCCCGCCGCGCGCATGCAGCCGGCGCTGCCAATGCGCGAACATGGCCAACAGCGCCGGCGCCAGGGCCAGGGTCAGCAGCGCGGCTGAAGGCCAGCCTTGCTGCCTGCCTTCCACCAGCGGCCACACCAGCGCGCACAGGGCCGCGGCCAGCAGCACCATGCCGTGCGGATCGAGCTTGCTGTCCCGGCTGGCAGGCGCGGCTGGCAATACGCGCGGCGCCAGCAGCAGGGCCAGGAACGCGACCGGCACATTGATCAGGAAGCAACTGCGCCAGCCCATGCCGGCCAGGTCGGCACGGATCAGTGCGCCGCCAACCAGTTGGCCGAGCAGGGCGGCCAGGCCCAGTGTCAGGCCATAGGCGGCAAAGGCGCGCGCGCGTGCCGGGCCGGCGTAGGCGAGCGAAAGCATGGCGAGGACCTGGGGCTGGAGCAGCGCGCCCGCCAGGCCCTGGGCCACGCGCGCCGCCACCAGGGCCGGCGCCGACGGCGCCAGCCCGCAGGCGGCGGAAGCCAGCGCGAACAGCAACAGGCCGAGCATGAACATGCGGCGCCGTCCCAGCATATCGCCGAGACGCCCGCCGGTGATCAGCCCGGCCGCATTGGCCAGGCCATAGCCTGCCACCACGAACTGCAGCGCGCCGGCACTGGCGTGCAACTCGCGCTGGATGGCCGGCAACGCCACGTTCACGACAAAGAAATCCATGACCACCATGAACGTGCCGCTTAGCATGACCGGCAAGGCCAGGCCGCAGGTGGCGCGGGGAATGGCAGCCGCGGCCATGTGCTGGCGCGGCGTGCTGTCGGGCAATGCCGGCGGCGCGGCGGGCTCGATGCTGTGCGAGGGCATGGCAGGGCTCCGGTCGGGGGCGGGTCAGACGCGTTCGCGCACGAAGGCGAGGATGTCCGCGCCAAGCTGCGCCGTGTGGGTGAGCGGCAAGCCGTGCGGCACGCCCGGGCAGAGCGCGAGGCGGGCGTCGGGCAGCAGGGCCGCCGCGCGTTGCGCGCTCAGCGCGAGGGGGCTGGAAACGTCGTGGTCGCCGTGGACCCGTGGTGCAATGCAACGCAGGCCGGCAGCGCGCAGGGCGTGCATCTGCGGGCCCCAGGAATCCGAGGGCAGCGCCCAACTGGCCAGGAACACCACCGCCTTGGCGGAGGGATCGCCGTCGTGCCAGTCCCTCACGAACAGGGACATGCCGTTGCGGGCCTGCACGTGGCCTGGCTGTGCCCGGGGCAAGCTGGCGGGGCGTGCCGGGCCGGGATGGCGTAGCGGCGGGGCGGAAAAGGTAACAGGGGCGGCAGGCATGGCGGCGGCTCCGGATGGGGTTGGCTGGCGAGTCCAGGCAAGCCCAGTGTCGGCGCCGCGGCGCAGCAGGCCAATTACCCGGCAGGTAATGACACCATCGCGCTGACGTCTCCGGCGTCTTGCTTCGGTTCGCTTTTCGCCTCGCGCTACTTGTAACCGGGTTAAGAATTGGTAACTTCTCGATTCACCGGCCTCGGATAGACTCGATTGCAAGACCTCGATCGAGAGGGCTTCAGGAGAAATGAATGAGGAAGAACCAGGTAATCACGAGCTTGTTGCTGGCAGCGTGCGCATTCACGTCGGTCGCGGGTCATGCCCAGGACAGGGGCCCCGGCGGCGATTATCGCGGCGGGCCTCAGATGGAGCGGGACCGCGATCATGGTCCCGACCGGGATCGCGGCCCTGGCGGACCTGGCTACGAAAGAGACAGGGGCCGCGGCCCGATGGACCACCCGGCGGAATTCGACCGGCGTGCCGATCGTCCCGGTCCCGGCCGGTGGCACAAGGGCGACAGGATGCCTCCGGAATATCGTCATCGGCAATACGTGGTCGACAACTGGCGCGATTATCGGCTTGCCCCTCCGCCGCGCGGCTACAACTGGGTCAGCGTTGGCGGGGACTACCTGCTGGTCGCGATCGGGACTGGCCTGGTCTTCAATGTGGTTACCGGACGCTAGACTCCCGCTGGGAACAAACAGCCCGCCAGTTGGCGGGCTGCGAGGATCGGCCTTACGGCCCGGCGCCGGCGCCTGGGGCTCAGGCCGGATTGCAGGCCTGGCATGAGGCGTGCCGCCGCCGCGGCCGCTTGTGCCGGGCGCAACTCAGCGCTGGCGAGGGGCCTTTGCCGTTAGCGGCTGGCTGCGGATCGCTTCCTCGAGCAGGTCGGCAAGCGCCCGCGTGCGTCGTTCCGCAAGCTGCTGGGCAGTGGGTTGCTGCGCGGGCGGCCGCGTGTCGGATCCCATCTCCTTCGCGACATCCACGCGACGGAAGGTATCGATCATCGAATTCGGATTCTGGAACATGAAAATCAGGGTCCAAGGCTGCTGGAATTGGTGCGATAAGGACTGGTAGTCCCGCGTCGAGCGGTTTGGCCGCATTGTGCGCCCGCGTGGACCGGGAACGATCCCCCTTGTCGGGGTAATCGGTTGGGACTGATCACAGTGGGCGGGCGTTGCCCGAAGCCCCTGCCGCTGGCGAAAAAAAAGCCCGCCAACTGACGGGCGGGCACTAAGAAGTGACGTTGGGCGGGACGCTTTTCCCGCCCGCGCATAGTGTCTCATTGCGTACCAGGGCCGGGGAGCCCCAATAGGGAGGGGTTTGTGCTTCGCCACTGACTTGACTTGGATCAACATCCCACTTACGGCGGCATGTTTTCCGGCCCGGCGCGCAAGTGGTCCCAGGGCAGGCTTCAACGACTCTGGTCCGCCGTGCGCGGGACGAAGCGCCAGCCACTGCGTTCCAGCGCAAAGGCAAAGCCCGTCACACGCTTGTCGGGCTCGCCGCCCATCGAGACTACGGCGTCGCAGGCCAGATTGCCACTGCCGCGGCTGACCTCGCAGTCGTTCAGTTGCTTGATGACCAGCGACGACGATAGCGCGGTCAGCTCGGTGGCGTGCTCTCCGGACAGGCCTTCTTTCAACTCGTTGCGCAAAAATTCGCGCATCAAAGCCGTGGCCTGGGCTGCGTCGGGCCCGTTCACGGCAGGCGTTTCGCGCCGCGCGAGCACCCAGGGCTCGGGGTTGTCGCGAAAGGCCAGGGCACGGAAGCCCTCGCGCCGGCCCGCCTGGACGCCGACGATGCAGACAATCTCGCCGCCGCTGGGCGGCAGGCAGCCTTTGACCGTGTATGCCTTGATGGAAGCCACCAGTGCTGCGGCGAAGGGGGAGCGGGCACGCTCGGCCGCGGCCGGGTCGGTCTGTTCCAGTTGCCTGAGATGCTCGGCTTCCGACTCCTGGATGGCGACCGTTACCTGCGCTGGCGTGGGGACCAGTGCGGAAACGGCCGCCGCCGCCGGGGCTGCCAGCACGTTGGCACTGGCACATGCCAGGCAGAAAGACAGGGAGGCGAGAACTGAGGCGCGCATTGAGGCGAAGGCGGATTGGCAAGAAAGGGCGGCAGTTTAGCACTTGGGCTGTTGCAGTGAGCAGTTTGCATCACTCGCTGCGTATCATTCGGTTTTTGCGCCGATTTTGCGAAAAGACCCTGCATATTGCGCAAAGGAAGTCGTCGCATGGGGGCCCTGCACGCGCGATTCATGTGCCCGCCGGCCTCCGCACCTGCCCTTGAAGCTCTCCTTCCTCGATGACTCACTTGCGGCGATGAACGATGCGATCCCACCAGTAGTGAAAGGGGTGAGCGTGTTCTGGATACAGCAGGGATTTATGGAAAAATCCCGCACGGATCACGAAAGCGTAAAGCAGGACGACTATCCCGAGGAATAGCAGATAGGCTGTCATGGCGGCTCCCTTGTCGGTGACCATGATTGATTGTAGGACGCCGCCCGCAGCCGCGATGGGCCGCTTGGCGCGCCAGCACTCGCGGGACGGCCGGGGCAATCCGGGCAGGTCGCCGGCCAGGGCCGCAGGAATTCCAGGAGCGTGGCGCGTCAGCCGTACCTGGCTCGCCGTCAAGCACGGGAATGGCACGCACGGGAGCTTGCACGGGATCCACCTATGATGGAAACGCGCCGGGATATGAAGTCAGGAGTCAGGAAGCCGCGCCCATGCCAGCCGTCCAGAGTGATATCCCTGCCCGCCTCGACCGCCTGCCGTGGTCGCGCTGGCATTGGCGCGTGGTGGTCGCGCTGGGCGTAGCCTGGGTGCTGGACGGGCTGGAGGTGACGCTGGTGGGTTCGCTGGGCGGCGTGCTGGAGCGCTCCGACGGACTTGGCCTGAATGCTTCCCAGGTGGGTTGGCTCGGCTCGCTGTACGTAGCCGGCGCGGTCGCGGGCGCGCTGGTATTCGGCAGGCTGGCAGACCGGCTGGGCCGCAAGACCTTGTTCCTTGTGACGCTGGCCGTGTACATGGCCGCCACGCTCGCGACGGCCTTCTCCACCGGCTTCCTCTTTTTCGCGGTGTGCCGTTTCCTGACCGGGCTGGGCATTGGCGGAGAATACGCGGCGATCAACTCTGCGATCGACGAATTGATTCCGGCCCGTGTGCGCGGGCGCGTCAACCTGGCCATCAACGGCAGCTTCTGGCTGGGCGCGGCGCTTGGCGCCGGCCTGAGCCTGCTGCTGCTGGATCCGCGCGTGCTGGGTCCGGCGTTGGGCTGGCGCGCCGCCTTCCTGTTGGGCTCGGTGCTGGCGGTGGCCATCCTGCTGGTACGCCGCAATGTGCCGGAAAGCCCGCGCTGGCTGCTCTCGCACGGGCGCGGCGGGGAGGCCCTGGCCATCGTTGCCGTGATCGAAGCCGAGGTGGGGAGGCAGCACGGTTCCCTGCCGCTGGCCGTGGGCACGGTCGCTTTCCACCGCCGCGCGGCGCCCACCCTCGGCGAGGTCGCGCGGGTGCTGTGCCGCCGCTACCGTCTGCGCAGCGCGGTGGCGCTGGCGCTGATGGTCTCGCAGGCGTTCTTCTATAACGCGATCTTTTTCACCTATGCGCTCGTGCTGACGCGATTTCACGGCGTACCCGACAACCGCGTGGGGCTGTATATCTTTCCGTTCGCGCTGGGCAATGTACTGGGGCCACTGTTGCTGGGACCGCTGTTCGACCAGATGGGCCGCCGCCGCATGATCGGGCTGACCTATGTATTGTCGGGCGTGGGCCTGGCCCTGACGGGTTGGGCCTTTGTGCAGGGCTGGCTGGATGCGCGCAGCCAGGCACTGTGCTGGTCGGCCGTATTCTTTCTCGCGTCGGCGGCGGCCAGTTCGGCCTACCTGACGGTCAGCGAGGTGTTTCCACTGGAAACCCGGGCGCTGGCTATCTCCGTGTTCTACGCGGTGGGGACCGGCACCGGCGGCTTTGCCGGCCCGCTCCTGTTCGGCGCCCTGATCGAAAGCGGCAGCCGCGGGGCAGTGGCCGCCGGCTATGGAGTCGGCGCAGCGCTGGTGATCGGCGCCGGCCTGTTCGCCTTGCGCTATGCGGTCAATGCGGAAAAACGGCCGCTCGAGGAGATCGCACCGCCGTTGCCGGCGCGCGAATGAGGCCCGCCCGCGGCGCCGCTGCGGCGGCAGAGGACACCAGGCCCTGTTTACATTTGCCGAAATGTGTTCACATCCTGTCATCTGCGTGAGCAGGACAGGATGATTCGAACGCTGCTGAGTGACGATGAATGGAAAAAAGTCGAAGCGATCTTGCCGGGCAAGGAAGGCGATCGGGGTCGAACGGCTATCGACAATCGCTGGTTCCTCGAAGCGGTGCCATGGATAGGCCGCACCGGCAGCCAGCCCTCCATTCTGCTTCACCAAGGAGACGGAAGCGACAAGTATCCTGACATGGAGGGAAGGTAAGATCGAGTTAGTCGCCTTGGATCCGGGTGATTGACGCGAATCCCTCCTCAACTGTTGGAGGTTCAAAGAGGGAAGCTACGCTTTCGATACTTTCGTCGGGGACGCGCTTATCCACTGGTCTCTGTGCGTTCCGTGTCTTTGCGACGTTAAGCGGCGTGTCAATCCAGATCGCGTGTATTGCTGCATTTCTTTGACGTGCAATATCTATGATTGGCTTGCGGTGCCTTGCGCCAGGCAAGGCGGCATCAAAGCAGATACACGGCGCATGCTCATGCGCGTGCCTGCTAATCCAGTACGATTTCCCCGCCCCTTGCACTCCACAGACGACAAGGATCTGCGGGGGACTTTCCACGTGACCGGCTAAAGCATGCTCAAGCGCCGCGAAGCTGCTTGACCATGCCGCTTTACTTCTCTCCGGAGTCCACACCCTTCCCTTGGCCGTCTCCAGAAACGCATCGGGATTGATCACCTGTATGTCCATCACTGCAACTTGAACCGGAAAATTAGCCGAGCCATGCTATAGGTTTTTCTGCGCAAATGTGAACAGCTCCTAGACAGGATCCTTGCGGCGGAACGCCGCCTGCGCGGTGGCGATCAGCCGGCCATGGCTGTCGGTGATTTCGGCGTTGGAGAAAAACACCCGCCGCCCGCCGCCCACGCGCCGGCCCACCACCTGCAGCGGTTCCACCTGGGCGGAAGAGACATAGTTGACGTTCAGCGAGATGGTGGTGGCGGCACGCCGTAGGCCGTTCTCCGGGAACAGGCCGGCGTACCCGGCCGCCGCGTCCAGCAGCGTGGCCAGGATGCCGCCCTGCACCACGCCCGTATTGTTGACATGCGCGGCCTGCGGCATCAGCGACATGCGTACCAGATCGGGCTGCCATTCGACGATGGCGACATCCAGGGATTCGAGAAAAGGATTCTCCAGCGCATAGGGCTGATTGGCGGGGGCATTGTCAGGCATGGCTTGCCGGATGGCGGCGGTGAGTTGGAATGGCCGTAATGATAGCCGCCATGTCCATGCGGCGCTGTCAGTGCACCATGCCCGACAGCAGCATTGCGCATCCGCCCAGCGCGCCAGCCCAGCGGGCCGCGCGCACCGCGATTGCCGGCGCGTAGGTGAGCAGCAGCACGAGCAGCAGCGCACCGGCCGTCAGGGTGCCGATCCAGGAGGCCGTGCCCATGGGCCAGCCTTCCTGCCGCACGCAGGCCGCCAGGGCGAGGGCCAGCGCGGTCCAGCCCAGCCCATGCAGCCGCAGCCGCTCGGATACGCCGGGCGAGGCGCCGCGGCCATTGCGCTCGGCATAGTGGCGATCCAGCGTCTGGCTGAGCGCGGCAAAGCCGCTGAAGGTGAATGCCAGGGCAGTGAGAAAACCAAGGCTCGCGTTCATGCCGCACCTGTCGCGTCGGACGCTGGCATGCCGGTGCCCTTGGCGGGCGCGGCACGTCGTGCGGGCGCAGGCTTGCGCCGGCCGAGGAGATGCGCCGCTCCGCCCAGGGCGATGCCCAGCGCCAGCACCGTCAGGTCGAAGCCGGCCACGGCAGCGGGCCCCTGCCCTTGCAGCAGGGTCACGCCCAGGTGGGTGTCCGTGGTGACGGCGTTGAGCACGGGAATGCCGGCCAGCATCAGCGCGCCGGCCCACATTTGCGCGCGCCACATGCCGCGCGTCGGCCGCCACTGCGCCAGTACGGCAGCCACCGCCCAGGTGATGAAGAAGGCGTGGATCTCCGCGTCCGGGCGATGCGCCGTTGCCACCGGCAGCAGGCGGTTCGCCCAGAAGTAGGCGGCGAACGCGATCGGCAGGCCGGCTATGGCGCCGATATTGAGGGCATCGACGAGCCGCAGGCCGAAGCCGGGACGCGCGCCGGCTGCCAGCGCCCGGGCCTGGCCCTGGCGCGTCTTTACCCCCCACAGCAGCGCACCGGTGGCGACCATGGCGCAACCCGCCAGCCCGCTCATGAAGAACAGTGCGCGCAACAGGGGGCCGGCGAAATGCGCCTCGTGCAGCCCCACCATGACACCGCGGGTCTGGATGGCGGCTGCGGGGGCGTCGCCCACCGTTGCGACCAGGGCGCCGGTGGCGCCGTTGAAGCGCATCGAAGGTTCGTCCGCGGACATCGATCGTCCGCCGCTGCGCGACACCGTGACGGTGGCATTGGCGTCGCCAGGCAGGTTGATCACGATCCGGCCGGGCGGTGCGCCGTCCCAATGGCGCATGGCTTGTTCCACCAGCGGCGCCACCGGCGTCAGCGGGGTTGCCAGTCCGCTCGGCTTGCCCTGCGGCGCGCGCCCGAAGACCTCGCTATTGAAGGCTTGCAGGTTGCCCTGGTACGCGGTCTGCACGCCCCACGGCATGTACATGAACATCAGCGTCACCAGGCCGGTATAGGTGATCATCAGATGGAAGGGCAGCGCCAGCACGGCAGTGGCATTGTGCGCGTCGAGCCAGGACCGCTGGCCCTTGCGTGGCCGGAAGGTGAAGAAGTCCTGGAAGATGCGCCGGTGCGTGATGATGCCACTGAGGATGGCGACCAGCATGAACATGGCGCAGAAGCCGACGATCCAGCGCGCCCACAGCGCCTGCATGAAATACAGGTCGAAGTGCAGGCGGTAGAGAAACTCGCCGCCGCGCGTGTCGCGCACCTGCTGCAGGAAGGCACCGGTGGCGGGGTCGAGCATGCGGGTCTCGAAGCGCCCGCGGCCGCCGCCGATGCCCGAGGCCGGCGCGCCGGGCGGGCGCATCCACAGCACCTGCACCGCCGGATTGCGCCCGTCGGGCAGGCTGATGAACCAGCGCGGCGAGTCCGCCGCGTTGCGCTGCAGGAATTCGACCGCGCGGCTTACCGCTGCGGCGCTGGAGACCGGCTTGGTGGCCGCCCGGTGCAGTTCCGGCTTCATCCACAGCGTGATCTCGTCCTTGAAATAGCTGGCCGTGCCGGCGCAGAACACGAGGAACAGCACCCAGCACACCAGCAGCCCGGACCAACTGTGCAGCCAGGCCATCGACTGACGCAGGCCGGTTTTCATGAGGCGCTCCGCAGCAGGGCCAGCACGGCGCCGAGCACCGCAGCCGGCAGCGCCACACCGGCCCAGGCCTGCCATGCGCTGCCAGCGGCGAACACCCATAGCACCGAGCACGCATACAGCGAGAACGACAGCAGCGTCGCGGTCATGACCGCCTCGGCGGGCGGCAGCGGCAGCAGCACGGCCAGCAGGCCGGTGGCCACCGCTGCCAGCACGTATCCGCCGCCGATGGCGGCCACCACGCGCGAAGCAACGCCCAGGCGATAGCGGCCGGTCTGGCTCAGCCCCATGTCGGCTTCTCCCTCACTTGTTGGGCGCGGCCGCCGGGGCCGCCGGCAGCGCGGGCAGGCCATCAGCCTGCGTCAGCGACAAGGTGGTGACATAGCTGGCGATGTCATACGGCTTGCCGTTGCGCTCGCCGGCAGTCTTGTCGACGTGGTGCACCTCCAGCACGTAAGTGCCCTGCCACGGCTGCGCCAGGCGGACCATGCCCTGCTCGTCGGTGCGCAGCTCCCGGCCCCAGCCGGACTGCACCGCCACGCCCACCTTGGCTTTCGGCAGCGGCCGGCCAGCGTAGAACACCTGATACTCCCCGGCGCGGCCGGTCGGCAGGATGTCCAGCGCCAGCTTGGGCGCATTGCCGGCATAGCCGGCGCCCAGCAGCCGCGCGGCCGGCGTCCATGCGGTGCGGATGACCTTGTCGCCCTCCTTGCGCTCAAGCAGGGGATAGCCCGTTTCCTGCGCGACGATGGATTCGCCCGCGCCTGCGCGCGCCGACAGCACGAAACCGCTGGCGGCCTTGTCGACCTTGAGCGGCTGCTCGCCGCTTGCGGTCACCAGGATGGCGCTGGGTTGCACGAACTTGTCCAGCAAGCCAGGCGAGGTCTCGCGCAGGTTCTCGTTGAACTCGCCAAAATACAACCGGGCGGCCGCGGGCGTCTGCTCGAGCCAGACCTGGTGCGCCTGTGCGGTACCGCCAAGCACGGCGCCGCATAGCAGGGCGGAGAGAATGAGACGATTCATTGGCGATGGGTCCTTTCAGAATGGATGGGCGGTGCGGGGTGGCGCATCTTGCGCTCGCGCCGCAGGCTGTTCGGAAGTTGCATATGATAATCGTTCGCATTTGAGTTGTGTGAATTTTGCAGCATGGCAAGGGCTTGCAGGGGCAGCCGGAGCGGCGTGAAAGCGGGTGTCGCGATGGGGGCAGGCCGCGCACTATGCGTGGTCCGCCCGGCCTGTCTGGAGGCGGTTTCCGGCCATGCGGACGGGCGCAAGAGCGGGGTAAATTGGAGACTGCGCGGAGGCCCGGGCCGCGCTCGGCTATCATGTGCGATCTTCAATATGACCGGTGTGCGGCGCAAGCCGCATCCAAGGCCGGGCGCCGTTTCTCCTATCTGCATTTATTGTGTCTTCCGCCATGCGTTCTTCAGTTCCCGCCGACGTCAAGAAAGTCGCTGCTATCGTGTGGATTCGTGTCCAGATGGAGCGACTCGGCATTTCCATGGACGAGCTAGAGGCGGCAGGCTGCTTTGCCCGCGTGGCGGCAGCGATTGCCGCCACGGCATCGCCTCCCGTCGCAGCCGGATCCACATCGACGCCCACGCAGGCGCCGGCGCAGGCAGCGGCGCTTTTGCCGGCGGCGCCGGTCACGGCGCCACCGGCGGTGGCGCCCGTGCCGTCAAGGAAAGGGGAAGGGCGGAAACGTGTTCCCGAGCGGATGCCAGCGCCGGCGGTAACACCGGCAGCGACGCCTGCAGCGGCAGCGCTGTCGGCGGTGCCTCTGGCCGCGCCGGCAATGACGCCCGCAGCAACGCCCAGCGTGATGTCCGCAGTGACGCCGGCTGTCACGCCGACGACCGCACCTGCGTCAACCGGGCCGGTAGCGCCGGCGCGGGTCACCATGTCCGTGCCCGCGCATAAAGCGCATGCAGTGAAGCCCATGCCTGCGCAGGCAGCAGCAAAGGTGTCCGAGCCGGTGGTGGCGGCTTCCGAAGCGGCGCCGGTGCCAGCGCCTGCACCAGCGCCTGCACCAGCGCGCCGCTATCGCAATGCCGAAGGGCAGGTCTGGGATGGCGAGGGCCCCATGCCCGCGTGGCTGCTGCGTGCGGTGAACGCGGGCCAGTCGGTGGAGCATTTCCGGGTGAGCTGACGGCAGCGGCCGGGCGCCGCTGCCGTTGTTGCCGCGGCCGGCGCCGCGGCGTTTCGTTCAGGCGAGCGGATTCAACAGCGTGCGGCAGCGGATAAAGGCCGTTTCCGCATCCAGCGCGGCAATCAGCGCCGGCGACGGCACGCGGTCCAGATCGGTGACCACGTAGCCGGTCTGGCCGCGGGTTTGCAGGTGCTGCGCCACGATGTTGACGCCGTCGTGCGCCAGCAGCGTATTGAGCGTGGCGAGCGCGCCCGGCGCGTTGCCGTGCACGTTCAGCAGCCGCGCGGGCGAGGTCAGCGGGCCCGGGCTGACCTCGGGGAAGTTGACCGCGCCGATGGTGTCGCCCGTCCTGAGGAAGGCAATCAGCTTGGTTGCGACCTCGGTGCCGATATTCTCCTGCGCCTCTTCCGTGCTGCCGCCGATATGCGGTGTCAGGATGGCGTTGGGCACACCCTGCAGCGGGCTGGTAAAGCGGTCCGCGTTGGTCTTGGGTTCTTCGGGGAAGACGTCGATCGCCAGCCCGGCGATATGGTTCGCGTCGCACGCCGCGCGCAGCGCGTCGATATCCACCACCGTGCCGCGCGAGGCATTGATCAGGATCGCGCCGCGCCGGAACTGGCTGAGCACGTCGGCATCGATCATCTTCTTGGTCTGCGCGGTAGCCGGCACGTGCAGCGTCACGATATCCGCCTGCGATACCGCATCCACCAGCGAGCGCGCCGCGCGCGCCGAACCCAGGGACAGCCTGGCCTGCACATCGTAGTACACCACGCGCATGCCCATGGCCTCGGCCAGCACGCCAACCTGCGAGCCGATATTGCCGTAGCCGATGATGGCAATGGTCTTGCCGCGCGCCTCGAAGGATCCGGTCGCACCCTTTGCCCACTTGCCGGCATGCGCCATCGTGTTCTTCTCCGGAACCCGGCGCAGCAGCAGGATCGCCTCGGCGATCACCAGTTCCGCCACCGAGCGCGTATTCGAGAACGGCGCATTGAACACCGGCATGCCCGCACGGGCCGCGGCGTCCAGGTCTACCTGCGAGGTGCCGATGCAGAAGCAGCCGATGGCCACCAGGTGGCGGGCCGCCTCGATTTCGGCGGCGCCCAGGTGCGTGGCCGAGCGGATGCCGAGAATCTGGTGGCCCTGCGGCGCGTTGTGCAGTTCATCGCCGGCGAGCGCGCCGGTGCGGCGCTCCACGGTGACGTGGGCTTCCTTGAAGCGCTCGACGGCGGTGTCATGGATGTTTTCAAGCAGTAGAGCTGAGGTCATGGCGAGTCGGTGATGGCAACGATGGCAACGATGGCGCAATGGCGCGAAGAGGACAGCAATGCGCAGGCCGCAGCCGCGGTGACGCAGGGCCGATGACCCGGGCAAGCGTCATGAGGCCGCGCAAAGGCAGGCGCAACGCGAAAACAGACGCAGACATGGTAACGCAGGTGGCGCCTGGCGGCCGAACACCCACATTGCTGCCAATGGCAAATTCATCTCGTCATTTGCGTGCTGTAGCGCACGAAGGCGCAAGCATCGCATCGCACGGATGCATTCAGGGAACCCCCGGGACGGAAATCGCCCTGCTTCTGGACTTGTTTGGAACCAGGTTCTAACTAATAGAACGAAATGGCGTAGTGAGCAAGCTGCTGGAGACGATCCCGATCAGCGCGATCGGGCCGCGGCGGGCGTGGAGAATGGCCAATCACGGGCGCTCCGGACGCCGCCTGGGTGTCGCGGCATTCCATCCGCGGGGCTAAAGCTTTGCGAAAAATGGCCGTCAATCCAGGATGCTGGAAGCGCCGCGTGACTGCGGGGATGCAGTGCGGGGCAGAGCCGACCAGGCACCGCCAGGGAGGTTGCCGGCTTCCGGCTGTCGTCAGATCTTGATCTTGACTGCATCCTTATCTCGACGCCTTACACCAACCGTCTGACTCAACTTAAAGGACCCCCATGGATGCTTCGATCGTCAGCGCCGCGAGCAATGCTGGTACCAATCAGGTACCCGTGATGATGCTGCGCAAGTCGCTTGACCTGCAGGCACAGAATGTAGCCGCCCTGCTGGGCTCGATGCCGCAAGCCAGCGTCCCCGCCAGCAATCCTCCCCACCTTGGCCAGAACATCGACGTCACGGCCTGATAGTGTTCGCCGCGCCGGCACGATCGCCGGCGCGGCGAACTCCAACTGCACCGTGGTGCCTTCGAGCTTCAGCCGATCGCAATAGGCAGCGGGCACCCGGGGCGCGGCTCAGCCCGACAAGGCTGGCACGGGAGCGGGTGCGCTGGCCTGCGGCCCGGTGTCGTCCGCGGACGGGTCGCAGGCTGCCGCGATAGCCACGCCGGTCGCCCGTGCGCGCACCGCGTGCAAGCGACCGGGCTGGGTTCTCTCCGCATGGCTGCCCATGACTTCGATGCGCAGCAACACGATCGGAATGGCCGCCAAGGCGCGCTCCAGCGCCGCCAGGAGCTGCGGCGCTCTCCTCTGCTGCATCCGGAGCTCGAAGCTGAGCATGCACTTGCACGGCGGCACGCCTAGGGGCATTTGCTGCTCATTGACCGGGTACTGGCCGCAGTCGCTGGTGGCGCAACGCATGGCTTGGCGCGCGTCGGCCAGGTCCTCGAGCCGGATGATGACGCTAAGGCGATACAGACGCCAGCGCTGGAACGGTCCCTGGTTGACTGTTTTCATCAGTTTGCGCGAGAAACCTCGGCCTTCAGGCCGGGGAGGGATAGCGCGCGACGCGAAGCGTCGCCCCTGTGCCCGCTCTCCTTGTGGAATGCGCTACGAATGAGTAACCGTATCCGTCACCGCGCAAGCACTGCAGCGTCAGAACACCAGCCACTGGCAAGGCAATCAGAGCGATGGCCGTCGGCCGGTGGATAGTTGCAGTTCCACCGTTGCCGCCGCCAGGTCGGCCTGGGCCTGGAGATAGTCCAGGTAGGTTCCGTCCGCCGTGCGTTGCGCGTCGAGCAATTCCAGCAGCGAAGCCGAGCCATGGCGGTACGACTGGCGCATGCCGTCGAGCACGCGGTCCGCGTCGGCGATCACCGAGTCGCGATAGCGCTGCAGGTTGTCCCGTGCGGCCTCGAACCTGGTAAGCGCGTTGCGCACGTCGACCTCCGTCTTCAGCTCAGCCTCGCGCAGTCCCAGCATCGCCTGCGTGACCAGCGCATCGGCCTGGATCAGCTCGCCGCGCTGTAGCCGCGACAGCGGTAGCGGAATCGACACCGAGACGCTGAGCATGCGCGAGCGCGGCGAACCGTCGCCCAGTGGCTGGCCCTCGTCGTCGACGCCGCCGCGCACGCCCGGAGTCAAGGTCAGCCCCAGCCCGAGGGTGGGATCGACCCAGCGGTTGGCGCGGGCGAGCTCGGCGTTGTCGCGCGCATTGTCCAGCATGGCGCGGGCGATCAGGACGTCGTCGCGCTGCTCCATTGCCTGGGCGATCAGTGCGCCGGCGTCGGTGCCGGGCGCGAAGGGCTGGAAGTCGCAGGCCAGCGGTGCGCGGCCGAACACCTCGGTGATCCGGGTGCCGATCTGGACCGACAGATTCTGCATGGCGGCCTGCGCGGCGGCGCGGGCGGATTTGACCTCGGCGGTGAAGCGGTCGCGTTCCACGCGCGACTGCGACAGCTCCAGCCCGCCGATATCGCCCGCCTTGCGGCGGATCTCGTTGGCGCGTACCACGTTGCCGAGCGCGGCCAGCGTGGATTCCTGCCGTAGCAGGGCCTCGCGGCTGCGGCAGGCTTCGACGAACGCCGCTGCGGATTCCCCATACAGCGTGTGCTTGAAGCCCATCAGGTTCGCTTCAGTCAGTTTCAGGTTGCTTTTCGCTGCCTGGATGCGCTTGCCGCGCTTGCCGCCCAGCTCGATGGGGATCGACACGCCGAGCTCGTGGGTGCGCGGCGGCCTGGGCGAGACCGCGCGGCTCAGTTCGATGTTTCCGCGGCCATAGCTGATCTCCGGGTCGGGGCGCACGCCGGCGATCGAGATCTCGGCCTCGGCGCTGCGGATGGTTTCCTGTTGCGCGGACAAGCCGATATTCTGGCGTTCGACAATGTCGAGATAGCTGGCAAAGCGTACTGGCGTGCTGGACTGGGCGGCGGCCATGGCGTTGCCCGCGATACCGTCCGGCGCGTTGCCGGCGGCCCTGCTTGCGGGGGCGGCCAAGGCCGGAGGGGCTTCCTGCGCCCAGGCGGCCGACGCCGCCAGTGCCAAGGTAGCGAACAGGGCGTGGCGCAGCTTGGGTGTCGTGTGCTTGGTGTTAGTCGTGCATTGCATTGGGTTCTCCTCAGGCCTCGCCCGCGGCATGGGTCGCCGGTGCATCGCCTTCGGTATCGATATCGGATTTCCCGGTGCGCAGCGCCGTGCGTTCGACGCGGGCTTCCACCAGGTAGTAGAGGGCGGGCAGCAGCAATAGCGTCAGCAAGGTGGCGGTGAAGAGTCCGCCCACCACCACGGTGGCCAGCGGGCGCTGCACATCGCTGCCCAGGCCAACGGCCAGCATGGCCGGGGTGAGGCCGATCGCAGCGACGGTGGCGGTCATCAGCACCGGCCGCATGCGGCTGGCGGCGCCTTCGATCACGGCTTCGCGCAGGCTCATGCCTGCCTGCGCGCGCAGCCGGTTGATCTGGGCGATCATCAGCACGCCGTTCAATACCGCCACGCCGAACAGGGCGATGAAGCCGACTGCGCTGGACACGTTGAGCGTCATGCCGCGCAGATGCAGCGCGGCCAGGCCGCCGATGGTGGCGAGAGGCACCGCCAGCAGCACCAGTGCGGGCTGGCGCAGGTTGCGGAATTCGGCGAACAGCAGCACGAACATCAGCGCCAGCGTCATCGGCAGGATGATGGCCAGCCGCGCCTGCGCGCGCTCCAGGTTCTCGAACTGGCCGCCCCATTCGATCTGGATGCGCTTGTGGTCATAGGAGACCGCGCGATCGATGGCGGGCTGCGCCGCTTTCAGGAAGCTGGACAGATCACGGTCGCGGACATTGAGCCGCACGATGATGTGGCGGCGCGCCATTTCGCGCACGATCACGCTCTCGCCGGACACTGTGGTGATGCGTGCCACCTGCGCCAGCGGAACCTTGGCGCCGTTGGCCGCGGTCAGCATCAGCGCGCCGACCGTATCCGTGCTGGAGCGCATGGCCGGCGGGAAGCGCACGGTCATGTCGTAGCTCTTCTCGCCCACGTAGAGCTGCCCGACAGGCGAGCCGCCGATGCCGGTGGAGATCAGCTCGGCCACATCGGCCGCGTTGATGCCATAGCGGGCAGCGGCGGCGCGGTCCAGGTCGATCTTCAGGTTGGGCAGGGGCGGTTCCACGTCGACCGCAACGTCGGCCGCGCCCGGCACGCCGCGCAAGGTGGCGGCGACTTCGCCGGCAACACGGCGGACGTCGCCGAGATCGTCGCCGAACACCTTCACCACCAGGTCGCTGTGGGCGCCGGACAGTTTGTCCTGCACACCGTCGATCATCGGCTGCATGAAGCCGACCGTGTAGCCGGGCATCCGCGCATAGCGCGCGGACAGCTTGTCGATCAACTGCTGCTTGGTCATGCCGGAGGCCCAGGTCCGGTACGGATGCAGGCCGACGCTGGCTTCGATGTGCGAGGGCGTCCAGTAGTCGGTGCCATCGTCGTTGCGGCCGGTCTGCGTCACCACATAGGACACCTCGGGGAACTCGCGGGTGACCTTGCGCAGTTCGCTCGCCATTTCGGAGGCGCGTTCCAGCGTGATGCCGGGCGGCATCTGCACCTGCAGCCACAGCGAGCCTTCGTCCAGGTAGGGCAGGAAGTCGCGGCCGATGCTGGCGCCAAGCGCCAGCACGCAGGCCAGCGCCGCCGCGCAGCTGATGGCCACCCAGCGCATCTTGCCGATGCCGCGCTCCAGCGCCGCGCGGTAGCGTACGGCCAGCCACGCCAGCGCGGGGTTGTGGAAGATGCGGCGGGGCTTGCGCATGGCGATCCAGGCCAGCGCGGGCACCAGTGCCAGCGCCACGATCAGCGCGCCGACCAGCGCCGCGCCAACGGCGAAGGCCATGGGCGAGAACAGCTTGTACTCGATGCGTTCGAAGGAGAACAGCGGCAGATAGGCGGCAACGATCACCAGCATGCCGAAGAACATCGGCCGTGCCACCTGCAAGGTCGCCTCGATTGCATCGCGTGGCGTAAGCGCGCGATCCTTCTCCTGTTCGCGCCGGCGCAGCATGTTCTCGACCAGTACCACCGCGCCGTCCACCAGGATGCCGAAGTCGATCGCGCCCAGGCTCAGCAGGTTGGCCGGAATGCGCAGGTGATACATGAAGATGAAGGCGATCAGCAGCGAAAGCGGAATCGTCAGCGCCACGATCAGCGCCGCGCGCGGGCTGCCGAGGAACAGCAGCAGCACCACGGCCACCAGCAGCATGCCTTCGGTGAGCGTCATGCCGACCGTGCGCATGGTGGCGTCGATCAGCGCGGTGCGGTCCAGGTAGGCCACCACCTTCACATCCTTGGGCAGCAGGTTCTCGTTGAGGTCGCGCACGGCTTCGTGCACGCCGTCCAGCGCCTCGGAGGCGTTGAAATCCTTGAGCAGCAGGGTGATGCCGGAGACCGTGTCGGGGTTGTCGTCCTTGCCCAGGATGCCGCGCCGCTCGACGTTGCCATAGCGCAGCGTACCCAGGTCCTTGACCAGTACCGGCGTGCCGTCCTTGCTGGTGACCACCACATTGCCCATGTCGTCGAGCGAACGCAGCAGGCCCACGCCGCGCACCACGTAGGATTGCTCGCCGCGGTCGATGACGCTGCCGCCGGCGTTGACGTTGTTGGCGTTTAGCGCTTCGGTCACCTGTGCCAGCGTCAGGTTGTACTGGTTCAGCCGCGTGGGATCGAGTTCCAGCATGAACTGCGTGGTGAGCCCGCCGAAGTTGGTCACGTCGACCACGCCGCGCACCTTCTTGAGGCGCGGTATGACGGTCCAGGTCTGCAGCTCCGACAGTTCGCGCAGGTCGCGCGTCGTGGACTCCAGCGTGTAGCGATAGAACTCGCCGATGGGCGAGGTGTACGGGTCCAGGCCCGGCTTGGCCTCATAGGGCAGGTCGACCTCGTTGAGGCGTTCCTGCAGGCGTTGCCGCGCCCAGTAGCCTTCCGTGCCATCCTCGAACACCACGGTGATCAGGGACAGTGCGAACAGGCTGCGGGTGCGCAGCACATGCATGCCGGGCGTGGCCAGCAGCGCGCGCTCGAGCGGGATGGTGATCTGTTGCTCGATTTCCTCCGCGCCCAGGCCGGGCACCTGGGTGACGATCTGCGACGTGACGTCGGCAATGTCCGGGTAGGCTTCGATGGGCAGTTGTTTCCAGCTGTAGGCGCCGTAAAGCGCCACCAGCGCGAACACCAGCCAGACGATCGCGCGCCGCTGGAAGCATAGGGTGACGAGACGGTCAATCATGGAGCAGCACTCCGTTCTTCACGACGATGCGGTCCCCGGCCTTGAGGCCGGCGAGGATCTCGACGCGTCCGTCGGAATGGGTCCCCGTCTTGACGATGCGCGGCTCGTAGCGGAAGGGCGCCATTTCCACCAGCACGCGCGTGTGCAGGCCGCTTTGCAGCAGCGCCGATGGCGGCACCATCAGGGCGGCATGCTTTTCGCCCGAGAAGGTGACCTTGGCGAACAGGCCGGGGCGATAGCGACCTTCCTTGTTGTCCACCGCGACCCGCACCTTCACCGTGCGCGTGTCGGGGTCGAGTATTTCGCCGATGTACCGCACCTTGCCCGTGACCGGCTGATCCGGGTAGGCATTGAGGGCGATGGCGGCGGCCTGGCCGACGAAGATCGAGGCGATGTCCTTCTCTGACACGTTGGCGGCAAGATAGACAACGGAAAGGTCCGCCACGGTCATCACCGGCGCACCGGTGTCGTTCCAGAAGCCGCCCTGGGCGCCTTCCAGTTCGATCACGCGGCCGGCCAGCGGCGAGCGCATGGTGTACTTGCGCTGCGACGGCGAGGCGCTGACGGCGCCAAGCTGCGCGAGGTGGGCGGCGGAGGTCTCGGCGTCGCTGCTGGCCTGGGCGAAAGCCATCTGCGCTTGCTCGTAATCCTTGCGGGCCACGATTTCGGATTCGTACAGGGTGCGCTGGCGGTCCAGGTTCAGGCGGGCCTCGAGCAAGGCGGCGCGCGCCTTGCCGGCTTCGCCCTGCGCCGCGCTCAGTTCGGCGGAGTCCAGCATGAAAAGGGGATCGCCCTTGCGCACGGTGTCGCCGAGCCCGGCGTACAGTTTCTCGATGCGCCCGGCCAGCGGCGGCACGATCTTGACCAGTTTGGCGGGGTCCGGCTCGATCGACCCGGGTACCTCGATGGGCCGCTCCAGCACCTGTTCGACGATCGCTTGCACCTGCAGCTTGGCGCGTAGCGGAGAGGCCTCGGGCACCGTGATGAAGTTGCCTTCGCGGACCAGTTCGGGCGTTTGCGCCGGCGCGGTGGTGGCATGGGCACCCAGCAGGCTGGGGCCGTCGCAGCCGGTGAGCGCGATGCATGCCGCGCAGGCGGCGTATAGCGCGAGGCGCGGCGGCATGCCGTGCAAGGCTCGGGGTTGGCGATGGGGGGGCATACGCATGGCGTTTCTCCTCGGTTCGGCGCTGGCGCACTGTCCCAGTGGGCCAAGACACCGCATATTGGTGGTGTGTCGCCGCCGCGATTCGCAGCGTGGCGGAACGGCAGGCGACAGGAGTCGACAGGCGTGACGCATCCCCGGCGCTACGGGGTGGCAAATCCGCGCAGGTAGCCGGTGATGGGCGCAATCGCCCGTGGTGTCATTCAGGTGCAGGCAGCGCGGGAGGAGGTGACGCTCCCGCGTGAGCGCAGGCAGGGGCCTGCGCAAGGTGAAGGGCGCCTGGCGGATTCGTGCGGCCGTCGCCGCGGCTCCGGCAGGACGCTGGAAGCGGGATCAGACCAGCAGGAATGCGCCGCGCCTTCCGCGCTGCGTACTAGAAGGGTCGGGGTCCATGCTCGTACCTCATGGGTTTGGGTTGTTCGACGGGCTCAGGCTGCCGCGAGCGCGCGCTCGGGCTGCGGGACGGTCTCCCAGCGCACCGCGCGTACCAGTGGCTCCAGGCCGAGGCGCTGTACCAGCTTGACCATGCCGGGCCGCCCGCCCGGCTGGCAGTGCACCAGCACCCGCATCTCGACCAGTTCGCGGCGATCGCACTGCCGCGTGCGCAGGCGCTGCAGCGACAGGTCGCGCGCGGCGAGCTCATGGCGCAGCTGCTGCTCCAGGCGCAGGCCATAGTCGTCCTTGCACAGCAGTACCACCTGGAACAGCTGGGCGGCGGCGCCGCGCTTTTCCTGGGCAGTGCCGCGGCTACGATCCTGGGGGAGCATCCAGTTGAGGAAACGCATATTCGGCTCCTTTCTTTCTCCTGAGGGTTATTCGAGTGCGCTGGCCGGAATGGCCCAGCGCACGAGGGAAACACTCTTTTCCATGCTGATGCGGCTGACGATCTGCTCCAGCTTGCTTTCATTGCCGGGGGCGGCGAGCACGTCGGCGCGCACCTCGATCTGGCCGCCGCTGGCGGTGTCCTCGCTATGCAGCGACTGCAGCAGCAGAGCCGGCATCTCGGTGAGCGCATGCAGCAGCAGGCCGCGCACGTGGATTTCCTCATTGGTCGTGCAGACCGTGGTGATGCGGTACACCATTTCCACTTCCGCGGCGACGGCCGGGCCATGGCGGTTGATGCGCTGGCCGAGCTTGCGCAGGCCAAAGTTGACGCACAGGATGCAGGCGGTGCCGATGGCGGCCTCCAGCGCATGGCCGAGTCCGGCGAGGACACCTATCGCGGCGGAACACCACAGCGTGGCGGCGGTATTCAGGCCGCGCACGTTCAGTCCGTCGCGCATGATCACGCCGGCGCCGAGAAAGCCGATGCCGGAGACGACCTGCGCGGCGACGCGCGCATGCCCCTGCGGGTCAAACGAAAAAGCGGAGACCGAGACGAACAGCGCGGCGCCGGCTGCAACCAGCGCGTTGGTGCGCAGTCCCGCCATGCGCTGGCGCAACTGCCGTTCGGTACCGATACACGCGCCCAGCGCTAGCGCTTCCAGCAAGCGCAGGGCGAATTCGTGCCACACCATAAGAACTCCTGTAACGAGCAGGAAGAGCCGGTGAGTCTTGTGCAAGACACAGGCAGGCGCAGGCAGCGGCGTGCTGCAACGCATGCGCGGTCAGAAGAATGAAGCCGTGTTCAGGAAGAGAGGCGGGACAGGACGTCCGGCCTCGAAAGCACCGTGCCGCAAGTCGGGCACGGTCGCTGGGAATACCGTGAGCCCGATCAGGTGGGGGTGCCGATCCTGGATCGACTACTGTCGTCGGAACAAGTACTCACTGGGTAAGCCCTGAAATTAATAACCCGCGTACTGTATCGGCGAGAATGGAATGGGTCAAGCGGAAAACGCTGAATATCATTGCCCAATAGGCTTTTAATAGTAAATCTCAGAGGATCAATCGGAATTGGCCCAAATTGCATTCAGATTTTTCTGATTTTTCGTCTGAGGCGGCCGCCGTTCAGGCCGCGCGCCGCGCCCGCACTGCCAGCACCTGGCTCAAGGCCAGGCCCGCCAGCGCCGTCACGGAAGAGAACAGGAAGACCGAGCTATATCCCGCACGGCTCGCGATCACCCCGGCCAAGGGGCCGGTCAGCCCCAGCGAGAGATCGAGAAACAGCGCATAGGCGCCAAGCGCGGAACCGCGATTGCTTTGCGGCACCAGCTTGACCGCCTCCATGCCCAGCGACGGAAACACCAGGGCAAAGCCAAAGCCGGTGACCGCGGCGCCGGCCAGGGCCTGAGCCGGGCTGTCCGCGAGCCAGATCAGGGCCAGGCCGGCGGCTTCCACGGCAAACGAACACAGCGCCACCGGATACCCGCCAAAGCGGCCGATGCTGTCGGCCAGCAGCAGGCGCGCCAGCACGAAGCTGATACCCAGGCTGGTCAGCGCCAGCGCGGCATGGTCCCAGCCGTGGCTGGCGTAGTACAGCGTGACAAAGGCCGTGATGGTGCCGAAACCCACCGAGCCCAGCGCCAGGCACAGTCCGAACGGCGTCATGTGGCGGAACACGGTGCGGAACGGCATGCGCTCCCCCTTTACCGTAGGCACGGCAGCCTTGCGGCGCGCCAGCGCGAAGGCGGCGGCGGCCAGGGCCAGGGTGACGATGCCCAGCGAGGCGAAGCCCCAGCGCGCGTCGAGCAGCACGCCCAGCGGCGCGCCCAGCGCCAGCGCGCCATAGGTGGTGATGCCGTTCCAGGAGATCACCTTGCCGGTGTGGCGGGCCCCTACGTCGCCAATGCCCCAGGCGATGGTACCGGTGGTAACCAGGCTTTCGCCCGCGCCGAGCACCAGCCGCCCGGCAAACAGCCACGCCAGGCTGAGCCAGCCGGTGTGCACGAGCAGGCTGGACAGCACCGCCAGCAGGCCGCTGCCGGCGCACAGCATGAGCCCGATCGTGACCGACTTTTTCGGTCCCTGCAGGTCGCACAGGTTGCCGGCCCAGGCGCGGCTGAGCAGCGTCGCCAGGTACTGGATGCTGACCGCCAGGCCGGCCACGACGGTGCCGTAGCCCAGGTCGCCATGGACGAAGCCGGGCACCACCGCCAGCGGCAGGCCCACCGTCAGGTAGGCAATGAAGTTGAAGAAGACGATGGCGACAATGCGGCGGCCGATGCCGGCGTGCTGGTGTTCTCCGGAGTCCGGGGTGGCGAGCGTCGTACTGTTAACGGACATGGCAATGCAGGGGCGATTGGTGTTGGCGGTGAAAGCGGGGACCCGCGCTGCCGGCCCCGGCGCGCAAAGGCGGCGCGGGCGGTGCGGTCACGGGCGGGTTGCGGGGCGCAAGCCGCGCCAGGCAGGCGCTGGCCTTACTCTCGGCGCGGAGCCGATAAGGTGGCGCGCGGGCGGTGGCGTTGCATCGTGGGCAGGGACATGGATAGGGGCGGTTGGCCGGCGCGTGTCCCCAGAAGCTGGCCGTTGATATCGGGGCCGCCCGGTCGTGTGCGATTGCGCCGGCGCTGGCTGGGTGAATTTTAAGCGGCTGTTTAGTTCATGTAAATCGGCCTGCGGGTTTTCATGGCTTGCGCAGATGGAAACTGTTGGCTAGGAGCCACCATTGGCCATGGTTGCCAGTGCCTTCTGGTGCGCTTTTTGCGCATGGCGGGCGGATTGCGCCGGGCCGTGCACGCCAGCCCCGTCAGGCGGACAATAGGCCGGACTGTAGAAGCTGCCGCGGGCAGTTCATCACGGCCTCGTCACCACCGACTCAATGAAAGGACCGATCATGCAACTCGGAATCATCGGGCTTGGGCGCATGGGCGCGAACATCGCAAGGCGGCTGCTGCGCGGGCAGCACGAAGTCGTGGTGTACAACCGCAGTGCCGAAAAGGTAAGGGCGCTGGAAACGGAAGGCGCTGAGGGCGTCGCCAGCATCGAGGCGCTGGCTGGCAAGCTGGCCAGGCCCCGCGCCGTCTGGGTGATGTTGCCGGCGGGCGATGCCACCGGGCGGATGATCGACGCGCTGGCCGGGCTGCTGGAACCGGGGGACGTCATCATCGACGGCGGCAACACGTTCTACAAGGACGATATCCGGCGCGCGGGGGAACTGGCCGGGCGCGGGCTCCACTATGTCGATGTGGGCACGTCGGGCGGCGTATGGGGGCTGGAACGCGGCTATTGCCTGATGATCGGGGGCGATGCCGGGGTAGTCGGCCGGCTCGATCCGCTGTTCGGCACGCTGGCGCCCGGCCATGGCGACATCCCGCGCACGCCGGGACGCAGTGCGGCGGACGACCGCGCCGAGCGGGGCTATATCCACGCGGGCCCGGCCGGCGCGGGCCATTTCGTGAAGATGGTCCACAACGGCATCGAATATGGCCTGATGCAGGCCTACGCCGAGGGCTTCGACATCCTCAAGTCCAAGGCCTCGGAGAGCCTGCCCGAAGCCGAACGCTTCGAGCTAGACCTGGCCGATATCGCCGAGGTCTGGCGGCGCGGCAGCGTGGTGTCCTCGTGGCTGCTGGATCTCACCGCGCAGGCGCTCGCCGGCGACGTCGGGCTGTCGCGCTTTGCTGGCGAGGTTGCCGACAGCGGCGAGGGGCGCTGGACCATCGACGCCGCGGTCGAGCAGGCCGTTCCCGTGCCGGTACTGGCCAGTGCGCTGTTCGCGCGGTTCCGCTCACGCCAGGAGCATACCTATGCCGACCGGCTGCTGTCCGCCATGCGCTATGGCTTTGGCGGGCACGTCGAGGCGCATGGCGGCGGGGAGCCGGCGTAGTGGCTGGCAGCAAGAGCCGCCCCGGCGCAGGCGCTCAATGCGCGAGTGCTGCGCGCCATGCGCGAGGAGCAGGTCCACCGCATCGCACGGACTGAGCTGACCCCGCTTGTCCCCCGCCTGCCGCATCCCGCACTTTAGTGGGGTGAGGTCCGGATTCTTGGCTTCAAGGCCCCTCCAACGCTAAATTTCCCCGCGAACCGGCCGTTAGCCGGAGCAGTGGCCCGTTATTGCAGCGTCGCCGCTCCGGGCAAGCGCCTCAGGAGCCACGCAGCGCAGGCGGACCCGGCGAAACGATCAACACCGCGCGGCGAGCCCGCGCCTTGCGGGACAAAGGAAGCGTATGAGCAGTTCGATGAGAGACATCGACGAACGGACCAACCTGACCAACAACAACCAGTTCGAGTTGCTGTTGTTCCGCCTGGGCGAGTCGGACCATTCCGCGCAGAGCGAACTGTTCGGCATCAACGTCTTCAAGGTCCGGGAAATCCTGGTGATGCCCCAGGTCACCACGGTGGTGGGAGGCGGACCGGCCATGCTGGGCATGGCGGACATCCGCGGACAGGTGATTCCTGTGATCGACTTGCCCAGGATGGTCGGCTGCACGCCGCGCAGCGGACTCAACATCCTGCTGGTGACCGAATACGCGCGCTCCACGCAGGGCTTCGCGGTGGAGGCGGTGGAGGAGATCGTACGCCTGGAGTGGAACCAGGTGGTCTCGGCCGAAACCAGCGTCAAGGGCGACATGGTGACCAGCATCGCCAAGCTCGCGAACGAGTCCGATGCGGCCAACCCGCGCCTGGTGCAGGTGCTCGATGTCGAGCAGATCCTGCGCGACGTGCTGCCGACGCGCCAGCCTGAAGTCGATCCCAAGACCGTCGGCCCGCAGCTGACGCTGCGCCCCGGCACGAAGATCCTGGCGGCCGACGATTCCGCCTTTGCCCGCAGCCTGATCGAGCAGGGCCTCAAGGCCATGGGCGTGCCGGTGCTGATGACCAAGACCGGCCAGGAAGCCTGGCAGCAACTGGGCGAGATCGCCGAGCACGCCGAAGCCAACGGCAAGACCGTGCAGGACGAGATCGCGCTGGTGCTGACCGACCTGGAGATGCCCGAGATGGACGGCTTCACGCTGACGCGCAAGATCAAGGCCGACGCCCGCTTCAAGTCGATCCCGGTGGTGATCCATTCCTCGCTGTCCGGCAGCGCCAGCGAAGACCACGTGCGCAAGGTGGGGGCCGACGCCTATGTGTCGAAGTTCCTCGCCAAGGACCTGGCAGACACGATCCGCGGCGTGCTGGCGCGCTGAGGACAGGGCGGGGGACCGCCGCCGGCCGTCCCCTGCGGTACGCCTGTTGACCAGGCCGAACGCCGCCCCGCCGCTCCGGCAGGCGCACGGTTTGTCGTGACTTCCATCTTCCATCGCCGCCTCCCCGCCAGTTCCCTCGCTGGCACGTCAGGGGATCCGGAAAGCGGCAATCGCCGCCCCAACCCGATACCCGATGCCATTCCGGCTCAGGCGTATCCCTCCCCGATTCCTCCTGCCTTGCTTGCTTTGCCTGCCTTGTGACCTGGCGGCTCCCTGCCGCCGCCGTCCAGGGGGGGGGATGCCTCAAGTCGGCGCAGTACTGCACCATATGATTCTTCGGTATGGTGCATGATGAGATTGTTTCATCACATCCGAGCGAAAAAATACGAATGTTTCATGGTTAACTAGGATGGAACATATGTTGCTCGGTGGCTAATATGCAAACGCGATGGTTCATGGTGCGTTTGCCAGACAAGGAGCGATAGATGAAAGCCGTTAGAGTCACCTGCCTGGGACTGGCCATGGCCGGCACCCTGCTTGGCGCAGGCGTAGCCCGTGCCGCCGATGTGGGCGCGAGCCCGACGCTGAGCCGGATCAAGGAAGCGGGAACCATCTCGATAGGACACCGCACCTCGTCGATCCCGTTTTCCTACTACGACAGCAACCAGAAGGTGATCGGCTATTCGCAAGACATCTGCGACAAGATCATCGCGGAGGTCAGGAAGCAGACGGCGGTTGCCAGCCTGCAGGTGCGCATGATTCCCGTGACCGCGCAGAACCGGATCTCGCTGGTGCAGAACGGGACAGTGGACCTGGAGTGCGGCGTCACCACCAACCTGAAGGCGCGCCAGCAGCAGGTGGCCTTCTCCACCACGTTCTTTGTCGCCGGCACCCGCCTGCTGGTCAAGAAGGGCAGTCCGGTCCAGGACTTCCATGACCTTTCCGGCAAGGCCGTGGTGACGAACGCGGGTACGACGTCCGAACGGATCCTGCGCAAGCTCAACGACGAGAAGAAGGCAAACATCACCATCCAGAGCGCCAAGGACTACGGCGAATCGTTCCTGATCCTGCAGTCCGGCCGGGTGGCGGCTTTCATGATGGATGATGTCCTGCTCTC
Organism: Cupriavidus sp. 96C5-1; assembly: GCF_057798855.1. Classification (NCBI taxonomy): domain Bacteria; kingdom Pseudomonadati; phylum Pseudomonadota; class Betaproteobacteria; order Burkholderiales; family Burkholderiaceae; genus Cupriavidus; species Cupriavidus sp. 96C5-1. The sequence goes on along the minus strand of NZ_JBYOJU010000026.1, from coordinate 60,508 downwards.
GGGCGCCCGGACCATGGCGCCGAATCCGGGCGAATGGACGGTGGTCGGCACGCCGCAGTCCTTCGAAGCCTACGGCTTCATGATGCGCAAGGACGACCCCGGGTTCAAGAAGCTTGTCGATGGCGTGATCACGGGCCTGATGAACAGCGGCGAGATCAAGGTCATGTACGACAAGTGGTTCAATAAGCCTGTGCCGCCAAAGAACATCAACTTCGAGTTCCCGATGAGCGCCATGGTCAAGAAAGCCTACGAACAGCCGAACGACGAGGCATTCGAGTAGGCGCGGCGATCGCGCGGGGGCGGAACGCTCTCGCTATCTGGTGAGGTGTGAGGAGACCGATATGGGTGTTTTGGAAAGCACGGCTGCCGAGGGGCTGGCGGCAAGGATCCCCCTTGCCGACGCTGCGCTGGCGACGTCGGCGTTTGCCAAGGTGACGCGGCGCATCGTCCCGTTCATCGTTCTTTGCTATTTCTTCAGCTACCTGGACAGGGTCAATGTCGGGTTCGCCAAGCTTCAGATGCAGCAGGCGCTGGATCTGAGCGATGTGGTGTACGGGATCGGGGCCGGCATCTTCTTCTGGGGATACATGCTTTGCCAGGTGCCCAGCAGCCTGCTGATCTACCGCCTGGGCATGCGCAAGAGCATGGCCGCCATCATGATCGTCTGGGGCCTTGTCTCCGCCGCGACCATGTTGGTGAGCACGCCATTCGAGTTCTACGCCGCGCGCTTCCTGCTGGGCGTGACGGAAGCGGGCTTCTTTCCGGCCGCCGTGATGTACCTGAACAAGTGGTATCCGGCCGACCGCCAGTCGAAGATCATGTCGATCCTGTTCCTGGCCATGCCGCTGGGCATGGTCCTGGGCGGGCCGATTTCCGGCGCATTGATGTCCGGTACGCACGACCTGCATGGGCTGCAGGGCTGGCAATGGATGTTCCTGATCGAAGCGCTGCCGGCCATCGCGCTGGGAATGCTGGTGCTCAGGATGCTGCCGGAGTCGCCGGAGTCCGCACCCTGGCTCACCAAGGCGGAAGCAGCGGCAATCAGCGGCACGTTGTCCACCGAGAATGCCAGGAAGAGCACCAGCTTCGTTGCCGCGTTGAAGTCGCCGGTCCTGTGGACCCTGATGGCGATCTGCCTGCTCTTCAATATCGGCAACTACGGCCTGGTGTTCTGGCTGCCCACCATCATTCAATCCACGGGCATGCAGTCTCCGCTGGAGATCGCGTTCCTGACCGCGATTCCCTACAGCGTTGCCTGCGTCGCGATGAACCGCAATGCTGCCCATGCCGAGCGTACCGGCGAGCGCCGGCTTCACTCCGCCATCCCGCTGTTCGTGGCGGCGGCCGCGATGTGGGCAAGCACGCTCTTTCCTCACAACACGGTCGTAGCCATGCTGTTCCTGACCATCGGCATTTCCGGCCTGATGGCGACGCTGGCCATGTTCTGGGGCTTGCCGGGCCGGGTCCTGGCAGGAACGGCGGCGGCCGGAGGCATTGCCATGATCAACAGCGCGGCAAGTCTCGCGGGGCTGATCGGCCCGGTGCTGATGGGCGGAATCAAGCAGTCCACCGGCAGCATCTCGCTGGGCGTCCTGGCGCTGGCAGGGTTGATGTTCGCGGCAGCCGTGCTGATCCTCGCGATTCCGCGCAAGCTGCTGTCAGCCCGTCCGGTGTGAGCGCGCCATGCGGGATCTGACGCAGGCGCAGGCCATGTCCGCGGTCGAGGCTGCCTTGCGCAAAGTCCACCCGCCGGTCAGCGCGGACGATGTCCAGGCCGTCGTTGCGCTGCTGGTGGGCATGGGCACCATGGCCCGGCGGCTGGAAAACGATATGCGGGACCGTGCGGCGGCCGATACGGAGCGTGGCGATGGGGCCTGATCCGCGGTCGGCATCGTGGGTGGCGGAGCGCTTGCGCGCCGGCGCGGCCAGCGCCGAGGAGATCGTGCGCCGCAGCCTGGCCAGGGCGGGGGAGGTCCGCGAACTCAATTGTCTTTCCTTGCTGCTGCAGGAAGAGGCCATTGCCCGCGCGAAGGTACTGGACCGCGAGCGCCTTGCCGGCATGTCCTTGCCGCCGCTGGCCGGCGTCCCGTTTGTGGTGAAGAACCTGCTGGACGTGGCAGGCCACCCGACGCTTGCCGGCGCCGAAGCCCGGCAAGACGAGGCCCCGGCGCGCCGTAGCGCGGCCGTGGTGCGCGCGCTGATCGCGGCGGGGGCGATCCCGGTGGCGCTGACGCAGATGGACGAGTATGCCTGCGGCGCCACGGGTGAGAACGTGATTGGCGGCCCGGTGCGCAATCCGCGGGACCCGACGCGCATCACGGGCGGATCGTCCGCCGGCACGGCGGCCGCAATCGCGGCCGGCATTGCGCCGCTGGGACTCGGCTCCGACACCAACGGCTCCATCCGTGCTCCGGCGGCATTCTGTGGCGTCTGGGGATTGCGCCCCACCACGGGCAGCGTTTCGACGCAGGGGTGCTTTCCCTACGCGCAGAGCCTGGATGCCGTCGGCCCGATGGCGTCGGACGCCGAAGGCCTTGCGTTGGCGTACCAGGCGATGCAGGCTGCCGGCCCGGCCGGCTTCGGTGGGACGCTCCTGCGCGGGAATGCCGCGCGCGGCCTGCGTGTCGGGGTTCTGGGGGCCGGCTTTGGCGACTTCGCCGAGGACGAAGCCCGCGATGCCGTGCTGAGCGTTGCCTCGGGGTTTCGCTCGGCCAGGACGATCGATCTGCCTGATGCGGATCTGGCCCGCGACGCCGCCTCGATCATCTCGGCGTTCGAGGTGGGTTACAACCATCTGCAGCGCGGTTTTGCGGTGAACCACCCGGCATATAGTGCCTTTGTGCGCCAGCGCATGCTCGCGGGGCTGGCCATTCCCGAGTCCTGGTACCAGACCGCGAAGCGTTATCAGGCCGCCTGGCGCAAGCGGATCGAGTCCCTCTTCGACGGTGTCGATCTGCTCCTGGCGTGCACCACCCCCTACGTAGCGCCGCCGATCGGCGTGGACCGGTTCGCGGGGACCGCTCGAATCTACCAGCCACGGGCGGACGCGGGGCACATGACGCGTCCCATCTCCCTGGCCGGACTGCCTGTGGTGGCGGCGCCTTGCCGCAGGGACGGCATGCCCCTGGGCGTGCAGCTGATCGGCCCGCCCGGGCAGGAGGCGCGCTGCCTGGAGGCGGCCTTGTTCCTGGAGGCCGAAGGGCTGTGCGGCCGGTCGCAAACGGCGCCCCCGGTCCAGGGTCGTGGCAGATCGGGTATACCGGGCATACCGCCTAGCCATGCCTCGCCTGGACGTAAGCGCCAGTCTGGTGCAACTGGCCCTCGGCGAGTTCGAGGGCCTTGATGGCGCCCTTGCCCTTCTTAGCCAGAAGCTGCTCGACCAGTGCTTCGACCACTGCCACGCCTGCCGTGATGGAGGGGAAGAACGACGGGCTGTCGACCGAGAAGAGCAGGGTGCAGTCCGCCTCCAGCGCGATCGGCGCTACCGTGCTGTCGGTCAGGGCGACAATGCGGCAACCGGCCTGCTTCGCGGCGCTGGCTACGCGAATGATCTCCTGCGAATAGGGCGCGAAGCTCACCACCACGACGGCATCCTTGGGCGCCAGGGCCCGCAGTTCCATCTCCAGCGTTCCCGCATCGCCCCGGATCAGGTGCGCGGACGAGCGGAACAGCCGGTAGATGTATTGGAACGTGAAGGCGATCGGATAGCAGGAGCGAAAGCCTGCTATGTAGACATTGGGCGCGGCACTGAGCAGGTCTGCCGCTCGCGGCATCGATTCCGCGTTGTTGGCCCCCGTCAGGTCGAGGTTGCGGTGCTGCGTATCGAGCATTTCCGCGAGCAGCCGGCTCGAGCCGCTGTCCCGTACCAGCTTCTTCGCCCGCTTCGCATAGGGCTGGGGGCCACCGCGAAACGCCTCCACGAAGAGCTCGCGCAGCCCTTGCCAACCCTCGAAGCCGAGAAACTGCGCGAGGCGGACGAGCGTCGCAGGCTGTACCCCGGCGTCCACGGCGATCTTGCGCATGGAGAGGATGGGGATCTCCTGGGGGTGGTCGAGCAGGTAGCGCGCGCCTCCCTGGAACTGGGGGCTGAGCGCCGCGAAGTTTTCCCGCAGCAGGGCAAGGAGCTCGTCCAGGTGCTGCGGCGGCGCGGAGGATTCAATTGGCATGGCTGGTCCCGATCGGGGTGTTTGTAACGATTGTTGCATAGGTGGTCTCCGGATGCACGGGTGACGCCGCCATGGACGGTACCTCGCTTTACTGAATCAATTGTATCTCTATATAAAAATAGGAAACGTATGTTGCAAAGTGCGTTGTCCTTTCCTATACTTCTGGCTAATTGGCCAGGGTGATCCGAACGGGGAGGGCGGCACCAGGCCAGTCCTCGGCATATCGAGCCACACCAAAGGGAGCCCCGATCTTGGAAACGCCCGTGCATTCCATCCAGGCCGTCGATACGCTCTTCCGGCGGGCCACGCTGGTCGACGGTAGCGGCGCGCAGCGGCGTATCGCCGACGTTGCCGTGCTTGGAGACCGCATCGTCGCCATTGGCGATCTTGCCGGCCTGCCCGCGAAGGAGGCGATCGACGCGAACGGCCGCGTTCTCGCACCGGGCTTCATCGACGCTCACACGCACGACGACGGCTACCTGCTGGTGCATCCCGAGATGGAGCCCAAGGTGTCGCAAGGCATCACGACCGTGGTGACGGGCAATTGCGGGATCAGCGTGGCGCCGCTGGTGACGGAGGATCCGCCCCAGCCTCTCGATCTGATGGGGCCGGCGGAACTATTCCGTTTCGCTGCATTCGCCGACTGGCTCGACGCCCTGCGCGCGGCGCCGGCCAACGTCAACGTCGTACCGTTGCTGGGCCATTCGACGCTGCGGGTCAAGGTCATGCGGGACCTGGGCCGCGAAGCCACCCCCGAAGAGGTGGCCTCGATGCGCCTGGAGGTAGACCAGGCCATGCAGGCAGGCGCGTTCGGCGTGTCCACCGGCACCTTCTACCCGCCGGCGGCCGCCGCGACGGAGGCGGAGATCACCGCGGTCTGCGAGCCGGTCAGCCGGTATGGCGGCGTCTATTCCACCCATCTTCGCGATGAGACCGACGACATCGTGCCGTCGATGGAGGAGGCCCTGCGGATCGGCCAGGCACTCGGTTGCCGCATCGTCTTCTCGCATCACAAGGTGGCCGGCAAGCGCAATCACGGGCGTTCCATCGAGACGCTGGGCATCCTGGAGCGTGCGGCAAGGCTGCAGCCGCTTTGCCTGGACTGCCACCCCTATCCGGCCACCTCCACGATGCTCAGGCTGGACCGCGTGCGGCAATCCTCGCGCACCATGATTACGTGGTCCAAGGGATACCCGGAGGCAGGCGGCAGGGACTTCGACGAACTGATGCGCACCCTGGGCCTGGATGAAGAAGCGCTGCTGGCAAGGCTGCGCCCGGCTGCCGCGATCTATTTCATCATGGATGAAGCGGATGTGGAGCGCATCGCCAGTTTCCCGCTGACCATCTTCGGGTCGGATGGCCTGCCGTTCGACCCCAGGCCGCATCCCCGCCAATGGGGAACCTTTCCCCGCATCCTCGGGCGCCTGGTCCGGGAGGCTGGGCTGATGACGCTTGAGCAAGCCATCCACAAGATGTCCGGACTGGCTGCCGCGCAGTATGGCCTGGAAGCCCGGGGACTTGTCGCCACGGGGTATTTTGCGGACCTGGTCCTGTTCGATGCGCAGCGCGTGCGGGACACCGCGACGTTCGAGGATCCCATCCGCCTGAGCGAAGGCATCGACGGCGTCTGGGTCAACGGCAGGCGCGTGTGGGACGAGACACGCGTCCTTCCCGCCTTTCCGGGGCAGGTGCTGGAGCGCCAGGCCAAACCACCGACACATCGTTTTCAACACAGCACATCATGACCAACGTATTCCACCGCAACCCTCGCCAGACCCTCGCCGTAGCCGTCGCGGGCAAGGGCATCGAGCTGATCGACAGCAACGGCAAGCATTACATCGATGCTTCCGGCGGCGCCGCCGTGTCTTGCCTCGGCCATGGCCACCCCCGCGTGATCGAGGCGATCAAGGCGCAGCTGGATACGATCGCCTACGCGCATACGTCGTTCTTCACCACCGAGGTGTCCGAGACGCTGGCCGATACCCTGGTGCAGGCCGCGCCGGGCGACCTTGACCACGTCTACTTCGTGTCGGGCGGTTCCGAAGCGGTCGAGGCCGCGCTGAAGCTGGCGCGCCAATACTTCGTGGAGCTCGGGCAGACCGGGCGCCGGCATTTCATCGCCCGCCGCCAGAGCTACCACGGCAATACGCTCGGGGCGCTGGCCATCGGCGGCAACGCCTGGCGGCGCGAGCCGTTCCTGCCGCTGCTGGTGCCGGCGCATCACGTGTCGCCTTGCTATGCCTATCGCGACCAGGCTGCCGGCGAGACCGACGTCCAGTATGCGCAGCGCCTTGCCGACGAACTGGAGGCAAAGATACTGGAACTGGGCCCGGAAAGCGTCGCGGCCTTCGTGGCCGAGACCGTGGTTGGCGCCACCGCCGGCGCGGTGCCGCCCGTTGCGGACTATCTCAAGCGCATCCGCGCGGTCTGCGACAAGTACGGCGTATTGCTGATCCTCGACGAGGTCATGTCCGGCATGGGCCGCACCGGCTATCTCTTCGCTTGCGAGGAAGATGGCGTCGTGCCGGATATCGTGACCATCGCCAAGGGCCTGGGCGCGGGCTACCAGCCGATCGGCGCGATGCTCTCCACCCGCCGCATCTACGACACCATCGTGGGCGGCAGCGGCTTTTTCAAGCATGGCCATACCTATATCGGGCATGCCACGGCCTGTGCCGCGGCGCTGGCCGTGCAGCGCACGATTGCCGAAGAGGGGCTGCTGGCCAATGTGCAGGCGCGCGGCGAACAACTACGCGCCAGGCTGCGCGAAGTGCTGGGCGAGCATCCCAACGTTGGCGACATCCGCGGGCGCGGGCTGTTTGTCGGCGTCGAGTTCGTGGCCGACCGCGCCACCAAGGCGACCCTGGACCCTGCGCTGAAGGTCCACGCCAAACTGAAATCGACCGCGATGCAAAACGGTCTTCTGGTCTACCCGATGGGTGGCACCGTCGATGGCGTGCACGGCGACCACGTGCTGTTTGCACCGCCCTTCATCTGCACGGAGCAGGATATCGACCGCATCGCCGGGCTGTTCGCCCAAACGGTCGGCACGGTGTTGCCGTCTTCCCGCAGCGCATTTGCCTGAGACAAGGCGCAAGCGCCCGCGCTGGGGATGGAAGCCAGCACGCCGGCAGTCCGGTTTCCCGCGCTGCCGGCGTGCTTCCAGCCGGGCAGCCTCAGGCCGCCATCCCCAGGAACTGCTGCAACTCAGGCGTGGCCGGGTTGGCGAAGATTTCCTCCGGCCGCCCGATCTCATGCACCCGCCCCTGGTGCATGAACACCACGCGGTTGCAGACCTCGCGCGCGAAGCGCATTTCATGCGTCACCATCAGCAGCGTCATGCCCTCGCTCGCCAACTGGCGCACCACGCTCAGCACTTCCATCACCAGCTCCGGGTCCAGCGCCGAGGTGATCTCGTCGCACAGCAGCGCCCGCGGCTGCATGGCGAGCGCCCGCGCAATCGCCACGCGCTGCTGCTGGCCGCCGGATAGCTGGTCCGGGTAGCTGTCGAACTTCTCCGCCAGCGCCACCTTGGCCAGGCATGCCCGCGCACGCGTCAGGGCTTCGGACTCGCTGACGCCGCCGGCGACGGTCGGCGCCAGCATCACGTTGCGCCCGGCGCTCAGGTGCGGGAAGAGGTTGAACTGCTGGAAGATCATGCCGACCTTGCGCCGCAGCGCGCGCAGCTCCAGCTCGCTGGCGCCGAGCTTGGCGCCGGCCACCGTGATATTGCCTTCATCGATGCTTTCCAGCCCGTTGATACAGCGCAGCAGCGTGCTCTTGCCCGAGCCGCTCTTGCCGATGATGGCGATCACCTCGCCGGCCTCCACCTTCAGGTCGATGCCCTTGAGCACCTGGTTGGCGCCGAAGCGCTTCTTCACGTTTTCAATGGCGATGAGCGACATTGAGTTTCCTTTCCAGATGACGGCTGTAACGGGAGAGCGGCCAGCACAGCGCGAAGTAGAGCAGCGCGACCAGCGCATAGACGGTAAAGGGGCTGAAGGTGGCGTTGGTGATCACCGTACCGGCCTTGGACAGCTCGACAAAACCGATGATCGACGCCAGCGCCGTGCCCTTGATGATCTGCACCACGAAGCCCACCGTGGGCGCAATCGCGATGCGCAGCGCTTGCGGCAGGATCACGTAGCGCATTTGCTGCAGGTGGCCCAGCGACAGGCAGCCGGCGGCTTCCCACTGCCCCTTGGGAATGGCTTGCACGCAGCCGCGCCAGATTTCCGCCAGGTAGGCGCCGGACCAGAGCGACAGCGCCAGGCCCGCGGCCAGCCAGGCCGGGATCTCCACGCCGAACAGCGCCAGCCCGAAGAAAGCAAGGAAGAGCTGCATCAGCAGCGGCGTGCCCTGGAAGACTTCGATAAAGGCCCACGCGGCACGGCGCAGCGGCGCGCGCCGGCTGATGCGCATCAGCAGCACCAGCAGCCCGGTCGCGGCGCCCCCGGCGAAGGCCACCAGCGACAGCACCACGGTCCAGCGTGCCGCCAGCAGCAGGTTGCGCAGGATGTCCCACGTTGAAAAATCGGTCATGACGCCCTCCGGAAGAGCATGCCGCCGAGACCGCGCAGCACCTGGCGCAGGCCGATGGCGAGCAGCAGGTAGATGACCGTGGTCAGCAGGTAGACCTCGAAGGCCCGGAAATTCCGGCCCTGGACGAAGTTGGCGGCAAAGGTCAGGTCTTCGGCGGCGATCTGCGAGCAGACCGCCGACCCCAGCATGACGATCACCACCTGGCTGGACAGCGCCGGCCAGATCTTCTGCAAGGCCGGGCGCAGCACGACGTGGCGGAACACCTGGAAGGGGGCCATCGCCAGGCTTGCGCCGGCCTCCAGCTGTCCACGCGGCACGGCTGCGATGCCGGCGCGGACGATCTCGGCGCTGTAGGCGCCCAGGTTGATGACCATGGCGAGGATGGCCGCCTGCATCTCGCCAAGGTGCACCCCGGCGCTGGGCAGGCCGAAGAAGATAAAGAACAGCTGGATCAGGAAGGGGGTATTGCGGATCAGCTCCACATAGCCGCCGGCGCTGGCGGCCAGCCAGGCAGGACCCTGGGTGCGGGCCCAGGCGCAGGCAATGCCGAGGGACACCCCCAGCACGCCGCCGATGGCGGTGAGTTCGGCCGTGACGGCGATGCCGTGGGCGAACACCCCGGCATAGTCGAAGGCCGAAAGGAAATCGAATTGATAGGACATGCGAACTCGTTGGGTGGCGGCGCCCGGGTGGGCGCGCTGGGGCGCGGGGCCGGCGCCACGGGGCGTCAATGGCTTGCCGGCTTCATGGCTTCAGTGCATGAGCGGCGCGATCCCGGGCGGCATCAAAGCGTGGCCGGTAGCGGCATGCCCAGCCATTTCACCGTGAGGGCATTGAGTTCGCCGTCCTTCTTCACTTGCGCCAGGATCGCGTTGACCTTGGCCTGCAGCTTGGGCTCGCCCTTGTTCATGCCGATAAAGCAGGGCGAGTTCTTGATCAGGAACTTGGGCTCCGGCTTCTTGGGCGGGTTCTTGGCGAGGATGGCTGCGGCTACCACATTGCCGGTCGCCACCAGTTGCACCTGGCCGGACAGGAAGGCGCTGATGGTGCCGTTGTTGTCTTCGTAGCGCTTGATGGTGGCGGTGGGCGGGGCGACCTTGCTCAGTTCCAGGTCTTCGACCGCGCCGCGCGTTACGCCCACGGTCTTGCCGGCCAGGTCGGCGGCGCTGGCCACTTTCTGGTCGGCCGGGCCGAACACGCCATTGTAGAAGGGCGCGTAGGCTTCGCTGAAGTCGATGGCTTTCTCGCGCTCGGGGTTCTTGCCCATGCTGGAGATCACCAGGTCGACCTTCTTCGTTTGCAGGTAAGGCACGCGGTTGGTGCTGGTCACCGGCACCAGTTCCAGCTTTACGCCCATTTTCCTGGCGATCAGCGCGGCGACATCGATGTCCAGCCCCTGCGGCTTCATCTCGGCGTTGACCGAGCCGAAGGGCGGGAAATCCTGCGGCACCGCGACCTTGAGCACGCCGGCCTTGACCACGTCGTCCAGCGCTTCGGCGCCGGCGGTCTGCATCGAGAGGGCGAGGGCGGCGGCGCCCAGGCCGAGGAGGAGCTTCGAGAGTGTCATGAGGAATCCTTGCAGTCTTGCCGTTGAGGTTGAGGAAGATCGGTGGGTATGCGGCCGGCTCCGGTGCCCGGTGCCCGGTATGGTTCAGGCGCCGCCCCCGAAGGGGCGCAGCGCCTGGCGCAGCGGATCCGGCGGCGGCTCCGGCGCGGCGGCGCTCAGGCCGGCCTCGACGTGGCGCAGATGCGCGTCCATCAGCGCGATCGCGCGCTCGGTATCGCCCTCGGCCAGCGCTGCCACGATCTGCACGTGCTCGGCGCACGATTCGTTGGCCTGGTGGCTGGACTGGTAGCGCATGGCGATCAGCGTGGTGCGCGCGGTCAGATCGCGCAGCGTGTCGGCCAGCAGCACATTGCCCACGCATTCGCCCAGGCACACATGGAAATCGCCCAGCAGGTAGCTGCGCAGTGCCTTGTCGTCGGCGCGCAGCGCCTGCTGTTCCCGCGCCACATGTTCCTGCAGCCGGCCGATGGCCGCCGCCGAGGCCGGCGCCGCATAGCGCAGCAGGCCAAGCTCGATCGCGCGCCGCGCGGCGAACGCCTGTTGCGCCTCTTGCCGCGACGGCTCGATCACGAACCAGCCGCGCCGGGCCGAAACCGTGACGATGCCGCGCGCGGCCAGCCGGGTCAGCGCCTCGCGCACCAGCGTCCGGCTCACGCCGAACAGGCCAGCCAGCGCTTGCTCGCCCAGTCGCGTGCCGGGGGCAAGCCGCTGGGCCAGGATGGATTGCGTGACGCGCTCGGCGATCTCGGCCGAGGAGCAACCGGGTGCGGGATCGGCTGCGGCGATGGCGGCGGGGTTGCCGCGGGCGGGAAAGGTTGGCATGGCGAGTCTCATGCCAGGCCAAGATGCAAGAGGTATGCCAGCCTGATGTACAAGGCTGATGCACATGGTTTGTACGCAAATTTGGCATGCGCGGCGCCGATGCCGTGCCCCGGCGCACCAGTTTGCGCTCCGGGCCGGCCTGTGCACGGGAACGGTGCGTCGATTGGGGGCGGCGCAGCCTGGCGTGGCAGCGATGAGCAGCCTGCGGGGAACCGGTCCCCGTGTCTCGGCCAGCCCGGGCCCGGGCGGGGCTGATTACCAGCCGCCTCCCAGCGCGCGGAACGTTGCCACCGCCGCCCGTGCATTGTCCGCATGCACACGCGCCTGCTGGTCGCGGGCGGCCAGCAGCTGGCGTTCCTCGTCGAGCACTTCGAACAGGCTGACGGCGCCGCCTTTGTAGGCATCCTCGGAGGCGCTGCGCGCCCGCACGTGCGCGTCGATCTCGGTGGCCAGTTCCCGCCCTTGGGATTCCAGTTCGGTGAGCGTGACGATGGCGTTTTCCACGTCTTCCGTGGCGCGCAGCATGGCCTTGCGGTAATGGGCCAGCGCTTCGGCGTTGGCGCCCTTCGCCTGCGCCACCTCGGCGTCCACCCGGCCAAAATCGAACAGGCGCCAGCGCAGCCCGGCCACGGCCATTGGCTGGAAGGCCGCGGCGGAGAACAGCTTGCCGCTGCTCAGGCTCTCGAAACCCAGCAGGGTCGACAAGGATAGCTTGGGGTAGTACTCCGCGGTGGCCACGCCAATGCGGGCATTGCTGGCCGCCAGCCTGCGCTCCGCGGCGATCACGTCCGGGCGGCGGCGCAGCAGGTCCGCCGGCCCTTGCGCCACCGAGATGGCGGGCACGGCCAGGTGGCCCGGGGCCGGGCCAAGTTCCGCGGCATAGGTGCCCGGCTGCGCGCCCATCAAGACATCCAGACGGTTCAACTGGGTTTGCAGCTCGATCCGCAAGGGCGGAATGGTTACGCGTGCCTGGGCCACCAGGGCTTCCGCCTGCGCCACCTCGCGGCTGGACGACAGGCCGTCGTGCAGCCGCAGCCGCACCAATTCCAGCAGCCTGCCGTTGTTCGCTACCTCGTCCTGCGCGATGGCGATGCGCTGCTGCGCCCCGCGCACCCGGAAATAGGCGTCCGCCGCCTCCGCCGCCACCGAAATGCGCGTCCCCAGGTGATCGGCCCGGGCCGCCTGCGCCTCGGCGTCCGCTGCCTCGGCCCCACGCCGCAAGCCGCCGGACAAATCGATCTCCCAGCTCGCGCCGGCGCCCACGTCATAGAGCTCGGGATTGCGGTTGTAGCCCGGGAACCGGCTGGCGATCCTGCCCAGCGGGCTTTCCAGGGACTGCCGCTCCTTGACCGCCTGTGCCGAGAGGCTTGCCTGGGGCAGCAGCTGCGCGCCGGCTTCCGCTGCGGCGGCGCGGGCTTGCTGCACCCGGGCGAAGGCGGCGGCGAGGTCCAGGTTCTGGTCCAGTGCGCGCTGGACGATGCGCGTCAGCACGGGATCGTCGAACCCTGTCCACCAGGTATCCAGCGGCGGCGCAGGCGTTTGCGCCTGGCGCGCCGCCAGAGCGCCGGCATGCGGGTAGCCGGCGGGCGCGTCGGCTGCCGGGGCATGGTAGTCGGGGCCGACTGCCGCGCAGGCCGCCAAGGCCAGCGCCGTCAGCGCCGCCGCGGCGATGCCCGCGGCGCGCGCCGCGCCGGTGCTGGCCTGCGGGGGGGAGCGCCGGTGCGGTTGCCGCTGCCGTTGCCGGGTTCGGGCGGAAGACCGGGTCATTTCCATCTTTGCATCTCCTTCGCGAAGCGGCGCCGCCGCCTCTGTTCAAAATCCTGGCAAACAAGTTACTTGCATGATGATATCTACAACTCTATACTAACTTTCATCTTGATAGCAACATGATTCCGGAGGTGGCGAATATGCAAAGAAAGCCGCTCGGCGACGCGCCATGCCCAATTGCCCGCAGCCTGGCGCGGGTAGGGGAGCCGTGGAACATCCTGATCCTGCGGGAGGCCTTCTATGGGCTCAGCCGTTTCGACGAATTCCAGAAGCAGCTCGGCATCGCGCCAAACATGCTGGCCCGGCGTCTGGACTCGCTGGTGCGCGACGGCTTGCTGGCGCGGCGCCAGTACTGCGACAGGCCGCCACGCTGGGAATACCTGCTGACAACGCGCGGGCGTGAATTCCGGCCGGTGATGCTGGCGCTGCTGGCCTGGGGCAACCGGCATTTCGCGCCGGAGGGCGAAAGCATCCAGCTGGTGGACCGCCACACCGGCGCCACCGTCACACCGCTGCTGGTGGATGCGGCGAACGGCAATCCCATCACCGAAGCGGACCACAGGATCGCGGCCGGCCCGGCCGCCAGCGAGCGCCTGCGTGCCCGTCTCGAAAAATCGGCGGCGGCACGCGCCGCCGCCATCTCGCATGTCCCGCGGCCAGCGGGCGTGATCTGAAAGGAAGAGGAAGCATCATGACAAGCGATATCGCCGCCGACCGCATGGGTTCGGAGCCTCTGCCGGCCGCCAGGCCCCGGCTTGACCGCAAGCGCATCCTGCTGGCAGGCGTGGGCCTGGCCGCGGCCCTGGGGGCTGCCGCTTATGGCCAGCACTGGTGGACGCACGGCCGCTTCCTGCAAAGCACCGACGATGCCTATGTCGGCGGGGAAGTCACCGTGATCGCGCCCAAGGTGGCGGGCTACCTGGCGCAAGTCGCCGTGACCGACAACCAGCAGGTCCACGCCGGCGACCTGCTGGCCCGCATCGACGATCGCGACTACCGCGCCGCGCTGGCCAAGGCGGAAGGCGCGGTGGCCGCGCAACAGGCGCTGCTGGCCAACCTGGATGCCACCCGGTCCTTGCAGGAGGCCGTGATCGGCCAGGCCAGGGCAGCGGTGAGCGCGGTCGATGCCGACACCGTGCGCGCGCGCGACGACCAGGCCCGCTACCAGAGCCTGGCGGCCAAGTCGGCGGTGTCGCTCCAGAGTTCGCAGAAGGCCGATGCCGACTACAAGCAATCGCTTGCCAATACCCAGAAGGCGCAGGCCAGCCTGCTGGCCGCGCAGCGCCAGGTCGAGGTGATCGCCACGCAGAAGCTGCAGGCCCAGGCCGCGCTGGCGCAAGCCATCGCCGAGCGCGATATCGCCAGGCTGAACCTCGGCTACACGGAGTTGCGCGCACCAATCGATGGCACCATCGGCAACCGCCGCGCCCGCGTCGGCGCCTATGCCGCGGGCGGCACGCAACTGCTGTCCATCGTGCCGGCGCGCGGCTTGTGGGTCGATGCCAATTTCAAGGAAGGGCAGCTTGCCCGCTTGCGGCCGGGCATGCGGGCCACCGTCGAGGCCGATGTGCTGCCCGGGCGCGTTTTCCACGGCCGCGTGCTCAGCCTGGCGCCGGCCACCGGCGCCCAGTTCAGCGTGCTGCCGCCGGAGAACGCCACCGGCAACTTCACCAAGATCGTCCAGCGCGTGCCCGTGCGCATCCAGCTTGACGAGAACGAGGCCACGCTGGCCATGCTGCGGCCTGGCCTGTCGGTGGTGGCCGAGGTCGATGCCCGCGCCGATGCGCAGGTGCGGCCATGAGCAGCGACGTCCTGACGGGACCGGCGCAGGCTGCGCCGGCCTCCAGGCCCGCGAGTCCGCCTGCCGCGGCGTTTTCCGCTGCGGCCATGAGCACGGGGGCCAAGGTACTGGCCTTCGCCACCATGTGCGTGGGCATGTTCATCGCCTTGCTGGATATCCAGATCGTGTCGGCCTCGCTGCGCGACATCGGCGGCGGGCTGTCGGCCGGCGCCGACGAGACCGTCTGGGTGCAGACCAGCTACCTGATTGCCGAGATCATCGTGATCCCGCTGTCGGGCTGGCTGTCCCGGGTGATGTCCACGCGCTGGCTGTTTGCCGCCTCGGCGGCCGGCTTCACGCTGACCAGCCTGCTGTGCGGCATCGCCTGGAATATCCAGAGCATGATCGCGTTCCGCGCCATGCAGGGCTTCCTGGGCGGCTCGATGATCCCGCTGGTGTTCACCACCGCCTTCGCCTTCTTCGGCGGCAAGCAGCGGGTGATCGCCGCCGCCACCATCGGCGCCCTGGCCTCGCTGGCGCCCACGCTCGGCCCCACCGTGGGCGGCTGGATCACCGACAACTACTCCTGGCACTGGCTCTTCTTCATCAACCTGGTACCCGGCATCTTCATCACGGTGGCGGTGCCCATGCTGGTGCACGTGGACCGCCCGAACTGGTCGCTGCTGCGCGGCGCCGACTATGCCGGCATGGCGTTGATGGCGCTGTTCCTCGGCTGCCTGGAATACACGCTCGAGGAAGGGCCGCGCTGGGACTGGTTCGGCGACGACGTGATCCGCGCCACCGCCTGGATCGCGGCCGTGGCCGGCGTCGGCTTCGTCTGGCGCAGCCTGACCTACGCGCAGCCGGTGGTGGACCTGCGCGCGCTCAAGGACCGCAACTTCGCGCTGGGTTGCTTTTTCTCCTTCGTCGCGGGCGTGGGCATTTTCGCCACCATCTATCTCACGCCGCTGTTCCTCGGCCGCGTGCGGGGATTCAGCGCGCTGCAGATCGGGCTGGCGGTGTTTTCCACCGGCGTGTTCCAGGTCATGTCGATCCCGCTCTATGCCTTCTTCGCCAACCGCGTGGACCTGCGCTGGCTGCTGATGTTCGGGCTCGGCTGCTTTGCCTTCTCGATGTCGCAGTTCTCGCCCATCACGCACGATTGGGGCGCGCAGCAACTGCTGTTGCCGCAGGCATTGCGCGGCATAGCGCAGCAATTCGCCATTGCGCCTGCGGTCACGCTCACGCTCGGCGCGCTGTCGCCGGAGCGGCTCAAGCTGGCGTCCGGACTGTTCAACCTGATGCGCAACCTGGGCGGCGCGATCGGTATCGCTGCCTGCGCCACCATCCTGAACGATCGCACCAACCTGCATTTCCTGCGGCTCGCCGAGCACCTGAACTACCGCAACGAGGCCATGGGCGCGCTGCTGCAGGCGGTCGGCGGCAACCTGGCTGCGTGGGGGCACGACGCCGCCGATGCACAGGGCGCGGCGCTCCGGCAATTGTGGGCGCTGGCGTGGCGGGAGGCACAGACGCAGACGTTCGGCGATGCCTTCCTGGCCATCATGGCGTGCTTCGTCGTCGCCACCGCCATGGTGCCGCTGATGCGCAAGGTGGTGCCGCCCAAGGCGCCATCGGCCGATGCGCATTGAGGCGCCGGCTTTCACCGATGCGGAGTACCGGCATGCCAACTCGCCATCTGATCGTCCTCGCGGCGGCGGCAACGCTGGCCGCCGCCACCACGCCGGCGCAGGCCGGCACGGAGCGGCCGCCCGGCGGCAGCATTGCCTGCGCACGCGCTGACAATATGTACTGCAGGCTGCCATACCGGTCCGGCGCCAGCACCGGCAGGGACAAAACCGGGCGTTTGCACCAGCGCGCATGAGCAAGGGGCCGGCGCCATTTTGGCTATCATGTTGAAAGGAGCTAGATACCAGCGGAGCCGTCGAATATGCAGAGGAAGACCTTCAGGAATATGCAGTGCCCCATTGCCCGTGGCCTGGAACGGGTGGGCGAGTGGTGGAGCATGCTGCTGATGCGCGAGGCGTTCTATGGGACGCGGCGCTTCGACGATTTCCAGAAGAACCTGGATATCGCGCCCAATATGCTGACGCGCCGCCTCGGCGCGCTGGTGGAGGAAGGGCTGCTGGAGCGCCGCCAGTATTCCGAGAAGCCGCCGCGCTATGAATATGTGCTGACCCAGTGCGGGCGCGACTTCCTGCCGGTGCTGCTGGCCATGCTGGCCTGGGGCAACAAGCATTTCGCGCCGGAAGGCACCAGCGTGGAATTGCTCGACAAGGAGACCGGCAGGCTGGTCGAGCCTGTGCTGGTGGACGGCGGCACCGGCGAGCGCTTGAGTCTCAAGCGGCACGCGGTGGTGCCCGGCCCCGCGGCGGGAGAGGGCATGCGTCGCCGGCTCGCTGCCGCTGCCGGCTTCCTGGCGGCTGCCGGAGATACACAGGCGGAGAACGAGGCGCTGGCCGCAGGCGGCGCATCGTAAGTGGCAAGGGTCGCGGTGTGCTTGCCGTCCGACCCGATGCATTCCAGGCTTAAGCTATCCAAGCGGGGAAATCATGAAGATTCTGGTCCTGGGCGCTGGCGCCATGGGCGGCTACTATGGCGGGCGCCTGATGCAGGCTGGGGCCGATGTCACGTTCCTGGTGAGGCCGCGGCGCGCCGAAGCGCTTGCCAGGGACGGCCTTGTCGTGCGCAGCGAGCTTGGCGATATGCGCTCCCCGGTGAGAACCGTGCTGGCCGAACACGTCACGCCGGACTACGACCTGGTCCTGCTGACATGCAAGACCTACGACCTGGGCTGCGCCATGGAAGCGCTGGATCCCGCGCTGGATGCCAGCCGCGGCAAAAGCGCGGCGATCCTGCCGCTGGTCAACGGCCTGCGCGCGTACGACACGCTGGATGCGCGCTATGGCCGGGAACGGGTGCTTGGCGGCGTCTCGTACATTGCCACCACGCTGGATCCCGCCGGCGCGGTGGTCCACCAGGGGCGGGTCGACGGGCTGATCGTAGGCGCCCGCGCGGCAGAGGCGCTGGGCCTGGCCAGCGCCTTCCATGCGCTGGCGGCCGGCACGCCCGGCACGCGCGAGCTGTCGCCGGAGATCGACCAGGCGCTGTGGAACAAATGGGTGATGATCTCGGCCGGCGCGCTGATGACCTGCCTGATGCGCGGCACGGTGGGGGAGATCGCCAGGACCGCCGACGGGCGCGCGCTGATGCGGCAGGCCATGGACGAATGCGCGGCGGTGGCCCGGCTGTCGGACCACCCCTTGCCCGAGCCGGTATTCCAGGCGATGTCCGCGCGGCTGCTGGACGAAACCTCGTCGTGGACCGCGTCGATGATGCGCGACATCGCGCAGGGCGCGCCCAGGATCGAGGCCGATGACATCGTTGGCGATATGGCACAGCGCGCCGCGCGCCTGGGGCTCGATGTGCCGCTGGTGCGCACCGCCTATTGCCACCTGCAGGTCTACGAGGCACAACGCGGCGCGGCCTAGCGCATCAGCCCCGGCAGCGCCTGAGCCGCAGGACTAGGCTCTCGGCATCCGTGCGTGCCCATCCTGACCCGCGGCCGTCAGCAGCCTGAGTTCATCCAGCAGCTTCACCGTGGGGCCTGGCAGGATGCCTTGCCGCCGGCGAAACGCCGTCAGGGTACGCCTGCCTTCGACCCCCGGGATATCCAGCGTGTCGATCACGCCAGCCTTTCTTTCGGCAACATACATCGGCTCCGCCATCCAGCTCAGAAAGCCCGAGCGCGCCACGAGACTCTTCAGCACGGTGATCGAGCGCGTCTCCACGGCGATGCCGGGCAGCCCCAGGCCATGCGACTCGAACACCTCGCGCATGTGCTCGTACGGGCCCGTGCCCCTTGGCGGGATGGCCCATTGCGCGCCGGCCGTGTCGGACAGGCGCAGGTCTTTCTTTCGCCGCAAGGGATGATCCAGAGGCGCCACGACGTAGCTGCTGTCCTCCCAGCGGCAGTCGGAGATCGCCGTTATCTCGTCGGTATCGGGAATGGCCATGCTGAGCGCCAGGTCGATCTCGTGCTTGACCAAGGCATCGGCTAGCCGGTCCCAGACGCCTTCGATGATCTCCACGCGCAGGTTGGGCCATTTGCGCAGTACGCTGCCGACCGCCATCGGCAGCACCAGGCTTGCGATGCTGCCGACCGCGCCGACCTTGATGGTGCCCTTCGCCAGCCCGCGCATGGCATCGATTTCCTCCCGCGCATGATCGGCTTCGCGCTGCAGCAGCGTGGCATGGGGAAGCAGGGCGCTGCCGATGGCGGTCAGTTGCATGCCTTTCGTATGCCGTTCGAAAAGCGGGGCGCCGATTTCATCCTCCAGGCGCTTGATGGTTCGGCTAAGTGCCGGCTGTGTCACGTGCAAGGTGTCGGCCGCACGGCCCAGGCTGCCGCTGGCGGCGATGGTCGTAAAAGCCTTTAACTGGCGGAGATCGAAAGTCATGCCTGAACGTAATGGCTTTTCGCTAAAAAGGCAATATTAAAACAAGGATGTGGATTCCATACTCTGCCCATCGACATGGCGCGAGCGCGCCCTGCAGCAAAAAATACGAAGGGGACCTTTGCATGACCGGTAGTCCAAAACCCGTCACGGTGCGCGATGCCGTGATCGACCTGCTCCGCAAGCTCGGCATGACCTCGGTGTTCGCCAATCCCGGCTCCACCGAGTTGCCGATGTTCCGCGATTTTCCGATCGATTTCCGCTATGTGCTGGGCCTGCAGGAGGCCGTGGTGGTCGGCATGGCCGACGGCTATGCGCAGGCGAGCCGCAATGCCTCGCTGGTGAACCTGCATTCGGCGGCGGGCGTCGGCAATGCCATGGGCAATATCTTCACCGCCTACAAGAACCGCACGCCGATGGTCATCACCGCCGGCCAGCAGGCCCGTTCCATCCTGCCGTTCGACCCCTTCCTGTCCTCCGCGCAGGCCGCCGAGCTGCCCAAGCCCTACGTCAAATGGAGCATCGAGCCGGCGCGCGCCGAGGACGTGCCGCTGGCCATCGCGCGTGCCTACCACATGGCGATGCAGGAGCCGCGCGGCCCGGTGCTCGTTTCCATTCCGGTGGACGACTGGGACCGGCCGGCCGAACTGGTGACGCCGCGCGCGGTCAGCTATGAGGTGCGCCCCGAGCCCGTGGCGCTGGAACAGGTGGGCGCAGCCCTCGATGCGTGCGAGCGGCCGGCCTTTGTCGTCGGCGCGGCGGTCGACCGGGCCGGCGCCTGGGACCAGGTGGTGGCGCTGGCGGAGCGGCACAGCGCGCGCGTCTTCGTTGCGCCGATGTCCGGACGCTGCGGCTTTCCCGAGGACCACAGGCTGTTCGCCGGCTTCCTGCCGGCCATGCGCGAGAAGATCGTGACCCTGCTCGGCGGGCACGACCTGATCCTGGTCCTCGGCGCCCCGGCGTTTACGTATCACGTCGAGGGCAGCGGCCCGCACGTGCCTGCCGGCGCCGCCCTCTACCAGCTGACCGACGACGCCGCCACGGCCGCCTGGACACCGGTGGGCGCGTCGGTGGTCGGCAATCTCCGTCTTGGCGTGAGCGACCTGCTGGCCCGCCGCGCGCCGCCTGTGCGCCCGCTGCCCGCGCCCCGTACGCCCCGTCCGGTCGCCGTGCCGGCGTGGCCCATGTCCACCGCCTTCGTCCTGCAGACGCTGGCCGGCTTGCGCGCTGCCGGCGACATCGTGGTGGAAGAGGCGCCCAGCGCGCGCCCGGTGATGCAGGGCTACCTGCCCATGACGCGCAGCGGCACCTTCTACACGATGGACAGCGGCGGGCTCGGCTACGGCATGCCCGCGGCGGTGGGCGTGGCGCTGGCCAGGCCGGGCACGCGCGTGATCGGCCTGATCGGCGATGGCTCGAGCATGTACTCGATCCAGGCGATCTGGAGCGCGGTGCAGCTCAAGCTGCCGCTCACCTTCGTGATCCTGAACAACGCACGCTATGCCGCGCTGCAGGATTTCGCGCCGGAGTTCGGGTTTGCCGATACCGACCCCGTGCAGGGCACCGATCTGCCGGGCATCGATTTCGTGTCGCTGGCCAAGGGCCTCGGCTGCCCCGGCGTGCGCGTCAGCGAGGCATCGGCGCTGCGCGATGCGCTGTCGGCGGCGCTGCGCTCGGCGACGCCGGTACTGCTCGAGGTCGAGGTGGAATAAGCTTGCCGCCTGGCAGGCCATTGCCAATGCGGCCTGCCCGACCGGACATTCAAAGCACACACAGGAGAAGAGCAATGACGGCAATTTCCATGCTGATCGGCGGCGAGCAGTGCCAGGCAAGCAATGGGGCGACGTTCGAGCGCCGCAATCCGCTGGACGGCCAGGTGGCAACGCGGGCACCGGCGGGCACACCGGCGGACGCGCGCGCGGCAGTGGATGCCGCCGCCGCCGCGTTCGACGCGTGGTCCGCCACCGGGCCGAGCGAGCGGCGTGCGCTGCTGTCCAGGGCGGCCGACGCGCTGGAAGCCAGGCAGGCAGCCTTTGCCGCCGCGATGGCGGCCGAAACCGGAGCGTCCGCGATCTGGGCGGGATTCAATGTCCACCTCGCCGCCGGCGGGCTGCGCGAGGCCGCCGCGCTGGTCACGCAGATCAGCGGCGAAGTCATTCCCTCGGACGTGCCGGGCAGCCTGGCCATGGGGATCCGGCAACCCGCCGGCGTCGTGCTCGGCATCGCGCCGTGGAACGCGCCGGTCATCCTCGCGGTGCGCGCTATCGCTTTGCCTCTCGCCTGCGGCAACACGGTGGTACTGAAGGGCTCGGAGCTTTGCCCGGCCACGCACGGCCTGATCATCGAGGCCATGCAGGAAGCCGGCTTGCCGAGGGGCGTGGTGAACTTCGTCACCAATGCGCCGGCCGACGCGGGCGCGGTGGTGGAGGCCATGATCGCCCATCCCGCGGTACGGCGCGTCAATTTCACCGGATCGACCCGGGTCGGCAAGATCATCGCGGCCAGCTGCGCGAAACATCTGAAGCCGGCCGTGCTGGAACTGGGCGGCAAGGCACCGCTGGTGGTGCTGGACGACGCGGATATCGGCGCGGCGGTGGAGGCCGCGGCATTCGGCGCCTTCGCCAACTCCGGCCAGATCTGCATGTCGACCGAGCGCATCATCGTCGACGAACAGATCGCCGATGCCTTCGTCGCGCAGCTTGCCGCGAAGGCGTCGGCGCTGCCCCTGGGCGATCCGCGCAATGGCCCGGTGGTACTGGGTTCGGTGGTCGATATGAGCACCGTCGAGCGCTGCAATGCCCTTATCGACGACGCCATCGCCAAGGGAGCACGGCTCGTATGCGGCGGCAAGGCGGACAGCACCCTGATGCCGGCCACCTTGCTCGATCACGTCACCACGGATATGGATATCTACGCGGAGGAATCCTTCGGCCCCGTCAAGGGCATCGTCAGGGTCAAGGGCGAGGCGGCGGCCATCGCCTGCGCCAACGATAACGAGTACGGCTTGTCGGCCGCCGTGTTCAGCCGTGACCTGGCGCGTGCGATGCAGGTGGCGAGGCGGATCGAATCCGGCATCTGCCATATCAACGGGCCCACCGTGCACGACGAGGCGCAGATGCCGTTCGGCGGCGTGAAGGGCAGCGGTTTCGGCCGTTTCGGCGGCAAGGCGGGCATCGCCGAGTTCACCGAACTGCGCTGGATCACCGTACAGACCACGCCGCGCCACTATCCGTTCTAGACACTGGCCGTCACGCGTCCGGCGGCAGGCCACCTGCCGCCGGACGGGGTCCCCGAAGTCCGCGCCAAGGCGCTGAAGTGAGGCACGATGAAGATTGCAATCCTGGGAGCTGGGGCCATGGGCTCGCTGTTTGGCGCACGCCTGGCCGAGGCCGGGCAGGCGGTGACCCTGCTCGATATCGATGATGCGCATCTTGGCGCCATCCGCAGCCACGGCCTGCGCCTGCAGACGGCGGCGCCGGACCGGTGGGTCACGAATCTGGCGGTGAGCCGTCCCGAACAGGCCGGCGCGCAGCCCGACCTGATCATCGTCTTTACCAAGTCCATGCACACCCGGGCCGCCCTGACCAGCCTGGGGCACGCCATCGGTCCCGGTACCTACCTGCTGACACTCCAGAACGGCCTGGGCAACGTCGAAAAACTCCGCGAGTTCGTTCCGCTGGAGCGCATCCTGGCAGGGGTCACGACCTGGCCCGCGGACCTGGTCGGGCCCGGGCATGTCCGCTCCCATGGCGAGGGTGCGATCCGCATGATGAGCGCGGACGGCGCGGTGCGGCCTATCGTCGGCCAGGTGGTCGATGCGTTGGCGAACGCGGGGCTGCGCTGCATCGCCGATCCCGACGTGTGGGCCGCGATCTGGGAGAAGGTGGCGTTCAACGCGGCGTTGAATACGCTCTGCGCGGTGCTGGGGTGCACGGTCGATCAGTTGGACCTGACGCCGGATGGCCGCAGGCTGGCGCTGTCCATCGCGCTCGAGGTCGTCTCGGTGGCCCGCGCGCGAGGGATCGACGCCAATCCCGCCAGCGTGGAGGCCAGCGTGATCCACGCCATAGAGAACCATCGTGGACACCAGCCCTCGATGCTGCAGGACATCCTGGCCGGCCGGCGCACGGAGATCGAAAGCATCGGCGGCGCGGTCGTCGCCGAGGCCCGCGCCGCCGGCGTGGCGGTGCCGGACACGGCATGCCTGCTGCACCTGGTTCGCCTGGCCGGGGCCCGCGCGGTCACCGGCGCCTGAGCGCAAAGCCTGATGACAGATGCCGGCGCATGTCGCCTTTGCCCGGCGAGACGGAGTTCATAGAGAGACCGACCAGCACCGCAATCCCATCCATCAACGAAGACGCCTGCCAATGTACGGGCGTCCGCCAAACGGAGACATTGTCCATGAGATACCTCGACACAGAGGCCATTGCCACCTTGCCAGGCAGGGACACGCACGCCTCGAACCGGCTTGCCGGGCGCCCGCAAACCGCGATGGCCGCAGGCGCGGCGAAGGGGAGCCGGCATGAGCGCTAGCCTGGAAACCTCCCGCACGCACGTGGATATAGGCAACGTGCTTGACAACGGGCCCTACACCACCATGCAGAAGATCGTGGTCATGCTGGCGGCGCTATCCATCGTGATGGATGGCTTCGACGGGCAACTGATCGGCTTCGCCATCCCCGTGATCATCAAGGAGTGGGGCATCACGCGCAGCGCCTTCGCGCCGGCGGTGGCGGCGGGGCTGATCGGCATGGGGATCGGCAGCGCCTGCGCCGGCCTGTTCGCGGACCGCTTCGGCCGGCGGTGGGCGGTGATTGGCAGCGTACTGGTGTTCGGTGCCGCTACCTGCGCCATCGGCCTTGCGCCGGATACGGCGACGATCGCCGCGCTGCGCCTGATTGCGGGCCTGGGCATCGGTGGCGCCTTGCCGAGTTCCACGACCATGACCGCCGAGTTCACGCCGGCGCGGCACCGTACGCTCGCCGTGACGGCGACCATCGTCTGCGTGCCGCTTGGCGGCATGCTCGCCGGCCTGTTTGCCAGCGTGGTCCTGCCCGTCTATGGCTGGCGGGGCCTGTTCTTTATCGGGGGATCGTTGCCGCTGGCGTTTGGCGTGCTGCTGATGCTGACACTGCCGGAGTCGCCGCGCTTCCTGGCGCGCCGGCCCGCCCGCTGGCCGGAGCTGGCAGCGCTGCTTGCGCGCATGTCCCGGCCGCTTGCGCCGCAAGTCGTGTTCTCGGACGCCAGCGAGCAGGCGCATGAGGGCAAGATGGGCTTCATGGCGTTGTTTGCGGAGGGTCGGGCGCGGGACACGCTGGCCATATGGTGCGCGTTCTTCATGTGCCTGCTTGCTGTGTACAGCGCCTTCAGCTGGCTTCCCACCATGCTGGCCGCGGAGGGCCTGGGCGTTGCCGTTGCCGGCTCCGGGCTGACCGCGTATAACCTGGGCGGCGTGATCGGCGCGCTGTGCTGCGCCGTCGCCATCGGCCGCTTCGGATCGCGCTGGCCGCTGATCCTGTGCTGCGCGGGCGGGGCGCTTAGCGCACTGCTGCTCAAGGGCGTGGATGCCAACCAGAGCACCAGCGCGTTTATCTTCGGGCTGGGTGTGCACGGCATGTTCGTCAATGCCGTCCAGTCGACCATGTACGCGCTGTGCGCCTATGTCTACCCGACCAGCATACGCGCCACGGGCACGGCTTCGGCGCTGGCTTTCGGGCGGCTGGGGGCGATCCTGAGCGCGTTCGCCGGTGCGGCGGTCATCACGGCGGGCGGCGCCTCGTCCTATCTCACCATGCTCGGCTCGGCGATGGTCGTGGTCCTGGTGGCGCTGACGATGGTCAAGGGGCATATTCCGCGCCTTGGCCAACCGGCCGATGGCGCCGCCCGGACCGCGGCGCAAGCCTGAGTCCGGCACCGCCAACGCTACCGCAGGCCGGGATCGAAAATGGGGATACCCCTTGGTGTCGAGGACTACCGCCGCCTGGCGCGGCGGCGGCTGCCGCGCATCGTCTTCGACTATATCAAGCCGACGGGAGCGCACTGACGTTTGACCGCGAAGCCGCATTCCACGCGTACCGGAAGAGGGAGGACAATATCGCCTGGGGCGCCGACGATCATTATCTGAGAGCCGAAAGGCAGCAAGGCAGCTCAGGTAGGCGGCGAGCGGTGCAGGACAGCGACCTGCGCATCGAGCCGCCGGTGGCGGACAGCTTCCACCTGGTTTGTCCGGCGGACCGCCCGCAGGCGCTGGCGGGCCTGCCCTTCATCCAGCTTTCGCGTACCGGCAGCGTGCGCCAGCACCTGGCTTCAAGGCGTCGCCCTATACGAGCAATCCGACATGGGGAAAGCGGATCGGCTCATGGATTCATTCGACGCCCAGCCCTGATTTTTTGCCTGCGCCCTGGATCGGCGAGCCATCGAGCCATACGGGAAGCACAATACTGTCAATCGGCCCCGTCCTGGATTGGCGTAAAAATGCGCCGCGCAAGCACCGCCAGCCGATGGCCAGCCATCCCAGGCAGCCGATTCGGCCGAATCGGCGTGCAAATGCAGATCCGTCTGATTCTATCCTCGTCTTCGCTCTGATATCGATAGGGCTTGCGCGCAATCGCGCGTGCAATCGTCGAACGCGGAGGAAACCAGGATGGCGAACAACTTCGTCCCGACGGCAGGCCACATGGGCCGGGCCGGCGATCTCGCTGGCGTGACCATGCGCGCACCGACCGAACTGGCAAGCCTGCTGCGCGCCACCTTCATCCAGGCCAACCGCCTGCTGCGGCTGGCCACGCCGCTGGGCGCGGAGGTCCTGCTGGCGGAGCAACTGCATGCCGCCGAACAGCTCGACGGCGGCGGCTTTCGCCTGGAGCTGACGGCGCTATCGGACAACGCGGGCATCGACCCCGGCACGCTGATCGGCCAGCCCGTGCGCCTGGAACTGCTCACCCAGCAGAGCCACAGCGCAGAGAAAAGCTACTGACGGCAAAACGGGTCGTGCTACTTGGAATGCTGGAATAGCGGCAGCGCAAGGTATTGGTGCTTTCCCAGACTGCTGGTTCGGCTTTTGCTGGGTTGTCTCCTTGCTTGACGACTGCAATTTTGACTAGGAAATAGTTATATGCGCCAAAGGGATTTGAGGTTCACCTTCCCCGTGCTGTCCGGTCGGATGGAGTTTGAGGTTGTAGAGTTTGCCCTGGAAGAAGCCATTTCCGAGCCCAGAAAGGATTACAACATCGAGCAACAAGGAGACATTGTGCGCGACTGCTACTTGTTGGGCCTGGATCCAGGAGTCACCGAGGCACAGGCGCAGTTTCAGTCCGTGCTGGGCAACTTTCCGGCGGGGTACTGAATCATGAAGTATGCGATATGGGCTGTGTTGTGTGCTGCGTTGCTGATGCAATCCCCAGCGGGGGCCGTGTCCAAGCGCCCTCCGGATGTTCCCGTGACGATGGAGTCCGGGCGTCCGGTGGCGGACCTTCGACTCTTGTTGGCCGATACCAACAACCTGGAGATCATCCGCGTGCGTCTCTGCCGCCGAAGCGCCAGTCGGTGCTATGAAACCCTATGGGATATCGATCTTCCCGCCGGCTGGATCCAGCCACGAATAGTGTTGTTGGGAGACTATCCAGGCGCGGTCGTCAAAACGATGAACCCCGAAGCGCTAGAGTCGGGGGGCAGTTACAACCTCTACATTAAATTCAACGAGCGTAGCCGCTGGCACAAACAGACGGTATCCAGCACCCTCCTGGAGTTTTGCGTAATAGAGGACGGTGGTGCATGGCAAGTCCAGGATCCGGCTCTTTGCCTGGCTCGAAGGAATGCCGAAGAGCGCCAGTCACGCCCCTGAATCGATTGGATGTAGCTCCACAGCGCGACCTGGAAGCTCGCCATTTATGCCAGCAAGGAGGAATTGCACGATGAATGATGCGGTTCAGATGAGGGCAAAGACAGCTGGAAGAAGCGGAACTATCGATTTTGATGTGAGCGGCAGGGGTAATGTCAGCGGGCACTTCACCTTATGGGAAGGCACAAGCCAGAACCTGCTCTACGTGCGGGCAGGCTCAAACGAAAATTGCAGGAGGAGCCCTTTGTATTATTTCCGGCGGATCTGCCCGGCGCCGACGGAAGCTCCCAGTGCGCGCACTGCAGGAGGAATGGTGATAACATCCACCGTCTCTATTTAATTCTGGGAGCGCAGATGAATCTTGATTCTGCAAGGGGCCAATGTATTCGTGCATCTTGTGCCCTTATACTCTTTAGTTCCACGGCCGCATATGCCGGGTCTAAGAATCCACCTATAGAGCGCGTCAAGCAAATGGCATTGCAACAATGCCTGAATAATAATTACGAAGAAATTAAGGCATACAAACCGATCGACCTGAACGATGCTTCCTACCACATTGTAGGAATTCAACTGGACCGGGATGGTATTGGAAAGCGAACGAGGGCACTGAGCAACTTCGTCAGGAAGCACACAGATACTTTCCATATGGGAGGGCCATCTTTAAAGAGTGAGTCCGGACGGGTGCACAACTCGATTTTCGAGAAATGCATGCGTTTTTATCACTCCACGAGCCTTGACGAATTTATAAGAGTCCGGCTGCTGAAACCGTGACAGTATGAAGGTGGAAGCAATCGCGAGCGTAGGTTCTGTCAATGGCAGCCATAGGCAAAGCAATCTTCTGGACTGCCGATCCGCGACTACATCAAGGCGACCGGTGCCAAGGACTTCAAATGAGCCCCATCAAGCATTCTTTACTTGTCTTGCTCAGTGTTTTCCTGCCAGTAGTGGCAAATGCCGCCCCGTTCAGTTCACTGATTATGGCGATTTTTACCGGTCGTTGGGTGGCAACCTGTTTCAGGGACCGGGGACTGCCCTGGCGATGCCCTGCGCGGAAGCGCCGCGGAATTGCATCTGGGTCACCTCGATGGGCCAGGCGATACGGCGCTATGACCAAACCCAGTGGACCACGCCAGACGGCCTGGCCATGAAGCTACCCAAGGGGATACTCGACGTTGCCTTTGACGGCCAGACCTTGATCGTCGGGAAGCGGCACTGGCCGCTGAGTGGCGTGACCAATCTCGCTCCACCGGAGTGGAACGGCGGCGCGCCTATCGACCCGGAAAACCTGGAGGATGTCACGGTATGGCGCCATGGCACATCTGTGTGCCTGGATATGCAATACGTCAGCAGTGGCAAGGGGGATCGCTACACCGAGGTTCTGTTGCTGCATAGGCAGCGCCTCCACGCCTTGCCTCCTCTGTTTGGAACCTGCGCAGCCATTCGCGAAGCACCGCAGAACCAGTTCAGCTATCCAAACAATACTTACCAGGGCCCGAGCAGGAAAACAACCCAAGTGGCTTGCAAGTGGATTACCTGCTGTCTGACGGCAAGACGCGAGTGGCCCGTCATCTGTTGCGCTTCCCAAATCGGGGCGATCCCTTTTTGTTTCGCCAATAGCCGTTCACAGAGCAACGTTCGGGTTGCTGTTCGACTGTGCCTTGCGATCGAAGGGCTGGGGCAAAACCCGATCGTGGCGGGTCTTACCGCGCTGAAACTCAACCTGCTATGCCGCGGCAGGCGCAGACTACCCGATCGCATCCGCGAGCCGTTGGAGATATCGCATGCGGCCACCCGTCCACTTCGCAATGGCACAGTCACCATCAACCTCCATTTCTGAATGAATCGAAGAAACGGGGACGCTTCAGCAGGCCATATCCTGGGCAAGGTTCTTGGCGCACAAGGAGGTAAGGATAAAATTCCCCCACAACTCCCATGGATTAATATCGTTCAATATCGAAAATTTGAATATTATGTTGGAAAATATATAAAAAGAGCGGCGCTGTCGATATTGAATGGGTATTAAATTACGGAAATGGCGGAAATTTTGAGGTCGAGTCTATCTAAAAATAGAGTTGTAATTTCCACTCAACAAAATGTCGGATTTAAGAGCAAATACAGATATACACTTAACTTTAAAAACAACCAATGGCTTATTGATAAAAAAGAACGGCTTGATGAGGATGGGGGCATGGAGCGTTGGAGGCAAGCTTGTCTCTAACGCCGATATCGCACTAACGCTGATAAAGAATGGAACCAATCTTCCATGATCTGCAGATCTTCAGCGTGATCTAGATCCTGTGCAGCAGGGAGATCGACGTGACGCTTAAAATCAGCGAGTCGAGGAACGACGGAACAAGGGGGCAAGTTTACCTCCGACGTGGTTGGGTGGCCGATCAGGAAGCTAGCCTGACCCCGTTCTTGAAGAACCCGCGTCAGAATGAGGGAAGGCACCCGCGGTGAAGGCGCCAGCCTTCGCGCCGCCTCATCAACGCCATCATTCTGAAACGGACCTTGATGTCCATCAACGAAAAAGACACCGCCTATGCACGCCCTGAACGCCAGACCGAGCCTCGCCGCCGCCCTCTTTGTCCTTGCCGCCCTCGGTATCGGATCAGCACATGCCGAGACGCAGACATTCGATCCGCGGTCCTTCAAACTCGCACCGCTGATCGAATGCGGAGCGGACGACATCGCGGCCTACTACAGCTTTGCCTTCTGGTTGAAGGATCGGGACACGAAGCCTGCCGACCTGAAAGCACTCGGCCTGACAGCGATCCCGTCCGGCAACCCGATGCTCGAAGAGTACCGCCTGTCGAGGCCGATCACCGTATTCGGGCGTTCGACCGAACGTATCGTCTTCACCAGCGCCGGCCTCATGGGTGTGTTTGATGAAGCCGACCCTCACCCGCTTGCCAAGCAACTTGGCGTCACCGCAGCCCTCGACAGACCGGGCAAGTTTCTTGGGGAGAGGGTGATCAAGGAGAGCGAACATCGCGCCGAGGACGATCCCTCATTCGTCACGCGGTTCCGCATCTCCCTGGACGTCTCCACGGTCACCTCGCACCCGCGCAAGACCTTGGCCGGCTGCACTTACCGAATGTCGATGGAAGACAAGTGAGCTTGCGCCGGGCCGGCATCGCGGCTTGGGTGCCGTAACGAGCCGGCCGATATGATGGGCTTGCCGAGAACGGAGCCAGGTTCGCTTCGTTCTTGGCCCCGCTCCTTCCCGGCACAGAAACCCAAACGGAGCACGTGCGCCGGCCTCGCCCTCGCGTCCGCTTGCGCTTGTCGGAAGCGGTAGGCGATCGATGTTCCAGGTACTTGCGCGTCAACGAGCCGGCGCCCAGCGGCGCTTCGTCAAATGCTTTCCATGCGGGCCCCGGCGCCCGCTTTCGCTGGCTATGGGCCGCCGCCTTGACTTTTGACGCGGCCGCTATCGCATGCGATTTTCCGCTTTCGGCGGGGGCGTTCAGGCGTCGAAGGGGTCGCTCGCGACAATCGTATCGTCCCGCTCGGGGCTGGTGGTGACGATCGAAACCGGAACGCCAGCCTGCGCCTCCACAAAACGGATGAATGCCAGCGCTTCCGGCGGGAGCCCGGCGAGCGACCGGGTGCCCCGTGTCGGCCGCGACCAGCCCGCCAGTTGCTCATAGACGGGGACGGCGCTTTGCTGCGCGGCCAGGCCCGGCGGCGCATAGTCGAAGAAGCGGCCGTCTATTTCATAGCCGACGCAGACCTGGACGCACTCGAACCCGTCCAGGACATCGAGCTTCGTCAGCGCCAGCGTATCGATGCCAGCCACCTTCACGCTTTGCCGGAGCTGGGCGGCATCCAGCCACCCGCAGCGGCGCGGCCGCCCGGTGTTCACGCCGAACTCGTGCCCGCGCTCCCTGAGCAGGTTCCCTGGCCCGCCGTGGATCTCGGTGGGAAACGGGCCTTCTCCCACGCGGGTCGCATACGCCTTGGTCACGCCGACCACATGGCCGACCCTCGAGGGCGCGATACCGGTACCGCTGGCGGCGCCGGCCGGCACCGTGCTCGACGAGGTGACATAGGGATAGCTGCCCCAGTCGATGTCGAGCATGACGGCCTGCGATCCTTCGAAGAGGGTCCGCTTTCCCGCTGCATGGGCCATGTCCAGTTGCTGCCAGACGCTGCCGGCAAAGCGCAGGATGGCGGGCGCGATGTCGAGAAGGCGTTGCAGCATGCCGTCTTTCGACAGGGTGTCGAGGCCCAGTCCGCGGAACCAGGCGTTATGGTGCTGAAGCAGCGCATCCAGCTTGTCGGACAGTACGTCGGGCTCAGCCAGGTCGCAAACGCGGAGTCCTCTTCGGCCCACCTTGTCTTCGTACGCTGGCCCGATGCCGCGCAGCGTGGTACCGATCGGCTGGCGGCGCAGTGTCTCCTGCGCGGCGTCGATGGCGCGATGAACGGGCAGGACCAGCGTCGCCGTCTCCGCGATCATCAGATTGTCCGGCGTCACGGCGACACCCAGCGCGGCCATGCGCTCGATCTCGGCCAGCAGTGCCTCGGGGTCCAGGGCCACGCCGTTTCCGATCAATCCCATCTTCCCGCGCACCACGCCGCTCGGCAGCAGGGCCAGCTTATAGGTCTTGCCATCGACCACCAGCGTGTGGCCCGCATTGTGTCCGCCGTTGTAGCGCGCGACGACATCGGCCTTTTCCGCGAGCCAATCGACGATGCGCCCCTTTCCTTCGTCGCCCCACTGGGCACCCACGACCACGACGTTCGGCATATCAATACCTCAGGTGAGATTTCTAGACGGATTGAAACGAGCGAGCTCGTGTTCGTGGGGAAATATAGGGCGTATCCCAGCCAATGAATATCGATTTATACTGAGGCTGAATGTCAGAAAAACTCACACGAAAGTTCGACGATGACACGCCGCCTTCCTCCCCTGAACTCGCTGAAGGCCTTCGAGGCCGCAGCACGGCTCGAAAGCGTTTCCGCCGCGGCGGACGAGCTTTGCGTCACGCACGGGGCCGTGAGCCGCCATGTGCAGCAGCTGGAGCACTGGCTTGGGCACCTGCTGTTCGTCCGCCATAACCGGAAGGTGGTACTGACGCCGCAGGGCCGCGCCTATCTGTCGGAGATCAGCGCCGCGTTCGACCGGATCGCGCTGGCCACCAGCGAGCAGATGCAGGCAAGGCGGCAACAGATCCTCCGCGTGAATGCCCCCACCACGTTCTCCCTGCGCTGGCTCCTGCCCAGGCTCTCCTCGTTCCAGCTCGCCAACCCGGCCATAGAGATCCGGCTGACGACGTCCAACGAGCCCATCGGAAAAACCCGCGAGGAGGTCGATCTGTGGATTCGCGGCGGTCCGCAGGATGTCGAGGGCTATGCCGCCCGCGAGTTTCTCTCGGAAGTCCGGCTGCCGGTATGCTCCCCCCGCGTCTTGAAGGCGGAGCCGCTGCGCAATCCGCGCGATCTTGCGCGCCACACGTTGCTGCATGCGGCGACGTATCCGACCATGTGGTCCGAATGGCTGGCTGCCAGCGGCAACGCCAGGCTCAAGCCAAGGAACACGCTGACGCTCGAGCACTTCTACCTGACCCTCCAGGCCGCGCTCGATGGCCTGGGCGTTGCGATGGGACCGGTGGCATTGGTGGCGGACGACGTAGCGGAAGGGCGCCTTGTCTTCCCGTTCGACGGTCCCGTGCTGCCGCCCTGGCGCTATTTCACCTATGTGGCGAAGCACCGGAGCGGGGATGACGCCATCCGTGTGTTCCAGGCGTGGCTGTCGGCGGCCAGCAGGTTCGATGTCGAGGAGGGCCGTTGATGGGCTCCCGGGGACATGCTGTCGTGCGATCACGAAGCCCATAGCCGCCGGCGTATCGAAGATGGCGGGCGCGCCAAGACAGCATGAAGGCCACCTGCCGGACGCACGGCGCGTCTATCGACATGCGGAAACCTTCGTTCCGTCCGCTCTGCCTGGCTGTGGACAATGACAGATCACCGATGCGTGCCGGCCATTGCCGCGCTGCATCGCTTCCATCCGCGGATCCAGTCACCAATCACCATGCCAAGACTCCTGCCTCGCCTCCTCGCCGCCGGGTTCCTGCTCGGCGCCGCCATCCCCGTGCTGGCCGACACGGCCATCCTCAATGCCGGCTATGACGTCACCCGCGAGCTGTACCGCGAGATCAATCCCGGCTTCGTCGCCAGCTGGAAGCAGGCAAGCGGCGAGACGGTCGTTGTCAACCAGTCGCATGGCGGATCGAGCAAGCAGGCGCGCTCGGTGGCGGATGGCCTGGAGGCGGACGTGGTGACCATGAACCAGGAGACCGATATCGACATCCTGGTGCAGCGCGGCGTGGTGGCGCAGGACTGGAAAAAGCGCTTGCCGGACAATGCCGCGCCGTACTACTCCACCATCGTGTTCCTGGTGCGCAAGGGCAATCCCAAGCGCATCCTGGATTGGGAAGACCTGGGCCGCCCGGGCGTACAGGTGATCGTTCCCAATCCCAAGACCTCGGGCAACGGGCGCTACACCTACCTGGCGGCATGGGGCGCGGCCATCCGCAAGGGCGGCAGCGAGGCGCAGGCGCGCGAGGCGGTGAGCCGGCTGTTCCGCAACGTGCCGGTGCTCGATACCGGCGGCCGCGGCGCCACCACCAGCTTTACGCAGCGCCAGCTTGGCGATGTGCTGGCCACCTTCGAGAGCGAGGTGCACCAGATCCGCAAGGAGCTGGGCGACAGCTTCGAGGTGGTGTACCCGGGCCAGTCGATCATCGCGGAAGCGCCGGTGGCCGTGGTCGACAAGGTGGTGGACAAGCGCGGCACGCGCAAGGTGGCGACGGCCTACCTGCAATACCTCTGGTCCGATGCCGGGCAGGACGTGATCGCCCGCCAGTTCTACCGGCCCCGCTCGCCAGCGGTGCTGAAGGCCCATGCGGCGCAGTTCCGCCCGATCCAGCTGTTCTCGGTGAGCGATGTGTTCGGCAGCTGGGCGCAAGCGCAGAGCCGCCACTTTGCCGATGGCGGCGAGTTCGACAAGATCTACCAGGGCCGTTTGTGAGCACTGGCGCGGGTGAGGCACCGGTGCCGGTGCCTCACCCCATGGCCCTTGAGGTTCCGGGCCGTCAGGCGGCAATCGGGGACTGCGCCCCGTTCGCCTCGATGATCCCCGCAATCCGCCGTGGCGAGCACGTCAGCGCCCGCGGGCAGCGGCTACAGGAGGCGACTAGGCCTGCCTGGCGCTCAGGTGCCTGACCAGCCGGCCCAGCGTGGTGGCCTGGATCAGCAGGCTGAACACCACCACCAGGTAGGTCACGCCGATCAGCATCTCGCGGCCATGGAAGTCCGGCAGGGACAACGCCAGCGCGATCGAGATGCCGCCGCGCAGGCCACCCCAGGTCATGATGGTGGCCGAGTGCGGATTGAGCCGGCGGAAGTTCTGCAGGGCCAGCAGCGGGATGGCCACGCTGATGCCGCGCGCCACCAGCACCACGGGAATTGCCGCCAGCCCCAGCCAGACGATATGCAGTTGCAGCGACAACGCAATGATCTCCAGCCCGATCAGGCCGAACAGCACCAGGTTGAGCAGTTCGTCCAGCAAGCCCCAGAAGTTGAACAAATGCTCGCGGGTCTTTTCCGACATCGACTTGGTGGCGCCGTGGTTGCCGATCACCAGGCCCATGATGACCACCGACAGCGGCGCCGACACGTGCACCACCTCGGACAGGCTGTAGCCGCCGGTGGCCAGCGCCAGCGTGATCAGGATCTCGACCGGATAGCTGTCGATGCCGCGCAGCAGCAGCGAGGCCCCGTAGCCGAGCACGGCGCCAAGCACCAGGGCGCCCAGCACTTCGCGCACCAGCGCGACCGCCACATGCGAGGCGGAGAACTCGGTGGCGCCCGTAGCCAGTCCCACCAGCGTCAGGAAGGCCACCACCGCGGTGCCGTCGTTGAACAGCGACTCGCCTGCGATCTTGGTCTCCAGGCTCTCCGGCGCGCCGGCGCTCTTGAGCACGCTCAGCACGGCGATCGGGTCGGTGGGGGAGATCAGGGCGCCGAATACCAGGCACCACAGCAGGCTGATCGGATGGCCCAGCCACTGCGCCACATAGTAGAAGCCGCCTCCGACCGCGGCCGTGGAAATCACCACGCCCACGGTGGCCAGCATGACCACGGCCCGGCGCTGGCGGCGCATGCGCGAGAGGTCGACGTGGAGCGCGCCGGCAAACAGCAGCAGGCTCAGCAGGCCATGGAAGACAATGTCGGAGAAATCGATCTGTGCCACCAGCTTGCGGGCCTGGGCGACCATTTCAGGGTGGTTGAAGCCGAGGATGGACACGCTCAGGCAGGCCACCAGTCCGACGGCGGTAATGCCCAGGGTGTCGGGCAGTTTGATAAAGCGGTAGTTGATGACGCCGAAAATGGCGATGAGAGTGAAAAGGGCGCCAGTCCCTTGGAAAACAGTCATGCGGGGGTTTTCTCCTTCGTTGCGGGCAGCAATGGCAGGGTGGGCCATTGCCAACGGTTGACATGTGGGTTTTGTACCACATTCAAGAGGCCGGCATCCTGGGAAATTTCATCAGAGGCGTTGCGGCGGCAGGCGATGACTTGCCGCCGGTCGCCGGCGCGGGGCGGGGGCGGCGGGCTGTCTCAAGCCAGGCAGCCGAGGCGCTACCCCACGCCGAGTATCCAGCCCTCCAGCGCGGCGACCTGGCGCTCCGCGTGGGTCAGCGGCGGATTCAGGTAGCGCTCGAGGACCCCTCTGCCGGCGGTTTCCGCAAGCCAGCGTGCCGCGGCGTACGCGTCCTGCTCGTCGGCCGTCCGGTCCGCCCGCGGATAGCGCTCGCGGAGCATCGGCGAGCAGACTTCCGCGATGACCGAGCTTTCGCGCTCCGGCAGTTGCCAGCCATCGAACGGCCAGATATGGATGCGATCCTGCGCTTGTCCTCGCAGGTGGCGCAGCCAAGGGATGCCGGCGTGCGTCGACATGGCGTTGGACCCCTGCACGTCGAACTGGAATGCGCCCTTGGCCCAGCAGGTCCAGCGCTCGCACAGGCGTAGCTCGTCGGACCTGCCGATTGGCCGCGCTTGCGGCGGACCATTGCGATCCACGCAGGCATCCGCCATGCCGCTTGTACAGCGCTGCTGGAAATGGTCCAGAAATTCAGGCCAGGTCCGCAGTTGGTGCCGGTCAAGGTAAGACTTGGGGAAGGAAAAGCCGTGGTCGATGCCGACCAGGAGCCGCTGGCCAGAGGCAACCTGCGCCAGCAGCCATTGGGCGACAGCCCTGCGCGACCAGATGCCACGGTGCGCTTGCGCGTCGGCTGGATTGCGGATGGCTTGCGGCTCCTGGCCTGCCGCGGCGGCAAACACCTGAAGCCCGCGCAGCAGGCTGTCCGGTGTTTCGGCACCGGAATAGTCGATGCCGATGTAGAGGTCGAAATCCATGATGCGGATACCCGGGGAGGGCGGCACGCGCCCGGCTGATACCCGTATCTCTATGCCCGATTCGGCTTGCGCGCAACGCGCAAGGGCGGGCTTCTGCGGCCAAGGCCACATAAGCGGCAATGCCTGCGGCGTCCCGGCAACTTCCTGCCGAGGCAGGATTCAGAAGAACGCCAGAAACCGCCGCATGATGGGCGAAAGCGTGCCAGCGCGATGCGCCACCAGTATCCGGCTGGCCGCATCGGGACCGGCCAGCGGGCGGTAGGCCACACCCGGAATGCCGGTGCGGGCATAGATCTCCGGCAGCACCGAAACGCCTGCGCCGCTGGCCACCAGGCCGATGATGGTGGTGGCCTCGCGTGCCTCCTGGGCGATGCGCGGGGCAAAGCCCGCGCGGTTGCACAGCGTGGTGACGTGGTCGAAGAGCCCGCAGCCCAGCCCGCGCGGGAATAGCAGGAAGGGCTGGCCGGACAAGGCGCCGATGTCGAGCGGCGCGGCGCCTGCGTGCGCAGCGGACGCGGCCGCGTGGTCATCGGCGCCGCCGTCGCCATGCTCCAGCCCGGCGAGCCCGTGCGCGGCGGGCAGCACGGCCATCAGGCGGTCGGCCAGCACTTCGCGCACGGCGATGCTGGCGGGCGGGTAGAACTGCGGTGACGGCCGCAGGAAGCCGATATCGATCTCACCCCTTTCGATTCCCTGCAATTGCTGCCCGGTGGACATATGCACCAGCTCCAGCATCGCGCGCGGGTGGCCGAGCCGGAACTGCTGCACCGCACGCGGAAAGGTGTCCTGCATCGGCACCGAGGCGGTGAAGGCCACCCGGATCTCGCCGGCCTCGCCGGCCGCCACCTGCTTGACGACCTCGCGGGCCTGCTCGAGGTTGCCCAGCGCCGCCCTGGCCTTGTCCAGGAACAGGGCGCCCGCTGGCGTCAGCGCCACATGGTGGCGCGAGCGGTCGAGCAGGGGACTGCCGAGTTCGTCTTCCAGGGCCTTGATCTGGGTACTCAGCGGCGGCTGGCTGATATGCAGCCTGCGCGCGGCCTCGCTGAAGCTCAGCGCTTCGGCCACGGCGACGAAATAGCGGAGTTGGCGGAAGTCCATGGGTCAAGTCAGCAAGTCAGCACGTCAGACAATGTCTGGTTATAGCAATTTGCAATAACCGAGGGGTCGAAAACATATTGGACAGTATCACAAGCCCTGCGCAGAATGCACACAAACGATTTCAACCCGACACGCCGGAGACAAGAATGCTGCGTCGACCTTACCTTGCCGGCTTGCTGGCTGCCGCGCTGTCGCTGGGCGCCGCCACCGCCAGCGCCGAAACCTACCCGGCCAGGCCGATCCGGCTGGTGGTGCCCTATGCAGCCGGCGGCGGGGTGGA
The DNA here is from genome assembly GCF_057798855.1 of Cupriavidus sp. 96C5-1. NCBI lineage: Bacteria > Pseudomonadati > Pseudomonadota > Betaproteobacteria > Burkholderiales > Burkholderiaceae > Cupriavidus > Cupriavidus sp. 96C5-1. Next base: position 22,742 of record NZ_JBYOJU010000026.1, on the reverse strand, counting down.
TATCGTGGCCCGCTCGGTCGGCCAGAAGATGAGCGTGCTGCTCAGGCAGCCAATCATTGTCGACAACCGCCCGGGCGCCAGCACCAATATCGGCATGGAAGCCGTGGCCAAGGCCGCGCCGGATGGCTACACCATCATGATGGCCTCCAACAGCCTGGCCACCAATGCCGCGCTGTTTGCCAGGCTGCCCTTCGATCCGGCCCGGGATTTCACGCCGGTGGCGCGCGTGGGGCAGGCCTCGCTGGTGCTGGTGGTGCCGGCAAAATCCAGCGTGACGTCGCTAAAGGGGCTGATCTCCCAGGCGCAAGCCCAGCCTGGCAAGCTGAGTTACGCCTCGGCCGGCAATGGCAGCTCCGGGCACCTGGCCGGCGAGCTGTTCAAGGAGGCCGCGCACATCGACGTGCTGCATGTGCCCTACAAGGGCGGCGCGCCAGCCATCACGGACCTGCTGGGCGAACGCATTTCGTTCATGCCGATCAACCCGCTCGAGGTGGTCATGCATATCCGCGCCGGCAGCCTGCGCGCCATCGCGGTGGCGAGCGACCAGCGCACGCCGCTGCTGCCCGACGTGCCGACCTCGCGCGAGCAAGGCCTGCCCGGCTTCACTGCCTCGGTGTGGTGGGGCCTGATCGCGCCGGCCAAGACGCCGCCGGCCGTAGTCCAGCAGCTGAATGCCGCCGCCAATGCCGCCCTGGCCGATCCCGACGTGCGCAAGCAACTGGCGCAGCTGGGCGTGACCATCCTGCCCGGCACGCCCGAAGCCTTTGGGCAGTTCGTGCGCAATGAAACCGCTACCTGGAACGGCGTGATCCGCAAGGCCGGCATCACGGCCGACTGACATTGAGGCCGCGGCCGGCCGCACGGATGCCAGATGGCACATACCGGCCACAGCCATGAACACAAGCCATCCCACGGGAATCTCCATGTCCGCCTTATCCGATATCCAAGCCCCGGCCCCTGCGGGGGCATCAGCCTCGGCCAGCCGTCCCGCCGTGCTGGTGGTCAGCGCCCATGCCGCCGACTTCGTCTGGCGCGCCGGCGGCGCCATCGCCCTGTACGCCGAGCGCGGCTATGACGTCAAGGTCGCCTGCCTGTCCTTCGGCGAGCGCGGCGAATCCGCCAGGATGTGGCGCCAGCCGGGCATGACGATCGAGCGCGTCAAGGCTGCGCGGCACGAGGAGGCGCAGCAGGCCGCCGACATTCTCGGCGCCACGCTCGAGTGCTTCGACCTGGGCGACTATCCGCTGCGCGTGACTGATGCAGCGTTGCTGCGCCTGGCCGACCTCTACCGCGAGTTGCGGCCGGAGGTGGTGCTGAGCCACTCGCGCGAGGACATCTATAACTTCGACCACCCGCTGGCCACCCACGTGGCGCAGGAAGCGCGGGTCATTGCCCAGGCCCACGGCTACAAGCCGGAGGTGCCGGTGATCGGCGCGCCGCCGGTATTCCTGTTCGAGCCGCACCAGCCCGAGCAATGCAACTGGAAGCCCGACGTGCTGCTCGACATCTCCTCGGTGTGGGAGAAAAAGCAGCGCGCCTTCGCCACCATGGCGGCGCAGGAACATCTGTGGGCGTACTACACCCGCGTGGCGCTGCAGCGCGGCGCCCAGGCCACCCGCAATTCCGATCGCCAGGTGACGTACGGCGAAGGCTATGCGCGCGTGTTCCCGCAGGTGTCGGAGAGCCTGGCATGAAGACCATCGCCTATCGCAATATCCTGCGCGCCGGCGTAGCGGAGATCGAAGCCCTGGGTGCTGCCGGCGTAGCCACCGTGCACGAGGCGCAGCGCCGTACGGGGCTGATGAAGCCCTATCTGCGTCCGGTCCAGTCCGCCGCCGCCATCTCCGGCAGCGCCGTGACGGTGTTGATGCATCCCGGCGACAACTGGATGATCCACGTCGCGGTGGAGATGGTGCAGCCCGGCGACGTGCTGGTGGTGGCGCTGGTCAGCGACTGCACGGACGGCCTGTTCGGCGATCTGCTGGCCACCTCGCTCAAGGCGCGCGGTGCGCGCGGCCTGGTGATCGACGGCGGCGTGCGCGACGTGGCGACGCTGAATGCGATGGGTTTCCCGGTCTGGTCCAGGGCGGTCTCGGCGCAGGGCGCGGTCAAGGAGACCGTGGGCGCGGTCAATGTGCCGGTGGTCTGCGCCGGCGCCCATGTGCGTCCCGGCGACGTGATCGTGGCCGATGACGACGGCGTGGTGGTGGTGCCGCGGCCGCTGGCTGGCGAGACCGCGCGCCGCGCGGCCGAGCGCGGCGCCATGGAAGAGGGCAAGCGGGCTACGCTGGCCTCCGGCGTGCTGGGCCTGGACATGTACCGGATGCGCGAGGCCCTGGCCGCCAGGGGCCTGGCCTACTCGGACCAGGCCGTGGACTGGTACAGCGGCTTCGACGAGGCCTGATACGAGGCCTGCTTGCAACATGCCCCCGGCGCGCCCGCATCTGGTATAAGCGACGCAACAAGAATCCAGACCTCGGACCACGCCGGCGCGGCGTGGCCGGCCTCGCGGGGGAGCCAGATGGAACTGCGCCAGCTTCAGTATTTTGTCCGGGTGGTCGAGCTCGGCAGCATGAGCCGCGCCGCGCTCGATCTCGATATGGTGCAGTCCGCCATGAGCCAGCAGATCAGCCGGCTGGAGGGCGAACTCTCGACCCGGCTGCTGCGCCGGACCACGCGCGGCGTGACCCCTACGGAGGCGGGCCTGGCGTTTTTCCGCGAGGCTCAACTGGCGCTGCGCCACGCCGAGCAGGCCAAGCGCGCCGCCCATCATGCGCGGCTTTCCGGTACCGTCAGCGTGGGCCTGGCGCCCACCACCGCCTCGGTGATCGGCGTGCCGCTGATGCGCGCCATGCGCGAGCGCTATCCCGATGTGCGCCTGCATATGGTGGAGAGCCTGTCGGGCCACCTCAGCGCCATGCTCAATGCGCGCCAGCTCGACCTGGCGGTACTGTTCGACACCCATGTGGCGCGTCGCTGGAGCGTGACGCCGCTGCTGGAGGAAACCCTGTTCCTGATCCGCTCGCGCAAGGCGCTGCCCGCCGGCGTCGATGCCGATGTCCCCGCGCGGCTGCGCATGGCGCAGTTGCGGGAGGTGCCGCTGATCATGCCCACCGGCCTGCACGGGCTGCGCAGCACCCTCGATGCCGCGTTTGCCCGCGTGAAGATCGTGCCGCAGGTGGTGCAGGAGGTGGATTCCCTGGCCATGTTGATGGACGCCGTCGATCTCGGGTTTGGCGCCACCCTGCAGCCCTGGGCGGCGGTGGGGCGCTATGCCGATGCGCAGGCGCGTTTCCACCTGGCCGAGATCGCCGATCCCAAGGTGCGGCGGCAGAATGTGCTATGCAGCCTGTCCGACGATGAGCTTTCGCCCGCCGCGCTGGCCTTGCGCGTGGTGCTGGCCGATTGCGCCCGCGAGCTGGTGCGCTCCGGCGCCTGGCGGGGCGCCCGCCTGCTGGGGCCGGAGGGCTGAGGCCGAGGGCCGGGAGTATTGGGGGCTCGGTATCACGATTCGTGATACCCCCATGCGATCCCGGGCCTTAGCAGGAGGCCGATGGGCCGGTACAGTGCCGGCATCCCCACCGGAACCATCATCGTGTTTGTCATTCCTCGAATCCGGAAGCCAATCCGGAAGCCGTCCGCGCTGATTTCCCGCCGCCTTGCCGGAGGCGCCCGCCCATGATCGACGTCCTGGTCATCGGCGGCGGCAACGCCGCCCTGTGCGCCGCCCTGATGGCGCGCGAAGCCGGCGCCAGCGTGCTGCTGCTGGAGGCGGCCCCGCGCGAGTGGCGCGGCGGCAATTCCCAGCACACCCGCAACCTGCGCTGCATGCACGACGCGCCGCAAGACGTGCTGATCGAGGCCTATCCCGAAGAGGAATACTGGCAGGATCTGCTCAAGGTCACCGGCGGCCTGACCGACGAGCGCCTGGCCCGCCTGGCGATCCGCGCCTCGTCCAGCTGCCGCGACTGGATGCGCAGCCACGGCGTGCACTTTCAGCCGCCGCTGTCGGGCGCCCTGCATGTGGCGCGAACCAACGCCTTCTTCATGGGCGGCGGCAAGGCCCTGGTCAACGCCTACTTCCGCAGCGCCGAGGCGCTTGGCGTGCAGGTGCGCTACAACGCCCCGGTGGACGCCATCGAGCTGGACGGCGAGCGCTTCGTCGCGGCCCGCATCGGCAGCGAGCGCATCGCGGCGCGCAGCTGCGTGCTGGCCGCCGGGGGCTTCGAATCCAACCGCGCATGGCTGCGCGAGGCCTGGGGCCGGAACGCGGACGGCGACTGGCCGGCCGACAACTTCCTGATCCGCGGTACCCGCTTCAATATGGGTGTGCTGCTGAAATTCATGATCGAAGCGGGTGCCGACGCCATCGGCGATCCCTCGCAATCGCACTGCGTGGCCATCGACGCGCGCGCACCGCTGTACGACGGCGGCATCTGCACCCGGGTCGACTGCGTCTCGCTGGGCGTGATGCTCAACCGCAATGCCGAGCGCTTCTACGACGAAGGCGAGGATTTCTGGCCCAAGCGCTACGCGATCTGGGGCCGGCTGGTGGCCCAGCAGCCGGGGCAGATCGGCTATTCGATCATCGACGCCAAGGCCGTGGGCCGCTTCATGCCGCCGGTGTTTCCGGGCGTGCGTGCCAATACGCTGCCCGAACTGGCCCGCCAGCTGGGGCTGGACGACGCCACCTTCGTGCGCACCATCGAGCAATACAACGCGGCCTGCCGCGTCGGCACCTTCGACCACACCGTGCTGGACGATTGCCATACCGAGGGCATCGCGCCGGCCAAGACGCATTGGGCGCGGCCCATCGACACCGCGCCGTTCTTCGGCTATGCGCTGCGTCCCGGCATCACCTTTACCTATCTTGGCCTCAAGGTGAACGAGCACGCCGCCGTGCACTTCGGCGGCAAGCCCAGCGCCAACCTGTTCGTGGCCGGCGAGATGATGGCCGGCAATGTGCTCGGCAAGGGCTATACGGCCGGCGTCGGCATGGCCATTGGCACCGCCTTCGGCCGCATCGCCGGCACGCAGGCCGCCGCCGCCGCGCTCGGGCGGCCCAGTCATGACGATATCGGGGAAAAGCAGCATGCAACATCTTGAAGCGCTGACGCGCGAAGCGGCGGCGCTGGCCCAAGGCGTGCTGCCGCTCACCGGGGACGAAGCCGAGGTTGGCCGCGTCATGCAGATCTGCAATGCCTGCCGCTATTGCGAAGGCTTTTGCGCCGTGTTTCCGGCCATGACGCGCCGGCTGGAGTTCGCCAAGGCCGATATCCACTACCTGTCCAACCTGTGCCACAACTGCGGCGCCTGCTACCACGCCTGCCAGTACGCGCCGCCGCACGAGTTCGCGGTCAATGTGCCGCAGGCCATGGCCAAGGTGAGGGCACAGACGTATGCCGACTACGCCTGGCCTGGCGCTTTCGGCGGCCTGTACCGCCGCGCCGGCCTGGCCACGGCACTCGCGCTGGCGGCCGGGCTGGTGTTGTTCCTGGTGCTGGCCGTGGCCATGCGCGGCAGCCTGCTGCACGCGCCGCTGGCTGGCAACTTCTACGCCATCTTCCCGCACAACCTGCTGGCGGCGATGTTCGGTGCGGTGTTCGGCTTCGCGGTGCTGGCGCTGGGCGTGGGCGTGACGCGCTTCTGGCGCAAGGTGTCTCCCGGCGAGATCGAGGGGGAAGCCCGCGGCCCGGCCATCGGCGGCGCTGCGCACGACGCGCTGCGCTTGCGCTACCTCGACGGCGGCCATGGCCAGGGCTGCAACAACGCGGACGATGCGTTCACCCTGTGGCGCCGGCGCTTCCACCATTTCACCTTCTATGGCTTCATGCTGTGCTTTGCCGCCACCGCGGTGGCCACGCTGTACCACTACCTGCTGGACCTGCATGCGCCCTATGCGCTGGGCAGCCTGCCGGTGCTGCTCGGCACCGCCGGCGGCATCGGCCTGCTGATCGGCCCGGCGGGCCTGCTCTGGCTCAACCTCAAGCGCGATCCGCGCACCGGCGACGCGGCGCAGAAGCCGATGGACCGCGGCTTCATCGCGCTGCTGTTCCTCACCAGCCTGAGCGGCCTGGCGCTGCTGGCCTGGCGCGATAGCGCCGCCATGGCGCTGCTGCTGGCGCTGCACCTCGGCGTGGTGATGGCGCTGTTCCTGACCCTGCCTTATGGCAAGTTCGCGCACGGCATCTATCGCAGCGCGGCGCTGCTGAAGTGGAATATCGAAAAACGCCGGCCCGGTAACCTGGTGCTCGGCTCGGACTGAACTTCGCCGTCACGGCGGCTCCGCAGGCCAGAGCCGCCATCCCTCGCCTCGCGACGTGCCGCCCGGTTCGCCGGCATCGTGCGCCGGCGAACGCCCCGCATTGCCACCGGCACGCGCGCCGGACCCGCTATCCCGATCCCCACTCGAATCGTCGATAGGCATCATCGATATAAACAGGAGACAAGAATGAATCGAATCTGTACTTTTGGCTTGGCGGCGTGCGCGCTGGCGGCCAGCATGCTGGCGCCGCCGGCCCGCGCCCAGGCGTATCCGGCCAGGCCGATCACGCTGGTCGTGCCGCACCCCGCGGGCGGGACATCGGACATTCTCGCCCGCACCGTCGCCGCGGAGATCGGCAAGACCCTCGGTCAGACCGTGCTGGTGGACAACCGTGGCGGCGCCAACGGCACCATCGCCGCCAAGCAGGTCGCCCAGTCCGCGCCGGACGGCTACACCATGCTGCTGGCCACGGCCAGCACCCACGGCATCAACCCCACGCTTTACCGGAAGATTTCCTATGATGCCGTGAAGGATTTCGCGCCGGTTGCGCTGCTGGCCACCGTGCCAAATGTGCTGGTGGTAGGCAAGGGCGTGCCGGCCGGCAATCTGCCGGAGTTGACCCGCTACCTCAAAGCGAAGGCGGGCGGCGCCAATATGGGTTCGGCTGGCGCGGGCACGCCGGGGCATCTGGCAGGTGAGATGTACAAGGATGAGACGGGGCTGTCATTCCTGCATGTGCCCTACAAGGGTGGCGCGCCGGCCATTACGGACCTGGTCGGTGGCCAGATCGATTTCATGTTCACCACGGTGCCGGCGGTGCTGCCGCATATCAAGGCGGGCACGGTACGGGCGCTGGCCGTGACTTCGCCGGCGCGCAGCACTGCGTTGCCCGCCGTGCCCACCATGGCGGAATCGGGGCTGCCGGGTTTCCAGGCCGTATCCTGGCATGGGGTGGTGGCGCCCGCCGGCACGCCGCCGGCCGTACTGGACAAGTTGAGCAAGGCGATTGCGGCAACGCTGCTCGTGCCCGAGGCAAAGAAAAGGCTGGCGCAGGAGGGCGCCGAAGCCAGCACGCTGAGCCGGGCCGAGTTCGGCAAGTTCATTGTCGCGCAGATCGGCGCCTGGGGCAGCGCGGTCAGGTCGTCTGGCGCCAGCGTCGACTGACACGCCATGTGAAAAGGCGCCGCGGCCTGGCCGCGGCGCCTGGTACGCCGACTCCGCTTGCGTTCAGCGCAGGGTGAAGGTCGGCACCGGCGGCCCGTCTTCCGTCGGCGTGAACACGAGTTTCACTTCCTGTCCGATGCGCACCGTGTCCAGGTCGCAGTCCACGATATGGGTCATCATGGTCACACCTTCTTCCAGCGCCACGTAGGCGATGCAGAAGGGCGCGGGGCCGGCGCGGCGCGTCACGCTGAACGAATAGATGGTGCCCCGTCCCGAGGACTGTTTCCACTCGGTGTCGCCCATGCAGAACGGGCACAGCGTGCGCGGGTACCAGTGCGGCTTGCCGCAGGATTTGCAGTGCCTGACCAGCAGGCGGCCTTCGCGGGCGGCCTCCCAGAATTCGGTGTTGTCCGGCGCCACCTGCGGCGACTTGAGCGGCGTGGCGGTGTAAGGTGTGCTCATCTTATTGCTCCCGTTCCATGATCAGGGTGGCGCTGCCGTGGCGCGAGCCGAGATAGCCGCCGGTGCCCTGCGCCAGCGCCAGGTCGCAGTTCCTGACCTGCACGGCGGGATGCGCCTCGCCGCGCAACTGGCGCACGGCTTCGATCACCTTGGTGATGCCGCCGCGGTTGGCCGGATGGTTGTTGCACAGCCCGCCGCCGTCGGTATTGAAGGGCAGCTTGCCGACGCCGGAGATCAGGTTGCCGTCGGCCACGAACCTGCCGCCTTCGCCCTTCTTGCAGAAGCCCAGGTCTTCGAGCTGCATCAGCACGGTGATGGTGAAGCTGTCGTAGATCGAGGCGTACTTGATATCGGACGGACGGATGCCGGCTTCCTCGAAGGCGATCGGGCCGGAGACGGCGGCGCCCGACCAGCTCAGGTCGACCATGCCGCCGAGCTGGCCCTTGACCGCTTCGCCGGCGCCGAGGATCTTCACCTTGGGCCGCTTGAGCCTGGCCGCGATTTCCGGGCGCGCCACGATCAGTGCGCCGCCGCCGTCGGAGACGACGCAGCAGTCGAGCTTGCGGAGCGGATCGGAAATCATCGCCGAGTTCAGCACATCGTCCACCGTCACCACGTCCCGCAGCATGGCGTTGGGATTGTGCTGCGCATGGTGGGAGGCGGCCACCTTGATCCACGCGAGCTGCTCGCTGGTGGTGCCGTACTGGTACATATGGCGCATCGCGACCATCGCGTACAGGTTCACCGTGACCGGGTTGAACGGCGCCTCGAATGGCTGGTCGGGCAGGTTGGCGCCCCAGTTGCGTGCCTGCGTGCCGCTCGATCCCTCCGAGCGCGGGCGGCCCGCCAGTGTGATCAGCGCCACATCGCACTTGCCGGCGGCGATGGCTTGCGCGGCGTGCGAGACGTGCACGAGATACGCCGAGCCGCCGGTGTCGGTGGAGTCGACGTGGCGCACCTTGAGGCCGAGGTAGTCGATCATATTGATCGCGCCGAGGCCGGGCGCGTCACCCGCGCAGAAGTAGCCGTCCACGTCCTGCAGCGTGAGTCCGGCGTCCTCCAGCGCGCCCCTGGCGCACTCGGCGTGCAGTTGCGCGACGGTCTTGTCCGGTGCCTTGCGGGTCGGGTGCTCGTAGGCCCCGACGATATAAGCCTTGCCGTTGATGCTCATGGGTCTCCCTGGTTGTCTGGGTACTCTGGTGTCCTGGAATGAACGGAGCCGTATGTATCGGTGTGGATTCGTGTGCGTCCGTGTCAGTTCGTGCGCCTGCGCCTGCGGCTGCGCTTGTGCTTAGCGTGGCCGGGTGCCTTGCGTGCAGGCGGCCTCATGGCGCGCGGCCGAAGCGCTCGCGCAGGTCGCGCTTGAGCACCTTGCCGATGGCATTGCGCGGCAGTTCCTGCGACAGCTCCAGCGCGGCCAGGCGCTGCATTTTCTCGAGCTGGCCGTTGGCCCATGCGAGCAGCGCGGCGGCGTCGGCCGCAGCGCCCGGCCGCGGCACCACGAAGGCCACCGGCGTTTCGCCCCAGCGCTCCGACGGTACGCCGACCACGGCCGCATCGGCGATGTCCGGATGCGCCATCAGCACCGCCTCGATATCGCTCGGGTAGATATTGAAGCCACCCGAGATGACCATGTCTTTCTTGCGGTCCATCAGGATCAGGAAGCCGTCGGCATCGAAATAGCCCACATCGCCAGTGCGGATGAAGCGCTTGCCGGTGGCGTCGAACCACTCGGCTTCGGCCGTCTTGGCCGGATGGTTGTGGTAGCCCGACATCATCGCCGGAGAATGCCCGACGATCTCGCCCGGCGTGCCGCGCGGCGCATCGGGCGGCAGTTCCCGGCCGTCGTCGTCGAGCAGCCGCATGTCGCTGTCCGGCGAAGGGCGCCCGACCGTGTGCAGCTTGCCGGGATGCTCGTGCACGCGCAGTTCGCAGCGCCCGCCGCCTTCGGTCATGCCGTAGTACTCGATCAGCGCGCCCGGCCAGCGTTGCAGCACTTCGGCCTTGAGCGCGGCCGCAAAGGGCGCGCTGGTGCAGAATTTGTAGCGGAACGAGGACAGGTCGGTCTCGGCGAATGCCGGGTGAGCCAGGATGCGCTGGTACTGCACCGGCACCAGCATGGTGTGGGTGACGCGGTGGCGCGCCGCCAGTTCCAGGTACTGGCCGGCGTCGAATTTGCCCATCAGCACCACGGTACCGCCCAGCGACAGGGTGGGGAACAGGCTCACCAGCGTCGTGTTGGAGTACAGCGGGGTGGACAGCAGGGTCACGCTGTCCGGGCCATAGCCGCCCTGGGTGGCCCGCTGCACGTGCGAGGAGCGCATGCCGAAAGGCTGGATGATGCCCTTCGGCACGCCGGTGGTGCCGGACGAGTAGATCAGGTTGAAGGCCCAGTCCGGCTGCACCTCGACCGGCGCCGGACGCGCGTCCCCGGGCGCCAGCCACCTGGTGAAGGCAAGGCCCGCATCGGCGTCGTCCAGCGCGATGCAGGGAACGCCAAGCCCGGCTTCCAGCCCAAGCAATGCCTCGCGCGTGCTGGCGTCGATGAACAGCCGGCGTGCGCCGGCGTCCTGCACCATGGCGCGCAGCGTCTGCGGGTTCAGCGACGGCGACAGCGGCGCCACCGCCACCCCCGCCCGCAGGCTGCCGAGGAAGGTGGCGACATACTCGATGGAGGTGGCCGCGCAGATGGCAACCACGCTCCGGGCGGGCACCCCGTCGCGCTGCAGTGCCGCGGCGACGCGGTCGGCAAGCCGGTTCAGGCTGGCGAAGTCGATGCTGCGCTGGTCCAGCACCACGGCCGGATGGCGTGGCCGCAGCGCGCCTTGCGCGTCGACCAGGGCGGGGAGGGAGGTGAAGTCGGTGCTTGTCTGTGACATATGGCTGCCGTTGCGGCTCCCGGGCTGGGCTTGCTGGTCTCTTGGGTTCGTTGTTTCGTGGCTGGCCTGGCGCCCTGTCGACCGTCCCGGACGCGCGGGCGCGATGACCGGCTATCGCGTGCCCGGCACTGCTGGGGACAGAGTGTGGCGCCTGGCGCGGGGTTCGACAATTTGGCTTTTTGGAAGAGTGGCTTGCCGGGAATGGTTGGTGCGGTGCACAACGATCCGGATGGAGGGCGCGGCGGTCTGGCGGGGAGGGGCCGCATCGCCTGCGCGGGACGGTGGCCCCGGCCGGCAGGAAGGCGCGCGGCTTGTTTGGCGCGCAGTTAAAGAGAATCTGATTTCCAGGCAGTGCTTGCCCGCCGCCTGCCTCAGAACGCCTTCGCCATCGGGCGCGCCTTGCGATACAGGATCAGCGTTGCCAGCAGGCCGCAGGCGGCGGCAAAGGCCATCCAGTAACCCGGGGCGGCCTTGTCGCCCGTCGTCTCGATCAGGTAGGTCGAGATGGCGGGGGTAAAGCCGCCGAAGATGGCCGTGGCCAGGCTGTAGGCCAGCGAGAAGCCAGCCACCCGCACTTCCACCGGCATCACCTCGGTCAGGGCCACCACCATGGCGCCGTTATACATGCCGAACAGGTAGGACAGCCACAGCAGCACGAGCAGCATGCGCTCGAAACTCGGTGCGCCGGCCAGCCAGGACAACGCTGGGTAAGCCGTCACCAGGGCGAGCACGGAGATCGCCAGCAGGATCGGCCGGCGGCCGATACGGTCCGAAAGCGCGCCGCCGATGGGCAGCCAGATAAAGTTGGAGATGCCCACGCACAGCGTGACCGCCAGGCTGTCCGCGGTGCTGAGCTTGAGCACGGTCTTGCCGAAGGTCGGCGTGTAGACGGTGATCAGGTAGAAGGTGGTGGTGGTCATCGCCACCAGCAGCATGCCGGCCAGCACGGTGCGCCAGTTTCGCAGCATCGAGTCGAATACCTCGCGCGTGCTTGGGTGGTGCCGGCGCGCGCGGAACGCTTCGGTTTCCTGCAGCGAACGGCGCAGGACGAACAGGAAGGGCACGATCAGGCAGCCGATAAAGAAGGGGATGCGCCATCCCCAGGCGCCCAGCTCATCCTTGGTCAGCCAGTGGTTCAACCCGAAGCCGAGCCCGGCTGCGACCACGATGGCGATCTGCTGGCTGGCCGATTGCCAGGCGGTATAGAAGCCCTTGTGTCCCCGCGTGGCCATCTCGGCCAGGTAGACCGACACCCCGCCCAGCTCCGCACCGGCCGAAAAGCCTTGCAGCAGCCGGCCGATGAGCACGAGCAAGGGCGCCAGCATGCCGATGGTGGCGTAGCCGGGGACGACGGCGATCAGGATGGTGCCGCTGGCCATGAGTGCCAGCGTCACGATCAGGCCCTTGCGGCGCCCCACCTCGTCGATATAGGCGCCCAGCAGGATGGCCCCGAGGGGACGCATCAGGAAGCCCGCGCCGAACACGGCGAAGGTCAGCATCAGCGAGGCGAACTCGCTGTCCGAAGGGAAGAATGCGTGAGCGATATAAGTGGCGTAGAAACCGAACAGGAAGAAGTCGAACTGTTCGAGGAAGTTGCCGCTGGTGACGCGCAGCACCGCGCCAAGCTTGGATGAGCCCGGTGCGGTCGTGCCTGCCATTTCCGCTTGCATGGCCAGTCTCCTTTGGCATGCCGTGCCAGCCACCCGCCGCCCCGGCGGAGGCCGGCCAGGCGGCCGAAGGCCGCGCTCGTGCAGGTCAATATATGCCTGGCAAGCCTCCAGCGCCAGTTCGGCGTGCGCGCGGCGCGCAATGGCAAGCGACGGTACGGATAAGCCGGCGCGGCCGCAGCGCTCGCTCAGGCGTCGCGGAACACGGCAGGGCGCTTCTCGACAAACGCGCTGGTGCCTTCGCGCGCATCGTGCGAGGCCGCGGCGACCATGAACTGCATTGCCTCCACCGCCAGGCCCTCGTCGATCGGCAGGTTGATGCCGCGCGTCACCGCGCGCAGCGAGGCGGTGACGGCGATGGCCGAATGCCGGGCGATCCGGTCGGCCAGCCGCAGGCAGGCGGGCAACAGGTCGGCGCCGCTCACCACCTCGTTGACCAGGCCGAAGCGCAGCGCGCTGGCCGCATCGATGGGCTCGCCGGTGAGGATCATTTCGTTGGCGCGCTTGCGCCCCACATGGCGCGGCAGCCGCTGGGTGCCGCCGAACGTGGGCGGGAAGCCCAGCTTGATTTCCGGCTTGGCGAAGGTCGCGTGCTCGGCCGCAATGGCCAGGCTGCAGGCTTCCATCGTCTCGCAGCCGCCACCGAACGCCAGGCCATTGACCGCCGCGATCACAGGCTTGGGGAAGGTCTCGATGCGCCGGGTCATGGCTTGCCCTTGCTGCAGGAAGCGGCGCAGCGCCTGCTCGGGCGAGGCGGCGATGTCCGGCGCGAAGCCGGCGATATCGGCGCCGGCGCTGAACGCCCGCGTGCCACTGCCGGTGAGGATCACGCAGCGCACGGCCGGATCGGTTTCGAGCGCGTCGAGTCTGGCCATCAGCGCGTCGATCAGCGCATAGCTGAGCGCGTTCAGTTTGTCGGGACGGTTCAGCACCAGCAGCGCGTGCCTGCCGAGCCGCTCGCATTGCACGAGGTCGTTGCCGCCGCTGATGGCGCTGACGGCGTTGATGGCGTTCATATCGGTCATGTTCACTGTCTCCCGGATGTTCTCAATGTCTTGCATGGATGGATTTGCCGCTGCGGCGCCGTCATGCGATTTCCCTGATGACGATGCGCGCCGGCCGGCCGCGAAAGCCGGAGACGAACACCACTGCCTCCCGCTCGGCGACAAAGCGTTCGCCACACGCCAGCACCGTGTCGCGGCGGGCCGTGTCCAGCGCTGCCGACTGCTGCGTGAGCCATACCATGCCTTCCGTGCAGATCAGGTAAGATCCAAGACCGAGCGGTAGCCGCAGCGGACCGGGGCCGAGGATCCAATGGCCTTGCGTTGTACTCACGGCAGCCTCCTGGCAAGCGCGCCAATCAATTTCTGGAGCGGTGCCTGCATTCTTGCCGGGAACCGGCCAGGGCGGCCGGAAGCTTTTTCATCAACGGTATGCCAGGCAGTCATGTCAATCCTGAGCCGAGCTTCGACCAATGCGCTGCGCGCCATGTCGCTGGAAGCCCTGCGCGGCTTCGAATCCGCTGCGCGCCATCTGAGTTTCACAGCGGCTGCCGAAGAGCTATGCATTACCCAGTCGGCGGTGAGCAAGCAGGTCAAGAGCCTGGAGGACGTGCTGGGCGAGCCGCTGTTCCTGCGTGGCGGCAAGGGCCTGAGCCTGACCCCGGAAGGCCGCCAGCTCTATGAAGCCGCGCGCCTGGCGATCGGCCAGCTGGGCGCCGCCATCGACCGCCTGCTGGCGGTCGACCGGATCTCCATCACGGTCACCACCACGCCCTCGTTCGCCGACCTGTGGCTGGTCCCCAAGCTCGCCCGCTTCCAGGCCGCCGAGCCCGGCATCGACGTCCGTATCGACGCTTCCGAGCCCATGGTCAACCTGGAGCGCGACGGCATCGACCTTGCCATCCGGCTCCGCGCGCCCGCAAGCAGTGCGGATGCGCCACGCCCGCTGCTGCAGGAGCGTCTGATGCTGGTGGCAGCGCCGGCTTTGGCCGCGCGCATCTCGGAGGCACGCCAGATACTCGACATGCCGCTGCTGGTATTCCATGACCCGGGAGCCCGCTTCGCGTGGATGTCATGGACGCAGTGGTATCACCGCCTCGGCCTGATGCGCTCGCCCAAGCAGGCTTGCCTGTATTTCTCGCAATACGCGCACGTGCTCAACGCCGCGTCGCAGCAGGCGGGCATCGCGATCGGGCGCACGCCGATGGTGTTGCCCATGCTGAAGAGCGGGCAGCTGCAGGTAGTGCTGCCCGAGCATGTGGCGGACGGCATGTCCTACGAGATCGTTACGGCCAGCGTGGAGCGGCCCGGGGTCGGGCGGTTCCGGGCGTGGCTGGAGCAGGAGCTGGCGGGGGAGGTGATTGGGTGACGGCGGCAGGACGATCCGCATGCGCCGCCTGGGCGAGCTCGCGCAACGCGGCCGCTTGCCTTCGCCACCCCAAGCCCTTGGCAACGACATCCTAGGGTAATCCCCAATCTGCCGTATCATCTCGCCCGGGCGCTGCTTCGCCGGGCCGCTGAATCCATGGTTGTGATGGATAATCCACCCTAGCGGCATTGGCCGGGGTGCATAGCCATTTCCGGCGGACGCATGCCGCGCGAACGGGCCATGTCTCGTTGCACCTTTTCGAAGAATCGAGGCCAAAGCCAAGGTGGTGCCGGCAGCATGCCGGATGCTGATCGCTTGGCCTCGAGTGCCGATTGGCGCATATTGAATAAACAGAAGCCATCCCCCCGTGTGGCTTCGGAGACAGCCAGGCGCCTTGTTGGCGCGCCTGGGTGTTCGAGTACAGCAGGAGTTGCTTTTGTCCATGAATGAAACCCAGCGCAGAACTGAGGTTGACCTGATTCGCGGCATTGCGCTGATCTTCATCGTGGTGGACCACGTGAACGGCAGCGTGCTGGCCGACTACACCATCCGCAATTTCGCGTTCTTCGACGCGGCGGAGATCTTTGTGTTCCTGGCCGGCTATTCGGCCGGCTCGGCTTATGTGGCCATGGAGGCCCGCCATGGCGCCTCCGCCGCGCAGAATCGTCTGCTGCGCCGCAGCTGGGAGATCTACAAGGCCTTTGTGCTGACCGGCGTGCTGATGCTGGTGTTCGGTCTGCTGCTCGCGCTGGCGCGAGTGCCCGCGCCGGCCATCCGCTCCACCGAGGCACCGGTCTTCATGGCGCATCCATTCAGCACGCTGATCGAGGTCTTCAGCGTGGCGCGGCAGCCCTTTGTCTCCGACGTGTTGCCGATGTATGCCGTCTTCATCCTGTTCGCGCCGCTGGCGATACGCATTGCGCGCGCCATGCCGCTGACCTTTGTCGGCGCCAGCGCGCTGCTTTGGCTGATGGCGCCCATGCTCACGCCGCTGCTGCCGAGCAGCGACGGCAACGGCTGGAGTTTCAATCCCTTCGCCTGGCAATTGCTGTTCGGCCTGGGCCTGCTGTCACGCCTGCGGCCGGACGTGATCCTGCCGCGCCAGGCGCTGGTGCGCTGGGTGGTGACCGCGCTGGCGGTAGCGATGACGCTGGCCGGCGTCTTGCTGGCCTACCTGTGGATGCGCCCGCATGTGGTTGAGCCATGGCTGCCGTCATGGCTGCCGGCCATGGCGTTCCCGCTGCCCAAGAAGAGCCTGGCGGGGCTGCGCGTGGCGAGCTTTCTCGGCCTGGCGTGGCTGGCCTACCTGGCAGTGCGCGCGGGCTGGGTGGCGCGGCTGGCGGCGGTGATGGGGCCGGTGGTGCAGATCGGCCGCCATAGCCTGTTCTGCTTCGTCTTCGGCGCGGTGGTATCGGTGGTGATCGAGGGGTTCACCTATGGCATCGCTGGCGGCCGTCCCCCGCGCCCGATCGCGTTGGGCGGCGACATCGTGGCGGTGGCGCTGCTGCTGGTGATCGGCGGCTGGTATGGGCGGCGCAAGGAAGAGAGGAAGGAAGGGCGGAGGGCCGCCGCTTCGGCTGCCTCCGTCAGCGCCACGTCTTGATTGGCCTGTTTCCCAAGTTCCGCGCGTTCGCTATCGGTCAGTTTCATCACGCCCTCCGTGGGCACAATGACATTTCCTGTTTAAAGGTTACGATCCACACCAGGCATGCGGTGCGCGGTACCGTGCCGGATAGCGCACAACCGACCCAACTACGGCTGGTGTGTGTGCAGCCAGTCCTTCAGCGCGTCATTCATCCGGGTTTGCCAGCCCTCTCCACTAGAGCGGAAAGCGTCCAGCACTTCCACGTCATAGCGGATGCTGACCAACTCCTTCGTGTGTGAAGCCTTGGGCCGGCCGCGCTTGCCAAGCGGCTTCATCTTCTTGAAGTCCTCTGACGATACCTCATAGGTGTCCGGATCCTGGGCGATGCCGCGTTTGATGGCCTCATCCTCCTCCGGTGTCGGAAGGTTGATGGTGCGGCCAGAGCGGGTCTCAATCGTGTTCTGCATAGTGCATCACCTCTCTCTTGTTTGCCTTGCGCATGCTGATGATGTGCATCGCGTCTCCACGCTGCGTGAAGACCGCACAGTACAGGCGCGAGGCGATCAAGCCGAACCCGACTTCGCGCACTTCGTCGTAGTCGCGACGGGTATCGACGTAGGCCAGAACCTTCCGACCAGTCGAGCATGGCGGCCAGCGCCAGCGATACGCCATGCTTGCCTTGGTTGCTGGCGTCTTTCGAGGGATCGTAGGTGATCTTCATGAATTTATCGTAGCTACGATAAATCAGGGGTGCAAGGAATATTTGTAGCTACAAATATTCCCGGCGTCGCGGGATCGCATCGCAGTGCAGTAGATGCGCGAACGGCTGGCGTTGCCGCTGATCGCTACAGGCAGCTTTGACTTCTTCCGAGGCGTCATGCAGCGGGATGTTCTCGTAGGGCAGGCCGGGTTCTTCGGCCGCCCGGATTGGGAGGATCGCGCGCGAGGCGGGGCTGCGGCAGATCTTCAGGGTCACCGGGGGGGCTCCAGCAGGTCAAGGCGGGTGTGGACGGATTTCATGGGGTTCACTCGCCCAGCGCGATGCCATCCTTGCGCTTGTCCGAGGCGCCGAGCAGTCCGCCGGAAGCCTCGCGCATGACGAACTGGGCGCCGCCGAAATCGCTGCGCCCGCCCAGTTCGCCAAGACCGGCGGGATCGCCATAGCCGGCCTCGCGCAGGGCCTGCACGATGGCCGGCGGCATGCCGGCTTCAACGGCGAGCGCGGTATCGGATTCCAGCCGCCAGCGCGGCGCGTCGAGTGCGGCCTGCAGCGGCTGCCGCCACGCCGCCAGCCGCACCAGCAATTGCAGCTGGCCCTGGGGCTGCATCAGCCCGCCCACCACGCCGAAGCCCGCGTGGAAGCGCCCGTCGCGCAGCGCAGCGCCTGGCACCACGGTGTGATACGGACGCTTGCCGGGGGCGGGGCTGTTGATATGGCCGGGGCCGGCAAAGCCAAAGCCGCGGTTCTGCAGCACGAAGCCGCAACCGGGCACGGCGATGCCGGAGCCAAAGCGTTTGAAGATGCTGGTCATCAGTGTGACTGCCAGGCCGTCGCGGTCCACCACCACGGTGCAGACCGTGTTGCCGGCCGGGTCCGCCACGGTTTCCCTGGCGTATTGCATGGCGCGGCCCATGGCCCGCACGGTGCGCAGCACGGCGGCGGGATCGTCCTGCGCCAGCATCGCCGGATCGAGTTCGCCCAGTTCGTCCAGCGCGCGCAGGATAGCGATGCCGTGCGTGTTGGGCGGGCATTCGAGCACGGTCAGGCCGCGGAACGTGGTGGAGGCGGGCATGCAGAAGTCACCGCGGTGGGCGGCGAAGTCGGCTGCAGCCAGCGCGCCGCCGGCATCGCGGCTGGCCGTTTCAGCGGCCCGCGCGGGCATGCCGAGGTAGTAGGCATCGGCGCCCTCGGCTGCGATCGCCGCCAGTACCTTGGCCAGTTCGGGGTTGGCGAACCGCTCGCCGGCCGCGGGCGGGCGGCCCGCGCGATAGAGCGCGGCGCAGACCGGGTCGCGATGCAGCACGCGGTCGAACACGGCCCATTCCCGCGCCGCCACCGGCGCTACCGCGAAGCCGTCGCGCGCCAGCGCGATGGCGGGCGCGAGCAGCCGCTTCCAGTCGAGCCGCCCGTAGCGGCGGTGCAGGTCCTCCCAGCCGCGCACCGCGCCGGGGGTGGTCAGCGCCAGCGCATGGCGCTCGGGAATGCGCTGCCCGGGCAGGCCGGCGAGCGCATCCATGGGAAACGCCGCAGGCGCGCGGCCGGTGCCGTTGTAGCTGACCGCATGGCCGCCGGGCTCCACGATCATCGCCAGCAGATCGCCGCCGATGCCGGTGGCCATCGGCTCCACCACGCCCAGGATGGCATCGGCCGCGAGTGCCCCATCGATGGCACTGCCTCCTTCGCGCAGCACCTGCAACGCGGCCTGGGCGGCGAGCGGGTGGCCGGTGGCAACCATGCAGTGCGGCGCACGCACGCCCTGGCCGCCGGCATCGGCGGGGCTGGCGGGGCTGGCGGAAGCTGGGGTGGTCATGCGGATCGCTCCAGGAAAATCAAATCAAATCGGACCAGGTCAAATCCATCGGGTTTGACGCGAGGGCCTGCCCGGCCAGGCCTTCAGCGCCACAGGAACACGGCGCACATCGTCGATACCGCCAGCCCCGCCAGCACCGGCGCCAGCAAGGCCCGCACCGCATCGAGCACCGGGATGCGCGCGAAACCGGCAATGGCCACCAGCGAAGACCAGGCAATCAACGTACCGCCGCCGGTCCAGACCGCGCCCATCTGGCCCACCGCGCACAGCGTGGCGGCGTCCAGGCCGACCGTGGGACCCAGCGCGCCGGCCAGCGTGCCGGTGAGCGGCAGGCCGGCAAAGCCGGAGCCGTCGATACCGGTGATCATGCCCACCAGCAGCACGCCGAAGGCCACCAGCACGTGGTTGTCGGGAATCCACCGCTCGGCGCCCTGGATCAGTTCGAACAGCAGGCTGGGGGCATGGCCCGGGCCGGCGTGCAGGATGGCGCCCGCGGTATCGCCCGCGCCGACAAAGAAGAAGCCCGCGATCGGTAGCACCGAGCCCATCGCCTTGAAGGCGAAGACAAAGCCGTCGGTGATGTGTTCCGCGCTGACGTCCAGCATCTTGCGTGGTCCCTCGGCGGCCAGCGTGGCGAGGATCATCAGCAGTGCGGCCATGCCGCCCACCATGGCGGCCGCTTCGCCGCCCTTGAGCTCGGCCATGCCCAGGCCGAGCCGGGGCACGACCATCAGTGCGATCACGGCGGCGAAAGCGAGCGGCGTCAGCACGGCGAACGCCTTCGACCATCTGATGCGGCGCAGCTCCACCATCGACAGGCTGCGTGCGAGATTGGCATCGGTACCCAAGGGTTCGCCTTGCGCTGTCCCGCGCGCCAGCTCGCTCTTGTCGAACGAGCCGGCGGCTTCGACGCGTGCCAGGCCGGCATCGGGCGCGCGGCCTTGCCAGTGCTCCAGCAGGCCGGCGCTGGCGGGGCGGATCTGGGCGCGGATGGAGAAGTAAGCCAGTGTCAGTGCGATGCCGCCGGTGATCAGCGACAGCACCAGCGCGCGGTCCGCCACCATGGCGGCGCTGACCGCCGCCCCGGCGGCCTTGGCGCTGATGCCCGGCGCCACGCCGATCACGTAGTCCGACGACAGCGCGGTGCCCTGGCCCGCGATGGCAATCGCCATGGCGCCGGCCAGCGGCGGCAGGCCGGCGGCGATCGCGGCCGGCAGCAGGATGGCGGACACCAGCGGAATCGCGGGCGTGGGCCAGAAGAACAGCGAGATGGCGTAGGTGATGGCGGCCAGCATGAAGTAGGCGGCATGGCCGTTCTTCATCACCGCGCGGAAGGGCTCCACCATGCGCACGTCCGAGCGCAGGGATTTGAGCGAATTCAGCAGCGCCGTCATCAGCGCGATCACCAGGAAGATATTGAACAGTTCGCGCGCCGCGACAAAGCTGGCATTGAAGATGCTGGCCAGCGCGCTGACCGGGCGATGGGTCCAGGCCAGCGTGACCAGGAAGGTGGCGATGATCGAGGGCACGACCACGTTGGCGCGGAACACCATCGTCAGTACGATGGCAAGGACGCCGGCGAGGTAGACCCAGTGGGCCGCGCCGATCGCGATATGGGATTCCATGGGGGGCTGTCTCCTGTGCCGGCTGCTGCTGTGGGGGCTGCCGGTCTGTGTCGTGGCGGCATCGTATCCGGCCTTGCGCCGGTGCGGCAAGCTTTGGCGCCGCCACGCGGCGCGCAAGTGCGCGGCAGTTACCGTCCTGCCGGCGCTGTGCCATCGCCGCCACCCGCTGAAGGGAAAATGGGGGCGCCTTGCAGGGCTTACCCGGTCACCAGCCCGGCGACCGGCCCAGGCTTGAGCGCACCCGGCTGGGCTTCCCACGACACGCTGATATCGCCGTTGACGAAGGTCTGGCAGGCCATGCGGTAACCCTCGCCGAACTGCGCCTCCGTCAGGTGCTTGCGCTCCTTCGGCTTGATGGCGTCGGTGAATTCAAGCCCGCGTTCGATCTTGCACTTGCAGGTGCCGCACAGGCCGCCGCCGCACTTGAACGGGATGCCGCCTTTCTCGCGCAGCGATACGCGCAGCAGGTTGCTGTTCTCGGGGGCGCTGACGACCTTGCCGTCGTTGCTGACAAAGGTGATTTCAATCATAAAAACGATCCGATGGCATGAGGGGGCTGCCCGGCGCATGGCCGGTCGTACACGGTTTATCCGGCGTTGTTCAGGGTCGTTCAGCGTTTCACCAGCGCGATATCCATGCTGCCGAAGGTGGCCAGGCGCTTGAGTTCGTCGCGTGCATCCTGCAGCGTGGCGAATTGATCGAGGAACTTGGATGGCACGTAGTTGATGGCGGGTGGCGCCTGGCCGCCGGCTTCGGCCGCTGCGTCCCCGGCCGTTTCCTCTATGATTTTCACTTTGACCGGGTGCGCCAGTTCGGCGATGACGAAGTGCGCGGTCTTGCGGCCATAGAAGAGATAGTCGTAGGCTTCGACGGCGACCAGCCCCGCTACCAGTTCGGTGCGGAATTGCCCCGGTTTGCTGCTGAGAATGACGTACATGGCTGCGCTGCGTGGTGATGGCTGGTTATTGAGGGCTACCCGCGGCGCTTGTTCGCGGCGTATTCCCGGCGCTGCTCGCTGCCGCGCTTTCCACCGGCAGTTCGTCCTGGCTCAGTTCTATGTCGTGCTCCAGCCAGATCTGGCAGGTCAGGCGATATCCCTGCTCCAGCCGTTCGCCGAGTTGCTTCTTTTCCTTCCAGTTGGGCGGCGGCAGGTGCTCGCCGCCGGCGAGCACGCGGCAAGCGCATTTCGAGCACTTGCCCATGCCGCACTCGTAGCGCAGGTTGGGATAGGGGAACTGCTTGATCCCGGCCCGCACCACCAGGTTGGTACCCGGCTTGACCTCGTCCTCGAAGGTCTGGCCACTCTTGTGAAATACGACTCTCGGCATACAACGTTTCCGCAAGCGGTCTGTCATTGGCGGCCGGCGCCCAGGGCACCGGCCGCGCGTTATCGCCAGGGCTGGCGAGGCGTTCAGGCGGCCATGTCCAGTTCGGGCAGTGGGATCTCCTGCGCGACGTAGTCGTGGTAGAGGGCGGTGGTGTAGAGCAGGCGCATCTGGGCGCCGATCTCGCAGATCTTCAGGCAGCGCTGCTGCAGCTCGACGGTGTTGGCGTGCTCGAGGACGATCTGGTAGCCGCGTTCGCCGTGGATTTCGTCGGAGACGATATGCAGGTCGAAGAATTCGACCTCCTCGTCGGTGAAGCCGTACTTGTCGCGCAGGGTGGGGGTCTGCTTGCGGTAGATCGAGGGCACCTGGGATTCGAGGCCGACCACCAGGCCGGCCACGGCGACGACGGGGTCTTCGCGCATGGCCACGGCATAGCACCAGCTTTGCAGGCCGCGGGTGGTGGGGGACATATTGTCGGGGTCGAGCACGCGCTCGCGGGTGGTGCCGCAGGCCTCGGCGAAGCGGATCAGCAGGTCGGTGTGGCGATCGCCGCCGATTTCCTCTTCATACATATTGGCCAGCAGGAAGTCCTTGGCTTCGGTGAAGCGGTCGGGGGTGCGGGCGTAGAGGTAGGCGAGGTAGTCGGCGAAGGGGCCGACGTAGTGGTAGTGGTTCTCGGCCCAGCGGGCGAGGTGGTCGCGGGAGAGTTTGCCGCTGGCCCATGCCACGCTGAAGGGGGCCTTGTTGGCGCTCTTGCCCTTGATGGCGTTTTCAAGGGCGGCACGGAAATCATCGCGGTTCATCAGTTCGGCCATTGGGGGCTCCTGTGGCAACGGGTTCAAGGTTGGGGGACTGCGTGGCGTGGT
>NZ_JBYOJU010000025.1:0-142550 GCF_057798855.1 Cupriavidus sp. 96C5-1 | reverse complement strand
CTGGCGCGGACGGCCGATCTTGTATTCCGGATCGGTGATCATCTCTTCCCACTGCGAGATCCAGCCCGGGGTGCGGGCCAGCGCGAAGATGCAGGTGAACAGCGAGGTCGGGATGCCCAGCGCGCGCTGCACGATGCCCGAGTAGAAGTCCACGTTCGGGTACAGCTTGCGGCTGACGAAGTACTCGTCTTCCAGCGCGATCTTTTCCAGTTCCATGGCGAGCTTGAACAGCGGGTCGTTGTGCAGGCCCAGTTCGTTCAGCACTTCATAGCAGGTCTCGCGCATCAGCTTGGCGCGCGGGTCGTAGTTCTTGTACACGCGGTGGCCAAAGCCCATCAGGCGCACGCCCGAGTTCTTGTCCTTGACCTGCTTGATGAACTCGGTGATGTTGTCGACGCTGCCGATCTCTTCCAGCATCTTGAGGGCGGCCTCGTTGGCGCCACCGTGGGCCGGGCCCCACAGGCAGGCCACGCCGGCGGCGATGGCGGCGAACGGGTTGGTGCCCGAGGAGCCCGCCAGGCGCACCGTGGAGGTCGAGGCGTTCTGCTCGTGATCGGCGTGCAGGATGAAGATGCGGTCGAGCGCGCGCTCGAGCACCGGGTTCACCTGGTACGGGGCGCACGGCGTGGCGAACATCATGCGCATGAAGTTGCCCGAGTAGGACAGGTCGTTCTGCGGATAGATGTACGGCTGGCCGATGTTGTACTTGTATGCCATCGCGACCAGGGTCGGCATCTTGGCGATCAGGCGGATCGCGGAGATTTCGCGCTGGTGCGGATCGTCGATGTCCATGGCGTCGTGGTAGAACGCGCTCATGGCGCCCACCAGGCCCGTCAGCACCGCCATCGGGTGCGCGTCGCGGCGGAAGCCCCGCAGGAAGAACTGCAACTGCTCGTGCACCATGGTGTGGTTCATCACGGCGCCAACGAACTCTTCCTTCTGCTTGGCGTTGGGCAGTTCGCCCTTGAGCAGCAGGTAGCAGGTTTCCAGGTGGTCGCACTTGGTCGCCAGCTGCTCGATCGGGTAGCCGCGGTACAGCAGCTCGCCCTTGTCCCCGTCGATATAGGTGATCTTCGAATTGCACGAAGCCGTCGACATGAAACCGGGATCATAGGTGAACTTGCCGGTTTGACCGTACAGCTTGCGAATATCGATCACATCGGGGCCGACCGTGCCCTTGTAAACCGGCAGCTCGACGCTGGGGGAACCATCGGAAAACGATAGCGTGGCTTTCACATCGGTCGGCGTCATTTTTTTGTTCCCTTCAATGCTTTGCATCTTCAAATTAACAAGATTCCGGCCCGGCGCGGCGTTTTTGCGACGCGCCAGAGGCGGAGTATCGAGTTCACGGCCCGGTTCCCCCGCTGGCGGCAGAATCGGACGGTTCACCCAGTAAGACTACGGCAAATACCAGCCACCCGGCACCCTGATCCTTCAGTACCCAACGGCCTTGCTGCGCAGTGTAGCCAGGCATGGAGCATTCCCAATATGATTTAAAATCTCAAATTACATTCAATTTTTTCATGAAATGAAAATAGAGACAGGGAGGAGCGTGGCGTGCATGCGCCCCATCCCGGCGTCCCGGCCCGACTTGGTGCGGCGGCAGACATCCGCCGCACGCTAGCCGAAGCAACCTGACGCGGTACGAGCCGGACTCATCGCCTCGTGCCTTCGCCTCGCCGTATCCTCCCCGGGATTCGCGAGGCGCTTTTCGTGGTGACCCGAGCACCACGCGCCCGATGGATATCTTCCGGCCGCGCATGGACCGGGCACGCTCGGCGCGCAGCCCACGCAGGGCGGCTACCCGGCTGCGGATCGGATGGCACGCTACCCGATCACGCCCTTGGCCTGAATGCGAGCCATTGCGCCGGGCCTGGCGTGCCCCGCCAGCCGATCGACTATGATGTGCGCTTCTCTTCCGACCGACCCGGGCCCGCGTCTTCCACCAAAGCGCGGGACCTGTCCCAGCCATGACCGCCAACGACAACAAAGCGCCGGCAATGAACGTGAAAACGGCGCTGCGCGTGATCGAGATCATCGAGACCTTCGCGCGCGAGCGGCGCGCGCTCTCGCTATCGGAGCTGGCCCGCCTGCTGGCGGTGCCTGCGTCGAGCTGCCTGGCGCTGATCCGCACCCTCACCTCGCTGGGCTATCTCTACGAGACCGGCCGCCGCCAGGGCTACTATCCCACCGGCCGGCTGCTGGCCATGGCGCAGCAGATCGCGCGGCACGACCCGGTACTGGACCGCGTGCACGGCACCATGAATGAACTGCGTGCCGCCACCGGCGAAACCGTGGTGATCGGCAAGCTGCACGAAGGCCGGTGGGTGGTCTATCTCGACGTGCTCGAATCCCCGCACGCGATCCGCTATATCGCCACCGCCGGCGAACGGCGCGACCTGCACGCCAATTCGATCGGCAAGGCGCTGCTCTCCGCCATGCCGGAGGACGAGCGCCGCGCGCTGATCGCCCAACTGGGCTTCGAACGCTATACGCCGCGCACGATTGGCAACGCCGGGCAGCTCGAGGCCGAGCTGAAGACATCCGTCGAACAGGGCTGCTTTATCAATCTCGGCGAGTCGCTGCCCGACGTGGGCGCGATCGCCTGGCCGCTGCGGCTGTCGGGCGAGTGCTACGGGATCTCCATCGCCGGGCCGGTCTATCGCATCGAGCCCGAACTGAAACGCTATGCGGCAATGCTGAGAACGGCCTGCTCGACGCTGGAGCGCGACGAGCGCAACCGGTAGATCCGGGCAGGGCCAGTCAGGCAGGAGCAGGCTTCTCCGGCGCGCCGCACTCGCGCAGCAGATCGCGCAGTTCGTTGATGACGGGGAACACCTCGTGGTTCCAGTCCGCCCCCTGCTTGTCATGCGCCTCCTGCTCGCGCTCGACGATCCAGCGGTCTTCCTTGAAGATTCGCTCGGTGAACCATACCAGCAGCGGCCATGCCAGATCGAGCACGCCGGGTATGCCCGGCCTCTTGATCGACAGGAGCCCGAAGGTGCGGTTGGTCCGCTGCTCCGCGTCCAGCGGTACGTAGACGATCCACAGGTCCATCACCAGCGTCGCATCCGAGGTGCGGATCTGCAGCGTCTGGTAGGGGTAGCAGGTGCGGACCGTCATCACATCCTTGTGGTCCTCCCCGCCCTTGTTGCCGCCACCGAATACCAGCGCCTCGCCGACCGGTTGCCGGCCAGCCTCCCGCGCGAAGGTGTAGTCGACCTCGACCCAGCCTTCGCCGCGCCGCCGCGCGAGCGAGCGGGCGCGCATCTGTCCCATTTGCCGCCGGTGCAGGAACTGGTGGTTCATGTCCATCAGGTTCTCGTGCATGAACGAGTAATGGCATTTGACCTCGCGGCCAAAGCGGCGCGTCTTGTAGGCCTTGTCGGCCACCGAGCCGAGCGCGGGCAACGGCGTCTCGTCGGCCAGCACCGCGCTGCCGGGAAACACGAAGATCAACCCTTCCAGCTCGCGGCACGGATAGGCGCGCACGCCATTGGGCAACCGTTCGCGGCCCAGGTAAGGCACGTCGATGCAGCGGCCCGTGCAGTCATAGGTCCAGCCGTGATAGCAGCAGCGAATCGATTCGCCCGCGACCACCCCCGCATGCAGCGGCACCTGCCGGTGCGCGCAGCGGTCCTCCAGCGCGAATACCGCGCCCGACTCCGTGCGCACCAGCACGATCGGCTCGCCCGCGAAGCGCACCCCATGGGCCTTGCCGCGCTTGACCTCGCGCGACCAGGCCAGTGGATACCAGTGATCGGGATGGATGGTGACGCGACGCAGGTCGCGCAAGGGGGCTGAGACGGGGGAATCGTCTGCACTGCTATCAAGCAACGGGACTGCATGCATGGGGCGCTTCTCCTTGCAATACTGTAACCTCGGTCTGCCGACTGCATTGGCGGGAACTCGCAAGAGGCTCAGTCTACCCGAAGGTGACGCAAAGGATGTACGGCAACCTGCAGCCGATGGCCAGCGTGGGCCGCAGGCCGCACGCCCATGGCGTCAGGGCGCCGTGATGCGGGGCCCCGCGCCGCGCCGCGCCCGCAGGCGGCGGCAGGCCAGCAGCGGCAGGCGGGCCAGGAAGCCGAAGAGAAGGCGCATATGCATCCAGCTCAACAGGACGTTGTCGCGCAGATAGTTGAAGTGCGAGACGCCCCCCTCGTCGGCGCTGAAGTAGCGTACCGGCGCATCCAGATTCAGGGGCCGCACACCGCGCCAGCACATGCGCACCACCACTTCGGGGTCGAAATCGAAACGCCGCATCCAGCGCTGCCCGTACATCACCGCGCGCAACGGCGCGATCGGGTAGACGCGAAAGCCATAGAGCGAATCGCCGATGCCGGCCCACAGCGTCTCCAGGTTGGCCCAGGCGTTGGAGATACGCCGCCCGTAAACCCGCACCTTCGGCGCGCTGGCGTCGAACACCGGGCGGCCAAGCACCATGGCCTGCGGGTCGCGCTGCGACACCGCCATGAAGGGCGCGATCAGGCCGGCCGGGTGCTGCCCGTCGGAGTCCATGGTCAGTACATGGGTGAATCCTTCCGCCGCGGCCAATTCCAGCCCGCGCAGCACCGCCGCGCCCTTGCCCTGGTTGCAGGGCAACACGATCACGCGCAAGCCCGGGTCGGCAGCAGCCTCCTGGCGTAGCCATTGGGTGCTGCCATCGGTGCTGCCATCCACGACCACCCACACCGGCGACCAATGGCGCCGTGCCTCGCGCACCGTGTCGCGAACCTTGTCCCCCGGGTTGTAGCTGGGAATCAGAACGAGATGCGTGGTGGAGGACTCAGTCATGAGGATAAAGGACAGATCGGTACACGATAAGAAGCGAAAAAATGGATAATGCGCGCCGGCCGCCGCCCCACCAGCCCTGGCGGCCCCGGCGGCATGAGCCGGCCGCTCAGGCAGTAGGCGCGGTGGCGCACTCCACGGCGGCGGAACGCTGCGGCGCCTGCTCGGGGCTAGACAGCTCCGCTTCATAATACTGCGCCAGCTCGGCCATGAACCCGCGCTCGCTCTCGGGCGGGTCGAAGCGGCGGCCCAGCCTGACACGGTAGCAGACCGGCATGTCGGGCTTGCGGAAGAACGGCCAGCCCTTGCCCAGGAAGGGCGAGTCCGTCTCGATGAACAGCGTCTGCACCGGCACTCCGGCCCGCTTGGCGATCAGCCCGACGCCGCCCTTGAAGGCATTGACCGGCCGGCGGATGGTGCGCGTGCCCTCCGGGAACACCAGCACCTGCCCCCCCTCCCGCAGTTCCTGCACGGCGCGCCGGATCATGCCGACCGTCGTATCGTTGCGGATATAGCGGGCCAGCCTCGCGCCAGCGCCGAGGAAGGGATTATCCACCACCCCGGCCTTCATGATGCAGGCCACGCCCGGCAATCGCGACAGCACCAGTAAAGCGTCCAGCAGCCCGGGATGATTCGCCGCCAGCACCAGGGGCGGCCCGCCCCGCAAGCTGTCCAGTTCGCGCAGGTCGAAGCGGCATGCGCCCATCGCTGCCAGGGCCCACAGATAGAAGCGGAACATGCCCATGTTGGCGAAGCGGCCGAGCCGCTGCCCCTGCGCGGCCGGCAGTATCCAGCGGCAGATGACGGCAAAGGGCGTCCACAGCAGCGACAGCGAGGCCAGCAACAGCAGGCCCGCATAGAACGCAGCATGCTCGGCTGCTGCAGCGGACCGGGCCAGCAGGTAAGCGCGCAGTTGCCGCGGCATCAGGCCGTCCTCGCGGGGCAGACGCTTTCCCGGCCCGGCCTGGCGCGGACAAATGGCGCGCGGCGCACTGCGCCGGCGTGGCGGGCCATGGCCGTCACCCGAGCACTGCCAGCCCGTGGCCGGCCGAGGCTTCGATTTCCACCAGCAGGTCGCCGCGGCAGATATCGGCCTGCACATAGGCTGCCGGCACACTCCGCCCCGCCGCCCTTTCCAGTTCCGCGCGCACGCTGGCCAGGGTGCCGGCGTCTTGCGGATCGCGCACATAGACGCGGTAGACGAGGTCCGTCAAACCAAGGCGTGCGTGCCCGTCGCGCGCGGCCTGCTCCAGCACGGCGGCGATATTGGCCATGCTCTCGCGCGTCTGCGCGGCCACATCGCCGGCGTGCACCGTGCGATGGCCAACGATGCTGGCGGTGCCGGACACGAACAGCACGGTAGCGGCGCGACCGCCCTCCTTGCCGCATCGCCACACCCCGGCGCGCGCAAAGGTCGGGCTGCGCGGTCCGTATTGCGCGGGATAGCGATAAGCGCTGAGCTGGCGCGGATTCTCCACGGCGACCGGCGCGCGCGGGCTGGCCAGGAAAGCGATCGAAAGCATGCGCTGCGCGGCGGGCTGGCCCACCGCGCCAAGCGCGCAGGCCGCCGGCACATTGCCCACGACCTCCCGGCGGCAGGCCATGAAGGCATCCTGCCGCCCGATATTGAACTGGCGATAGCGCTCCAGCCCGGACTCCTCGGCATTGATGTCGGCCACGTAGTTCCACACCCGCACCAGGTATGGATAGCCCTGCGCATCCAGCAAGCCGAAGATGTCGCGATAGGCCCGCTCGGTTGCGCACTGCAGCATGGCGGCAGGGGCTCCGGCGAAGTCCGCCTCGGACAGCATGACGCTGCCGAACAGCAGGCCGAGCGCGGCGTCCACGCGGAAATCCACCACGCCATGCCGAGCAGTGCCAGGTGCTGCGCCGGCTTCACCGGCTGGTTCCGGCAGGGCGGCGCGGCCACCGTCTCCCGCGCCATGCCAGATCTCGCAAACGACCGGGTCCGCCTGCAGCGGCGGCGTGGCCACGCGCGCCAGCGGCAGCCCCGCTCCAGCGAGGGCCGCGGGTGGCTTGCCGGGGCCATACCAGACGGCCCCCAGGGCGCCCTCCAGCCACCCCGGCGGGGGTGCCGCCAGCCTGGAGGCCGTGTATTGCGCCAGTCGCAGGGGCGCCGTTGTCATGGCATCGCGCTTCATTGGCTGGCCGCCGCGCCGGTCTCGTCGAGCGGGCGGATATTGCGGCGCCGCTGCCGCCAGGCACCCCAGGAACGCCGCCAGTTCACCAGCGCGACGCCGTAGTAGAGCACCTTGAAGGCCAGCAGCGAACGCCAGATCGGGGTCTTGCCATAGATGTCGCCGGCCAGCACGGAGAGCAGCGCCTCCTTCATGCGCAGGATGTTGCGCGGGCCCATGAACAGATCGCGCATGGTCGGCGTGGTGATGCGGTAGATAAACCAGGAAAACTGCCTGGGGCCGTGGCGCACGACCTTATCGAAGCGCTGCAGTGCGGCCCGCGCCCCGGCCGGCTCGCGCAGGCAGGTATCGATGGCATCGGCGGCGGCGAAGGCGCTGGTCATGGCCAGCATGACGCCGGAGGAGAACACCGGATCGATAAAGGCATAGGCATCGCCCAGCAGCACATGGCTGGGGCCATAGGTCTGCTCCGTCACATAAGAATAGTTGCCGGTGGCTTCCACCTCGGCGACCAGTTCCGCGCCCGCCAGGCGTTCGGCCAAGGCCGGGCACAGCGCGATGGTGTCGGCGAAGAAGTCCTTGAGCGGCTTGTCGCGGCGCTTCAGGTAGTACGGCCACGTCACCGCGCCCACGCTGGTGGTGCCGTCCGAGAGCGGGATGAACCAGAACCAGCCGTGCTCGAACCAGAAGATAGTGATGTTGCCTTCGTTCTTGCCGGGATGGCGGCGCGCGCCGCGGAAGTGCCCGTACAGGGCCGAGCTGTTGTGCTTGGGGTTGCGCTGCTTGGTCTTGAAGCGGTTGGCCAGGAAGGTATCGCGGCCCGATGCGTCGACCACGAAGCGCGCCCGCCAGTCGTCCTGGCCGCCGTCATCGCGCATCGCGCGCACCATCGCCCCGGACTCCTGCGGCAGGAACGCCACTTCGCACACCCGGCAGCCCTCGATGACCTCCGCCCCCTTGCGCGCCGCATTGCGGCACAGCAACGCGTCGAATTCGGAGCGGCGCACATGGTAGGCGTAGGGCATGGACTTGTCCCAGGCCTCTGCGAACTCGAATGCCTGGCCCTGCCCGTGCCACGGCGAGACAAACTCGGCGGCCCATTTTTCGATGGAAATGGCGCGCACCTCATCGGCCACGCCGAGACGCTCGAACAGCGGCAGGTTGGCCGGCAGCAGGGACTCGCCGATATGAAAACGTGGATGCCGCGACTTCTCCAGCAGCGCGACCTTGAAGCCCCGTTCCGCCAGCAAGGCCGCCGCGGTGGAGCCGGCGGGACCGCCGCCGATGACCAGCACATCGCATTGGCGAACGGCGGGCATGGCGCTGCCGGCGCCGGGACGGGCATTCCTATCCATATGTGCTTCCTGAAAAAACCACGGCCGGCCTAGGCCATGCCGCCATTGATGGAGAGCGTCTGGCCAGTGACATAGGCCGCCGCATCCGATATCAGATAGGCAACCATGCCGGCCACTTCCTGCGCGCTGCCGGCGCGACCCGCCGGCACCAGTTGCCGGATACGCTCGATCGGAAAGGCCTGGGCAATCATGGGCGATTCGATCACGCCGGGCGCCACGGCATTGACCGTCACCCCGCGCGAGGCCATCTCGATGGCCAGCGAGCGCGTGGCGGCAATCAGCCCGGCCTTGGCGGCCGCGTAGTTGGCCTGCCCGCGATTGCCCATCAGCGCCGCAACCGACGCCATGTTGACGATGCGCCCCCAGCGGGTGCGCATCATCGGCATCAGCAAGGGCTGGGTGACATTGAAGAACCCGTTGAGCGAGACGTCGATGACGCTGCGCCATTGCTGGCGGGTCATGCCGACCATGGGGGCGTCATCGTGGATGCCGGCGTTATTGACCAGGATCTGCACCGGTCCGTCCGCCAGGATGCGCTGCAAGGCAGCCTCGGTGGCATCGGCATCGGTCACGTCGAATGCGGTCGCATGTGCCCGGCCGCCAGCGGCGCGTATGGTTTCGGCAACCGCCTCGGCCTGACCAAGATTGCGGTTGGCATGCACCCAGACTTCATGACCGGCCTGCGCCAGCGCGAGGCAGATGGCCTGCCCCAGCGCGCCGCTGCCGCCGGTCACCAGTGCCAGCCTGGGCTTCTGTTTCTCTTGCTGCTCCATCCACACTCCCGCAGGCGGCTGCCTGCTTACGATGACACGGGCCGGCCGCTTTTCCGCGGGCGCTTCGCCTTTCGCCTTCGCCAGGCGACCGGCATCTCAACGCGTGCGGTTCGCTGCCGCGTAGGCGGCCAGACTGCCGAGCGAGCCGAAGATCTTGTGGTTGTCCGGATTGTCGGAGCGCAGCTCGAAACCATATTTCTTGGAAATCAGCAGGGCGATCTCCAGGATGTCGATGGAATCCAGGCCGAAGCCATCGCCGTACAGGGGGGTGTCGGCGCAGACGTCTTCGGGCTTGATCTCGGTAATATCGAGTTCTCCGATGATCAGTTCGGCGATTTCGTGTTCGAGTTCGGTCATCGTGACAACGTAGCAATTAGGGGCAGGCCACGCATGCAAGCCAGGCGGTCCGTCACCGGCATATCATGGACGGCCCGGTGCATGCGTCAGGTGAAACGGCTGTTGTATACTTCGGCACCGTCTTTGGGGGACATGCTACCAAGCGGCGAAAAATCCCACTACCTAAGAGAAGTTTGGTAACAACATTGTTGACCACTTCCGGAAACAACGCCCCCAATCCACCGGTCTTCACGCTATAAGCTTTCGTCTCGCTTCCCGCCGCGCAGCATGCGCCGGGCCATCCTGTCCGGTACCCTTTTGGGGCATGACCCCTCCGGCCGGCGGGACGAGCGCCACAAGCCGTACCCAAATAGCGCTGCCATGCCATTCAGTGATTCTTCCTTGACCTGCAACCCCATCGGCCGGACCGACCGGCCTGCGCCCGACTCGCGCACCGGCTCGCCCGAAAAAATGGCCGCCAGCGCACATGGCTCTGCTTCTCCTTCGGGCCGCCCTTATGCCGGAGTCGCCATTGCGGCACTATTTATCTCGTATGAGTACACCCTGCACCGGGTGGCCCAACAGCCGGGCGCCGAAGTGGCCGGCCTGCTGCTTGGCGCCGCGCCGTTCATCCTGATGGGGCTTGGCATCGGGTGGCGTTCCACCTGGCGGCTCCCCCTGCTCATGCTGCTGGCGCTGGCCTGCGCCGGCCTGTGGACGCTGCGGGTGCCACTTTCCCAGCACTTCGGCTGGACCTATTATCTGCAGCACATGGGCGCGAACACCGCGCTGGGCTGGATGTTCGGCCGCAGCCTGCGGCACGGGCACACGCCGCTCTGCACGCAGTTCGCCACCATTGTGCGTGGAACGCTTCCGCCCGCCGTGCGGCGCTACACCCGCACGGTCACGGTAGCGTGGACGCTGTTCTTCGCGCTGATGGCCACCTTGTCCACCGTCCTGTTCGCGCTTGCGCCCATCGGCACCTGGTCCACCTTCGCCAACCTGTGCAGCCCGGTGCTGGTGGCATCGATGTTCGCGGCTGAAGCGGGCTGCCGCCGCCTTGCCCTGCCGGGACTGGAACATGCCGGCGTGATGGAAGCGATCCGCGGCTACCGGGCAGCCATGGCCGCGCGCGCCGGCCTGCCGCGCTGAAGCCCGCGCCGAGCCCATCGACACCATGCCCTCTTTTCCTCTTGTTTCCCATACCTCGCTGGACAGCGTCATTGCCTACCTTCCTGGCCAGGCGGTGACGGTGCGCCGCTTCCTGGCCGACGTCATGCGGCTTGCCGGCGAACTGCCCGCGGGCGGCTACGTGTTCAATGCCTGCGCCGACCGCTATTGCTTCACCGTCGGCCTGTGCGCCACGCTGGTGGCCGGCAAGATCAGCCTGCTGCCGTCCACCCATACGCCGGAGATGGTGCGCCAGCTCGCCTCGTTCGCGCCCGGCACCTTCTGCCTGCATGACACGCCGGATTGCGATATCGCGCTGCCGCGCTTCCTCTTCGCCGGCTACCCCGCGCACGATGGCCACGCCGCCGATGCCGCCGGAGCCGAGCCGCGCGTGCCGCTGATCCCCGGCGATCGCGTCATGGCTTACGTGTTCACCTCGGGCTCGACGGGACAGCCGGTACCGCACCGCAAGACCTGGGGCTTCCTGGTGCGCAATGTGCGCGCCGCGGCGGCACGCCTTGGCCTGCAGGACGGCCGCGCCTACACCCTGGTGGGCACCGTGCCGCCCCAGCATATGTACGGCTTCGAGTCCACCGTCCTGCTGGCCCTGCAAGGCGGCATCGCGCTGAGCGCCGCGCCTGCCTTCTACCCCGCCGATATCCGCGCCGCGCTGGAAACCGTGCCGCGGCCGCGCGTGCTGGTGACCTCGCCGGTCCATCTGCGCGCCCTGCTGCTGTCCGGCGGCGAGTTGCCGCCCGCGGACCTGGTACTGTCGGCCACCGCGCCACTGGCGGAAAAACTGGCTACCGAGGCGGAAGCGCGCCTGGCGGCGCCGCTGATGGAAATCTACGGCAGCACCGAAACCGGCCAGATCGCCACCCGCCGCACCGCGCACACCAGCGCCTGGGAGCTGTTTCCCGCGCTCACCCTGGCAGTGCGGCCGCGCGAGAGCGGCGAAGCCGACGGAGAAGACCAGGTCTGGGCATCGGGCGGCCACGTGGAACAAGCCGTCGCCATGGGCGATGCGCTTGAGCTGCTGGACGAGACCCGCTTCCTGCTGCATGGGCGCAAGGCAGACCTGATCAATATCGCCGGCAAGCGTACCTCGCTGGCATTCCTCAACCATCAGATCAATGCCATCGCGGGGGTCGACGACGGCGTCTTCTTCATGCCGGATGCGCCCCCCGGCGAACTGCCCGAAACCCACGTGCGCCGGCTGATTGCACTGGTGGTAGCCCCGCGGCTGCGGGCCGCAGAGATACTGCACGCACTGCGCGAGCGCATCGATCCCGCCTTCATGCCGCGCCCGCTGCTGTTCGTCGACGCCTTGCCGCGCAATGCCACCGGCAAGCTGCCGCACGACACCCTGGCGCCGCTGGTGACAAGGCTGCTGGCGGGCCAGCGGGCCCGACCGGCGCAATCGCACGGCGGCCCCGCATGATGCCCAAGTCCCGCCCCGACGCGCGCCAGGAGCCGAGCGCAGCGCACACCCTGCCGGGCTTCGTCATTGCCCCTGACCACCCCGCGCTGGCCGGGCATTTTCCCGGCCACCCGGTGGTGCCGGGCGTGGTGCTGCTCGATCAGGCGGTGATGGCGATCGGCGCCGCGCTGGCGCAACCCCTGGAGATCTTCCAGATCGGCACGGTCAAGTTCCTGAGCCCGGTATCCCCCGGCGAGCGGGTGACGATCCGGCACGAAACCGATGCGCGCGGCACCATCCACTTCACGCTCGGCGCGGGCGGCCGCACCGTGGCAAGCGGCACGCTGACGCCCGCGGCAGCGGCGCCACAGGCAGGGGAAACCGGCGCATGATGTGGCCAGCAAAGCGACGGCAAGCGGCCAGCGCAGACTGGTCCAGCCGGGAGGAACGCAGCAACACCACCCTGCTGCGCATCATGAGCTGGCTGTCGCTGGGACTGGGGCGCCGCTTCGGGCGCGCCGTGCTGCGCCTCGTCGCCGCTTATTTCGTGCTGTTCTCTCCCACCGCGCGCTACGCCTCGCGCGCCTACCTGGACCGCGTGCTGGGACGCTATGCGGGCTGGAGCGATGGCTACAGGCACGTCTTCACCTTCGCCTCGACCATCCACGACCGGATCTACCTGCTCAACGAACGCTTCGACCTGTTCGACATCCGCGTGCATGGCGGCGAGCTGGTGGACGAAGCCATGGCGCGGGGCAGCGGCGCCTTCCTGCTGGGCGCGCACCTGGGCAGCTTCGAAGTGATCCGCGCCATGGGGCGCCAGCGCCCCGGCATGCAGGTGGCGATCACCATGTACGAGGAGAACGCGCGCAAGCTCAACGACGTGCTCGAAGCCATCAACCCGGCCATGCGCCAGGATGTGATTTCGCTTGGCCGCGTCGATGCCATGCTGAAGGTGCGCGAGTACCTGGAGCGCGGATTCCTGATCGGCATGCTGGCCGACCGCACGCTCTCGCAGCGCGCCACCGATCCGGTACAGCAGTGCGACTTCCTGGGCGCGCCGGCGGGCTTTCCCACTGGTCCGCTGCGCATGGCGGCCATGCTGCGCCGCCCTGTGATCTTCATGACCGGGCTGTACCGCGGCGGCAACCGCTATGATATTCACTTCGAGGCGCTGGCCGATTTTTCCCATGTAGCGCGCGGCCAGCGCGAGCAGGAAGTACAGGCCGCGCTGACGCGCTATGTGGGCAGGCTGGAGCATCACTGCCGCAGCGCGCCGTATAACTGGTTCAACTTCTACGACTTCTGGCAGGCCGGTCCGCCGCTGTCCAGCAAGCCGCCGCCCAGCAACGAGCCCTGACGCATGCCTCGATCACCCGATACCCGCCATCATGCCCACGCGCCGCGCCGTGCGCGCCTCCTTGCGCGCCTTTGCATGATGGCCTGCATTGCCGGCGCGATCGGCCCGCTCGCGCCACCGCCTGCCCGCGCGGCGGAGCCGCCCGCCACCGCGGCCGCGGCGTGGGGCGTGGACCAGTTGATGTCCGTGCTGGCACAGCGCAAAAGCGGGCGCGTGGCCTTTACCGAAAAGAAGTATCTCGCCATGCTGGAACGCCCGGTGGAATCCTCGGGCGAGCTGGTGTTCCTGGCGCCCGATCACCTGGAGAAACGCACCATCGCGCCCAAGCCGGAGAACCTGGTGCTGGACGGCGACATGCTCACGGTGGAGCGAGCCGGCAAGCAGTTCGTGCTGCCGTTGCAGAACTACCCGGAAATGGCGGCCTTTATCGAAAGCATCCGCGGCACCCTGGCCGGCAACCGCAACGCGCTCGAGCGCTACTATCGGCTGGGCATCCAGGGCCGCGCCACGCGCTGGACCCTGACCCTGACGCCGGCCGATTCGCGCATGGCGGGCATCGTCAGGCAGATCCGCATCGACGGCGCGCGGGACACGCTCGACAGCGTGGAGATCGTGCAGGCCGATGGCGACCGCTCGGTGATGAAGATCAAACCGGTCGCCGCGCCATGACGGAGCAGGCTCGCCGCGATAGCTGGCGCGCGCGCCTGTCCCAGGGGCCGGCACGCCTCGCCGTCGGCCTGTGGCTGGTGTTCCTGATGGCCTGTGCGGCGGTGGTTGCCCGCACCGGCTTCACCGCGGACCTGTCGGCTTTCCTGCCGCGCGCGCCCAGCGCGGAGCAGCAGTTGCTGGTGGACCAATTGCGCGAAGGGCTGGTCTCCCGGCTGATCCTGGTCGGCATCGAAGGCGGCGACGCGGCCGGACGCGCCGCGCTCTCCAAGGCCATCGCGGCAAGCTTGCGTGCCGACCCGCGGTTTTCCTCGGTCAGCAATGGCGAGCCCGTCAACCAGGCCGCCGACCAGCGTTTCCTCTATACCCATCGCTACCTGCTCAGCCCCACCGTCACGCCCGAGCGCTTCCTGCCCGAGGGGCTGAAGGCGGCGGTGGCAGACACCTTCGACCTGCTTGCATCGCCAGCCGGGCTCTTCACCAAGACGCTGCTGCCGCGCGACCCCACCGGCGAAATCACTTCCCTGCTGGGCCAGCTCGATAGCGCGCAGCGCGTGCCGCTGCGCGATGGCGCATGGGCGTCGCGCGATGGCCAGCGTGCCGTGCTGCTGGCGCAAACCGCCAGCGCTGGCTCCGACACCGACGGCCAGGCGAGCGCCATCGCCGCCATCCGCCAGGCCTTCGAACACGCGCAGCAAGCCCGGCAGGCACCGCAGGCCGGTACCGTGCCCTACCGTCTGCTCATGACCGGCCCCGGCGTCTTCTCGGTCAGCACGCGCGACACCATCAAGCGCGAAGTCGAGCACTTGTCCACGCTGGGCATCGGCATCATCGTCACGCTGCTGCTGCTGGTGTACCGCTCGCTGCCCACCCTGCTGCTCGGGCTGGTACCGGTGGTATCCGGCGCGCTCGCCGGCGTGGCCGCGGTCAGCCTTGGCTTTGGCGGCGTGGTGCACGGGCTGACGCTCGGCTTCGGCACCACGCTGATCGGCGAGGCGGTCGACTACTCCATCTACCTGTTCGTGCAGTCCGCCCAGTACACGCATGCCGGCCGGCGCGATGAGCGCGCCTGGGTGGGCGCGTTCTGGCCCACGGTGCGGCTCGGCGTGCTGACCTCGATCTGCGGCTTCGCTTCGCTGCTGCTATCGGGCTTCCCCGGGCTGGCGCAGCTGGGGCTGTATTCCATCGCCGGCCTGGCCACCGCGGCCCTGGTCACGCGCTTCGTGCTGCCGCGGCTGGCGCCCACCAGTCTGCGCATGCGCGATGTGGCCCCGCTGGGCCAACGCCTGGCCCGCGCCGCCGCGCAGGCCCACCGGCTGCGCTGGCCGATGGCGGCTTTGCTGCTGGCAGCCGGCGCGGTGCTGCTGATGCCGCGCGGCGCGCTATGGAGCCAGGAACTGGCCTCGCTGAGCCCGGTGCCCGCGCGCGAGCAGGCGCTCGATGCCTCGCTGCGAGCCGACCTGGGCGCGCCCGACGTGCGCTACCTGGTGGTGCTGTCCGGCCCGAGCCAGGAAAGCGTGCTGCAGGGCGCCGAACGGGTAGCGCGCGAACTGGACCCGCTGGTAGCGCAAGGTGTGATCGCCGGCTATGAGAGCCCGGCGCGCTACCTCCCCAGCATGGCCACCCAGCGCGCGCGCCAGGCCAGCCTGCCGCCCCGGCAGGCATTGGCGCAAAGGCTGCAGGCGGCGGTCGCCGGGCAACCGGTGAAACCGGGCCTGTTCGCGCCCTTCCTGGACGAAGCCGAGCAGGCACGCAGCGCGCCCCTGCTACGGCGCGACGACCTGCGCGGCACGTCGATGGCGCTGGCCATCGATGCGCTGCTGACGCGCCATGGCGAGCGCTGGAGCGCCACCCTGCCGCTGCGCGCGCCGGCCGCCGCGCAGGACAAGCCAGGAGCAGCCTCCGCCTCCAGCCTCGATGCCGCGCCGATCCGCGCCGCGATCGCGCGCGCGGCACTGCCGGACACGCTCTTTGTCGACCTGAAGAACGAATCCGATCATCTCTATGCCAGCTATATGCGGGAGGCGCTGCACTTGTCGCTCGGCGGGCTGGCGGCCATCGCCGTACTGCTGGCGATTGCGCTGCGCTCGCCCCGGCGGGTGCTGAGCACCTTGTTGCCACTGGCGGCGGCCACGCTGGTGGTGGTTGCCGGGCTCGCCGCCAGCGGACGCCAGCTCACCATCCTGCACCTGGTCGGCATGCTGCTGCTGGTCGCGGTAGGCTCGAACTACGCGCTCTTCTTCAATGGCAGCGGACGGCAAGCCACGGCCATCTCGCCGCATACGCTGGTGTCCCTGATGCTGGCCAACCTGACCACAGTGGCGGCATTTGGCCTGCTTGCCTTCTCCAGCCTGCCGTTGCTGCAGGCCTTCGGCATGACAGTCGGCCCCGGTGCGGTGCTGGCGCTGCTGTTCTCGGCCATCCTGGCGCCGCCGGCGCTGTTGTCCGCGTCCGCCAGGCGCCAGCCATGAGCCGCACGACCGCACCCCACGATATGCAAGCCAAGCCAGCCATCCACCCCAATGCCCGCCCGTGGCGCCCTGGCGCCCTGGTCAGCGGCGCGCTCGCGGTACACGCGGGGGCCGCCGCGGCGGTCATCGCGACACCGGCCGCCGTGCCCTGGGCCGCCGGTGGCGTGATTGCCTCGCACCTGCTGCTGACGGCGGCGGGACTGTGGCCCCGCAGCACATGGCTGGGCCCCAACCTGCTGGCCTTGCCGCCCTCGGCGCAGGGCTGCGTGGCCCTGACCCTGGACGACGGACCCGATCCCGAACTGACGCCGCACGTACTGGACCTGCTGGACCGGCACCAGGTACGCGCCACCTTCTTCTGCATCGGCGCGCGTGCCGCGCGGCATCCCGATCTGGTGCGGGAAATCGTCCGGCGGGGCCACGCGGTGGAGAACCACAGCCTGGACCATCGCCATCATTTTTCCCTGTTCGGCCCGGCCCGCCTGATGCGCGATATCGGCGCGGCGCAGCAGGTGCTGACCGAACTCGGCGGCGTCGCGCCGCGCTTCTTCCGCGCCCCCGCGGGCCTGCGCAACCCCCTCCTCGAGCCCGTGCTGTGCCGGCTCGGCCTGCACCTGGCCAGCTGGACCCGGCGCGGCTTCGACACCGTCGCCGGCGGCGACGCCGACCGCGTCGCGGCACGCTTGCTGAGGGGCCTGGCCGAACGCGACATCCTGCTGATGCACGACGGTAATCCGGGGCAAGACCGTGCCGGCCGGCCGCTGGTGCTGGAGGTGCTGCCGCGCGTTTTGCAGGCCATCGACCGTGCCGGGCTGCGTTGCGTGACGTTGCGGGATGCCGTGCCCGCCATTGCGCCGGCGGTGACATCGTGAGTGCCCCTTGCCGCCTCGATCGAGCACGCCAGGCCGCCCGCCGGGTGACCTTGCCGGCACAGGCCATTTGATACAATCCGCCCACCGCGCAAACGAATCCAAGCACGCAGTGTCTCCCCTTCTTTTCTCGCACTTCACCGCCACCAGCTGCCTCGGGCATGGCCTTGACGCCACCCTGGCGGCACTGCGCGCGCGGCGCGGCGGTCTTGTGCCCTGCGCGTTCAGCGATATCAGGCTGGACACGTATATCGGCGAAGTCGGGCGGGTGGATGAGACCGTGCTCCATGCGGAACATGCCGAGTTCGACTGCCGCAACAACCGCCTGGCGCAACTGGGACTGGAACAGGATGGTTTCGCCGAACGGGTGCGCGAGGCCGTGGCGCGCTTCGGCCCGCACCGCATCGGCGTATTCCTCGGCACCAGCACCGCGGGCATCCTGCAGACCGAGCTGGCCTACCGCCGGCGCGACCCCGGCACCGGCGCGCTGCCGGCGGACTTTCATTACCGCGGCAGCCACAGTCCCTACTCGCTGCCGGAATTCGTGCGCCGTTACTTCGGCCTGCGCGGGCCCGCGGTATCGATCTCCTCGGCCTGCTCGTCCGGTGCCAAGGTGTTCGTCTCGGCGCGCCGCATGCTCGAGGCGGGGCTGATCGATGCCGCCGTGGTGGGCGGCGTCGACTCGCTGTGCCACACCACGCTGTATGGCTTCAATTCGCTGGAGCTGGTGTCCGGCCTGCCGTGCCGGCCCTACGATGCACAGCGCAATGGCATCTCGATCGGCGAAGGCGCCGCCTTCGGCCTGCTCGAGCGGCTGCCCGCCGCAAGCGCCGCGCGCGCGGGCGAAGACATCCTGCTGCTGGGGATCGGCGAGTCCAGCGATGCGCACCATATGTCCGCGCCGCACCCGCAGGGACTGGGTGCCCGCATGGCGATGGCGCAGGCGCTGGCCAGTGCCGGCCTGGCACCGGCGCAGATCGACTACGTCAACCTGCATGGCACCGCCACCCGCAGCAACGACGCGGCCGAAGGCAGGGCCATGCTGGACCTGCTGCCATCCGTCCCGTGCAGTTCGACCAAGGGCGCGACCGGCCACACGCTGGGCGCGGCCGGCGCCATCGAGGCGGCGATCTGCGCGCTGGCGCTGCGCCATGGCCTGATGCCCGCTGGCATCAACACCACCGAACCGGATCCGGAACTCCCGCTCGACTACCTGCTGGAAAACCGCGAGCAGCCCATGCGCCGGGTCCTGAGCAATGCCTTCGGCTTCGGCGGCTCCAACTGCAGCCTGCTGTTCGGCCGCGCCGATTCGCCAGCCTGAACCTGACCATGCAACTGAGCGCATTCATCGAAGGCATCGGCCTGCTGGGCCCCGGCTTCCAGGACTGGCAGCACGGCGCCGCCGTGCTGGCAGGCACGTTGCCCTATGCCAACCAGCCGACCGAACTGCCGCCACCGGCCGGACTGCCGCCGGCCGAACGGCGCCGTACCGGCCCTTGCGTCAAGCTGGCCCTGGCGGTGGGCCAGCAGGCGGTGGCAGCCAGCGGCATGGACGCGGCGGCCCTGCCGACGGTGTTCAGCGCCTCCAGCGGCGACGGCTACAACTACCACGCCATCTGCGAGGCGCTGGCCAGCCAGGATCCGCTGATCTCGCCGACCCGTTTTCACAACTCGGTGCATAACGCGGCCGCGGGTTACTGGGGCATTGCCTCCGGCGCCATGACCTCCTCCAACGTGCTGTGCGCGCGCGACGGCAGCTTTGGCGCCGGCCTGCTGGACAGCTTGTGCCAGGTGGCCGTGGACGGCGAAGCCTGCCTGCTGATTGCCTACGACACGGACTATCCGGAGCCGCTGCGCAGCCACCGTCCCATCCCGGATGCGTTCGGCCTGGCGCTGGTGCTGCTGCCACAGCCTGGCGCACGTTCGATCGCGCGCCTCGATGTCACGCTGGCCGAAGCGCCGGCCAGCCGGATGCCGCTGCCCGAACTGGAACAGTTGCGCCAGGCCGTGCCGGCGGCGCGGGCCTTGCCCATGCTGCAGGCGCTGGCGCTGGGCGGCCCGCGCGAGGTGGTGATCGATTACCTTGACGACCTGCGCCTGCGGGTGGCCATTACCCCGGCCGAAGCCGCGTGACGTGATGCATCCGCAAGCCGCTGCGCTGGGACGCGCGTGGATCGCCGCGCATATTCCGCATCAGGGCGCCATGTGCCTGCTCGACAGCGTGCTCGACTGGAACCCGGAATGCATCCGCTGCGAAGCCAGCAGCCATACCCATGCCGACAATCCGCTGCGCGCCAACGGGCGCCTGGCGGCCGTTTGCGGCATCGAATACGCGGCGCAGGCCATGGCCGCCCACGGTGCCGCGCTGCGGCAGCCCGGGCAGCGCCCGCGCCTGGGCTACCTGGCCAGCGTGCGCAAGCTGGAACTGCACGTAGCACGCCTTGACGACATCGCCGCGCCGCTGCAGGTGGAAGCCCGCCGCATCAGCGGCAGCGAGGGCAACATCCTCTATGCCTTCGAAGTGAGCGCGGCCGGCCAGCTGCTGCTGGCCGGCCGCGCGGCGGTCATCCTCGATGTCCCCCTGCCGCCGGCCACGTGATTGCCGCTGGCTTCCTGCCGGATGGGCGCTCAACGAGCGCCCCGGGACCGTTGCGTCCGCTTAGCGGGCCGGCAGGATCTTGCCCGCCACCTCGCCAAACCCGACCCGATAGCCCTCGCCCTGGCACCAGCCGGTCATGACCACTTCGTCGCCGTCTTCCAGGAAGCCGCGCTTGGCGCCGTCCGCCAGCGTCAGCGGCTCGGCGCCGTTGCGGGTCGCCTCCAGCAGGCTGCCGTAGGAATCCGGCGTGGTGCCGCTGATGGTGCCGGAGCCCATCAGGTCGCCCACGCGGACATTGCAGCCCGACACGGTGTGGTGCGCCAGTTGCTGCACCATGGTCCAGTACATGGCCTTGAAATTGGTCTGGCAGATCGTGGTGGCCTGCGCGGCGCCTTCGGGGCGCAGCGAGACTTCGAGCGCGATGTCATAGGCATTGCGCTGCGGCTGCCGCAGGTAAGGCAGCGGCTCGGGCGACTGCACCGGATTGTCGCGGCGGAACGGCTCGAGCGCGTCCATGGTCACCACCCAGGGCGAGATAGAAGTGCCGAAGCCCTTGCTGTTGAACGGTCCCAGCGGCACGTATTCCCACTGCTGGATATCGCGCGCGCTCCAGTCGTTGAGAATC
This sequence comes from Cupriavidus sp. 96C5-1, assembly GCF_057798855.1. NCBI lineage: Bacteria > Pseudomonadati > Pseudomonadota > Betaproteobacteria > Burkholderiales > Burkholderiaceae > Cupriavidus > Cupriavidus sp. 96C5-1. Next base: position 121,953 of record NZ_JBYOJU010000025.1, on the reverse strand, counting down.
ACCATGCCGAACATATGCCCGGCCGCTTCGGCAGTGCTGACCGGCTCGCCCAGCGTCGAAGGCTTGCCGACGATAAAGGCCATCTCCAGCTCGTAGTCGAGCTTGCGGCAAGCCGTGAAGATCGGGCGCGGCTCGTTCGGCAGCTTGATCTGCCCGTTCGGGCGGTGCAGCTCCGTGCCGCTGACCACCACCGAGCTGGCGCGGCCGTTATAGCCGATCGGAATCTCCAGCCAGTTCGGCAGCAGCGCGTTCTCCGGGTCGCGGAACATGCGGCCAACGTTGGTAGCGTGCTCGCGCGAGGAGTAGAAATCGGTGTAGCCGGGAATATCCACCGGCAGGTGCAAGGTGGCCCAGGCCATCGGCACCAGCGCCTGCTCATGCAGCGCGGACTTGCCGCGCAGGGTGTCGTCGTCCGCCGACAGCAAGGCCGTCAGGCGCTGGCGCGTTTCGGTCCAGACCGGCTTGCCGAGCGCGATGAAGGCATTGAGCGTGGCGCCGCCGAAGACGCCCTTGGTCGAAGCCGGCAACAAGCCAGCCGCATCCAGCACGGCCAGGTCGAGGACGAAATCGCCAATGGCGACGCCCACGCGCGGGCCCTGCCCGTTCGAGGAAAAGATGCCGTAGGGCAGGTTCTGCAGCGGGAAATGCGTAACGCCATCATTGGCGGATTCGATCCAACTCTGCTGGACAGTGGTCATCGGGGGCTCCGAGAGGAATGACAAGGGGGTGCCGGCATGGTTGTCTGCACGGGCACCCGGGAAGCGAACATCATCGGCCCGGCCGGCCGCGGCCAGCCGGGCATCCGGGCTTAGCGCTGATTCGGGTTGAAATGCTTCTTCAGCCCTTGCCAGCACCGGTAGTAGTCGGCTTGCAGCTCGGCCGATTCCGCTGCATACGGCGTCGGCCGGATCACGGCCGGCGTCTCGAACATAAAGGCCATGGTATCGCTGATGCGGTGCGGCTGCGACGTATCCGCGGCGGTGGCCTTGGCGAAGGTCTCCGCGTCCGGGCCATGGCCGCTCATGCAGTTGTGCAGGCTGGCACCGCCAGGAGCGAAGCCCTCGGCCTTGGCGTCGTACACGCCTTCGATCAGGCCCATGAACTCGCTCGCGATATTGCGGTGGAACCAGGGCGGGCGGAAGGAATCCTGCATGGCCAGCCAGCGCGGCCCGAAGATGACGAAGTCGATGCTGTCCACGCCCGGGGTATCGGAGGGGCTTTGCAGCACCAGGAAGATCGACGGGTCCGGATGGTCGAAGCTGATCGAGCCGATCGTGTTGAAGCGGCGCAGATCGTACTTGTACGGGGCATAGTTGCCGTGCCAGGCCACTACGTCCAGCGGCGAGTGGCCGATCGGCGCGCGCCACAGGTTGCCCTGGAACTTCGCCACCAGCTCGAAATCGCCCTCGCGGTCTTCGTACCACGCTACCGGCGTGAGAAAGTCGCGCGGGTTGGCCAGGCCATTCGAGCCGATCACGCCCAGGTCCGGCAAGCGGAACAGCGCGCCATAGTTCTCGCAGATATAGCCGCGCGCTTCGCCGTCCGGCAGTTCCACGCGGAAACGCACGCCACGCGGCACCACCACGATTTCCTGCGGCTCCACTTCCAGCAGGCCCATCTCGGTCGCCAGGCGCAGGCGGCCCTGCTGCGGCACGATCAGCATCTCGCCGTCGGCGTTGTAGAAGAAGCGGTCGGTCATCGACCGGTTGGCCAGGTACAGATGGATGCCGCAGCCGTTCATGGCTTCCGGGCCGCCATTGCCGGCCATGGTCACGATGCCGTCGACAAAGTCGGTCGGCTCGCTTGGCATGGCGGGCGGGCTCCAGCGCATCTGGTTGGGCGACGGCGGCACCTCGTCGAAGCGGCTGACGAGGCGCGACTGCGCCATGCGCGTGAACGGCTCGTGCATCGCGCCCGGGCGGATACGGTATAGCCAGCTGCGCCGGTTGTGCGCGCGCGGCGCCGTGAAGGCCGTGCCCGAGAGCTGCTCGGCATACAGCCCGTAGGGTGCGCGCTGGGGCGAGTTCTGCCCCACCGGCAAGGCTCCGGGCAGCGCCTCGGTGGCGAATTCGTTGGCAAAGCCCGACTGGTAGCCAGGTGCGCCATGCTCGGGCAAATGCGCCGGAACGTTCAGTTGCGTCTGCGTCATGTCTTGAGTCTTCCTCTCTCTGGTACTCACGTACTCGTTCTCTCGATATGAGAAGCGGCTGGCCGCGCAGCCTCAGGCCGCGGCCGCCGGTTGGGCGGCGGGCTGGTGGCCAGCCCGTTCGAGCGCGCCCGCGCGGGCGCGCTCCATGGCTTCCTGCAAGATGGCAAGATCGCCGATGTGGTTGGCCAGCAGCAGGATCAGCTGCGCGTTGGCGGACTGGCTCTGGGCGTCGGACAGGTCGCGGTGCATGTCGATCAGCGCCTCGTAGAAATCGTCCGGACGAGCCAGGTTGGGTTCGGTGTTCAGTGGCATTGGCAGGTCTCCCAGGCAATTCACGCAATCGCAGCGGCGGTGGCGCCGGCAGCAACGCCGGCCACGCCGCCACTGCCTTGCTCCCATCCCAGCGCGCGCCGCAGCGCAGCCCCTACCCGGTCCGGATCGCATGACCGCCAGCGCGCGCATACGTGCTGATCGGGACGCAGCAGGTAGGCAGTGCCCGGACGGCCATCGTAGCGGCGCGCCAGCAAGCCTTCGCTGTCCTCGATCAGGCTTACGCCTGCCGGCGCCGGATGCGCGGCGGTAGCGCCCCCCTTGCCCGCCGGGGTCACGCACAGCACCCGCAGCGGCGTCGCGGCGGACGCCAGCCCCAGCAAATCCGTCAGCAGCGGCACCGGCAAGCCGCCCGGCCCCGCGAAGACCATGGCAGTAAAGCGCTCGCCCAACTGGCCCAGCAGCCACGCGGCCTGGCCCTGCGCTCGCACCGGCGCATCCGCGCACGGCGCGCCCGGCACCATTTGCCCGGCAAACATCCCCTCGCCTGTCGCGTCCGGGCCATCCGGCGTATTCAGCACCGATCCGGCCAGCACCGCCGGCACCGAGAGCCGTCCGCTATTGACCAGCTGGCGGGCAAAGGCATGATGGCGCGCCAGGATCAGCACGGCGTCGCGGAAGACTCGGCTCGCGGGCGTCTTGGGCGTAATGAAATCGGTCGAACGGGTCGAGTTGCGGATATTTTCGTCGGCGGCGTACTCGCGCTCGCTGGCATAGCTGTCGAGCAAGGCATCGGGCGCGTTGCCGCTCAACACCAGCGCGAGCTTCCAGGCCAGGTTCTCCGCGTCCTGCACCCCGCCGTTGGCGCCGCGCGCGCCGAACGGCGAGACGCGGTGGGCGGCGTCGCCCGCAAACAGCACGCGGCCGTGACGGAAGCTGTCCATGCGCTGGCACGAGAAGGTGTAGACGCTGACCCATTCCAGCGTGAACGCCACATCCTCGCCCAGCAGCGCCCTGATACGCGGGGTCACGCGCTCCGGCTGCTTTTCCAGATCGGGGTCGGCGTCCCAGCCGAGCTGGAAATCGATGCGCCACACATTGTCCGGCTGCCGATGCACCAGGACCGACTGGTTGCGGTTGAACGGCGGGTCGAACCAGAACCAGCGCTCGCTCGGAAATGGCGCGGCCATCTTCACGTCGGCAATCAGGAAACGGTCCTTGAAGACACGGCCCTTGCTCTCCAGGCCCATGGCGTGGCGCACCGGGCTGCGCGCGCCATCGGCCACCACCACGTAGCGCGCCCGCAGGGCATAGTTGCCATCGGGTGTTTCCACGTCCAGCGTCACCGCGCCAGCGTCCTGCGCAAGCCCGGCCACGCGATGCCGCCAGCGGACCGACAGATTGGCGAGTTCCGCGGCGCGCTCCACCAGGAAACCTTCCACGTAGTACTGCTGCAGGTTGATGAAGGCAGGCCGGTGGTGACCGCTCTCGGGCATCAGGTCGAAGCTGTAGACCAGGTCCCGGTCGAAGAAGATCTTGCCGACGTTCCAGCTGACGCCTTTGTCGACCATGCGCTGGCCGCAACCCAGGCGGTCGAAGATGTCCAGCGTGCGCTTGGCAAAACAGATGGCCCGCGAGCCGGCCGACAGCGTGCAATCGTCGTCCAGCAGCACCACGGGCACACCCCGCTGGGCAAGGTCGATGGCCGCGGCCAGTCCCACCGGGCCGGCGCCGATCACCACCACCGGATGCGTGGGATGCGCATCGGCGCCCGGCTGCGGCGCGTGCTGTTCGGCACAGGGCTGGTACGCAAAGGTACGGGCCTGGTAGTTCGTATCCATCGTGTCTCCATCCAGCCATGACCGCTGGCGCGGCTCTTGCGGCTATCGCCATGGGGCAGCGGCGCAGCCGCGCCGCCGCGGATCATCGTCCTCCGCCTCGCCTCACTCCTGCAGCGCCTTCCACATATCCTTGTCTCGCTGCGCGGTCCAGATGCGCGGATGCTTGATGCCGCTGGCTTCATCGTAGGCGCGCGCCACATCGAAGGGCAGGCAGTGTTCATAGATGAAGACCTGGCCGAACTTCTGGTCCATGGCCGCGCGCGTATGCGCCATGGCGCCTTTCAGGTCCAGCTTCTGCGCCACGGCCTCCCTGCCGCGCTGCAGCAGCGTGCTGACGAAGTCACGGGTGTAATCCAGGCCGCGCCCGACCATGACGGGGTCCGTCAGGGCCGGTCCACGGCCGGGGATCAGGGCCACCGGCCCCAGCGCGCGCAGCGCCTCGAGCGTGGCCGGCCATTCTTCGAGCTGCGCATCGCCGCAATAGCAGGCGGCGTCGTACTCGACCAGATCGCCGGAGAACAGGATCTTCTGCGCAGGGATCCACACCACGGTGTCGCCCTTGGTGTGGCCCGGACCAAGATGCATGATCTTGACTTCCAGCTTGCCGAGATAGAGCGTCAGTTCGCGTTCGAACACCAGGTTGGGCCAGGTCAGGCCCGGCACGGTCTCGACGCCGGCGAACAGACGCGGGAAGCGCTCGATCTCGGACTTCATGTCGGCCTCGCCGCGCTCCACGATCATCTCGTAGGTGCCGCGGCTGGCGATCACGTTCTGCGCGCCTTCCTTGAAATAAGCGGAGGCCCCCAGCACCCGCACCGCGTGGTAGTGCGACAGCACCACATGCTTGATGGGCTTGTCGGTAATGGCGCGGATGCGAGCGATCAAGTCCTGCGCCATCGCCGGCGTAGCGGTGGTGTCGACGATCAGAACGCTGTCATCGCCAATGATCACGCCGGAATTCGGGTCGCCCTCCGCCGTATACGCGTACGCGTTATCCGACAGCCTGGTGAAGGTGACCTGCTTTTCCTGCAGATCCGCCTGCGATGCGAAGGCCTTGCTCATGGTTGCTCCTCTTTTAGTGGAACCGGCGCCCCGCGGGATGCAGGGCAACCCTGCCGTGGCACGGCAGGATGGCGCCGCAGGGGACTCCAGGCGACCGGCGATCACGCTCGCGGCGATCTTCCACCAGCTGCGCGCGCCGGTATCGCCACCAAAAATTACACAATACGTAATCGATTTACTATATCGTAATCTCAGCTTTCGGGCGTGTCAAACCACAATGAGATGCCGCACGGGCGGCGGGCCATGAAAAACAAGGAGCGCCAGCCCTGCTAGAAGGTTAGGCGGGAAGATGGGAAACGGCGGGAAACCTGGAAAGGGCTAGACGCTAAAGGGCTGGATGCGCCGCTTCGTCGCGTAACGCAAAGCCGATGTTCTGCCCGGCCCGGGCAGCAAGCAGCCGGGTGCGGCGTTACTCCGTGGGAGAACGCAAGAAAGACAGCAAGGGAAGGAAGCGGCAGTTCCGGAGGCGCAGCGGAGGAGGCAGCGCGACGCTGCCTCCTCCCGGCCTGATGACCGTGGGCGGCGATAGCACGCCGCGGGCGTATGCCAGCGGCCCCTGGCGGTCGCGGACGCGCCCCCCCCAGGCATACAAGGCAAGCCACCCCAAGGCAGACGCGTGGGGGCGCATCCGCCTTGGGTATGGCCCGCTTGGGTCCGTTCCGGCCGCAGACCCGACCGGAACGGATGCACGCAATCAGGCTGGCTTGTGACCTTCGCCCGGGCTCGACGCAAAACCCGAACCGACCGGGGAGGCAGGTGCGGGGCTCGCGGCGGCGGGGGTGGCGGCAGGCGCTTGCCCGGCCATCGAAGCGGCCGTGACGCCGCCATTGCGGCTGGCAATAAACGCGTTGACGTCGGCGGCAAGGTGCTGGGGAGCCAGCACCACTTCAAGCCCCAGCGCCTCGCAAGCCGCTAGGAAAGTCGACATGCGGGGGTCGGCTTGACCCGATTCGGCCCGCAAGTAAGCTTCCCGGGAAATTCCGGCCTTACGGGCGACGTCTTCCTGCTTGAGCTTTCGCGCTCGGCGCAACGCCCGCAGTTGCCGGAACGGTTCGCTAGCGCCTCTAGGCACGGCTGTACTGTTCATGTCGGTCTCCAGTCACCAGTGAAAAAAAAAGTGCGCGGACGTGCATTCGAGTATAGAGCACGCAAAGCGTTCCGTATGTAATCAAGGCAACACTTTGTGCAGATTTCTTGCAAGCGCCCTGCGCAGGCTCTGCCGCACCTGTCAATAGGTCCGATAGAGCACAATCATCTGCCTCCGTGTGACATAACGAGCTACCCGGCAATAGGTTGACGACGGCGCACAGGCGGATCGTTGACAAACCGACCGGTCGTGCTATTCTTACAATCATGCAAAAAGGTCAGATCACGCGCGCAGCCATCATCGAACAGGCCCTCGACACCGCGGCGCGGGTCGGTTTCGAGCAGTTATCGCTCGCCACGCTGGCCGCCGACACCAGTATGTCGAAGAGCGGGCTGTACGCCCACTTCAAGTCCAAGGAGGCCCTGCAGCAGGCGGTGCTCGGGCTGGCCCTCGAGCGTTTCTCCGACATCGTGGTGCGGCCGGCCATGCGCCAGCCGCGCGGCAGCCGGCGGCTGCAGGCGTTGTTCGACGGCTACCTGCTATGGCTCGGGGGATCGGTTACCAAGGGGCGCTGCCTGTTCATGGCCCTGGGCCAGGAGTACCGCGACCGCCCGGGTGCCATCCGCGATATGGTGGTGCAGTCGATGAAGGACTGGCACAGCGCGATTGCGCGGGTGGTGGCCGATGCCATTGAAGAAGGCGACCTCTCCGCCGCTCAGGATCCGCGGCAATTCGCTTTCGAGATGATCGGCATCGGCATGGCGTTCCAGCAATCGTTCAAGCTGCTGGGGCGCCAAGATGCCGAGACCATGGCCTGCCGGGCCTTCGAAGGCTTGCTCAGGCGCGCCGAACTTGCGCTGCCGGCTGGTCTCTAGCCTGGCTGCACATGGCTGTGGGGCTGGGGGTTTCGCGCACCTGAACGGGGATCTTTTTGCACCGGAACAGGGAAAAAAGAGCCCATGAGGCATGCGTGCAGACACGCATGGGACGACAAATCAACGTCATATTTTTTTATATTAAAAATAGCACGACTGGTCGGTCTTTTATGTAAAAGAGAGAGATTGCGCATGCCAAAACCGACCCGAAAATTGCAGGTTTCGCTGGAGATGTCCGTCGTGACGCAAACGCTTTCCCCACCCCATCAGCCTCGGCATGCGGCGCGCGGCGCCGGCACGCCAAGGCACTGGTCGCGCCTGCTCTGGCAATTGGCCGGACACTTGTATCCGCCAGGCGCTGCGCGGGCGCTGGAACGCGAATGGTTCCGGCCTCCGCGCGGCACCGGCCCGGACCATGCAGGCCGCGAACTGCTGGCGCAGGCGCGGATGGACTGGGCGCTGGTGACCGGACAGGGAGCCAGCCGCCGGGTGCGCGTCTACCGCTGGGGAAGCAGCGGCCCCGCGGTGCTGCTGGCGCACGGCTGGGGTGGCCATGCCGCCCAGTGGCAGCCCCTGGTTGCCCCCCTGCTGGCGGCGGGCATGCGCGTGGTGGCATTCGATGCGCTATCGCATGGCGCTTCCGACGCAGGCGCGCGTGGCGCGGACCAGACCTCCGTGGTGGAGATGTCACGCGCCTTGCTGGCCACGGCATGGCATGCCGGGCCGATACACGCCGTGGTATCGCATTCCCTCGGGAGTGCCGCGCTGGCGCTGGCGATACGCGAAGGCTTGCACTTGCAGGCCGCCGTCATGATCGCGCCGCCGGCCGACATGCACCGCGCCGCAGCGGCCCTGGCCTGGCGGCTCGGCATCGGCCCGGCGATCCTGGCCCGCATGCAGCGCAGCAGCGAGCGCTGGCTGGGCATGCCATGGTCGGCGCTCAATGTGCCGGCGCTCGGCCGCATCCGCCCGGTGCCCCCTACCCTGGTCGTCCACGACCGGCAGGACCATGAGGTTTGCTGGGAGAACGGCGCGGCGATTGTGGGCGCCTGGCCCGGCGCGAAGTTGATGACCACCGAAGGACTTGGGCACCGGCGCGTGTTGCGCGACGCCGGGGTCATTGCCAGCACGGTGGATTTTCTCGGCTCCATGGCCGCCTTGCCGCGGCATGCCAGGACAAGCGGGGTAGCGCATGCCGCGCTGCACGCATGACGCATGCCCTGCTCAAGCTGCCTGGACTAGACATCCGCCAGGGTTTTCTACCGCGCCCTGCAGACAAAGCGGGTTCGTGGCATGCCACGAACCCGCAGCAGGCGGACGATTGAAAATAATGGCGGTTAATTGCGTACCAGCACCCGCAAGAGCAGAAATGGCCCAGCAAGGACAACCCCAAGGGTCAAGCGAGCAGGTTTCTAAACATGGCAATCTGCTGCAAGCGGCGAGGCAGTCGTGGTGCTAAGGATTCAGGAGATGCGAGGCCACTTGCTCGAATGGCACCCGCCCCAAGACCTGGAACGCCCGTAATACCCTGGCCTTAGAACCACCCTTCCAGCACCAGCTTGCCGATCGTCTGGCCGCCCTCCAGCATGGCGTGGGCACACCGCAGGTTGGCGGCGTCGATGCGGCCGAGATGCTCGCCCAGGGTAGTCTGCAAGCGGCCGGCATCGATCAGCCGCGCCACCTCGTTGAGCAGGCGGTGCTGCTCCACCATGTCCGCCGTGCCGAACATCGAACGGGTAAACATGAACTCCCAGACAAAGCTGGCGCTCTTGGTCTTCAGGTCGCCCACCGGCAGCGCGCCGCTGTTCTCCACGATCGAGCAGATTTTGCCCTGCGGGGCGATCACGGCCGCCATCGCGCCGAAATGCCGGTCGGTATCATTGAAGCAGAGGATGTAGTCGACTTCGGCAAAGCCGAGGCCGCGCAGTTGCGCCGGCATGTCGCCGCGATGATCGATGGTGTGGTCGGCGCCCAGCTTGCGGCACCAGGCGGCCGACTCGGGGCGTGACGCGGTGGCGATGACGGTCAGCCCCGCCAGCGTCTTGGCCAGTTGGATGCCGATGGAGCCTACGCCCCCTGCTCCGCCGATCACCAGGACGGAGCGCCCCGCATGTTCGCCCCGTGGCGACACGCCCAGGCGATCGAACAAGGCCTCCCAGGCCGTGATGGCGGTCAGGGGCAGCGCCGCGGCGTGCGCGAAATCGAGCGAAGCGGGCTTATGCCCGACGATGCGCTCGTCCACCAGGTGGTATTCGCTATTGGCGCCAGGCCGGGTAATGCTGCCCGCATAGAAAACCGGATCGCCCACCTTGAACAAGGTCACATCCGGGCCCACGGCGGACACCGTACCGGCCGCATCCCAGCCCAGGACGCGGGGTGCGGATTCCACCTTGCCCTTGGGCGCGCGCACCTTGGTGTCCACCGGATTGACGGCAATGGCCTCCACCTTGACCAGCAGGTCGCGCCCTTCCGGCACGGGGGTGGCGATCTCGACGTCGACCAGGGATTGCGGGTCGTTGATCGGCAGGTAACGGGTCAGGCCAACGGCTTTCATTGCGGGCTCCATCAAGCAGGTTCTGCGGTTCTGCGGCACGGGATCGCGCCATGACCTGAGCGTAACCCTGATCGCCCTCGCCGATTAGCCGGAAAATAAAACAATCAATTTCCTGGAATTCAGGAAAATCCGGTGCCGCCACCCTGTGCGGATGGCGTTGCCGCCGCCAGGATCTGCCCTCCGCCGAAATCGGATTGCCGTGGCGGATCTCCGCCAAACGTCATGCGAATCGCGGAGTACTTGATCGAACGCGCCCGCGGCCTGGCCGGACAGGCATCTCGGGGCCATCGGCGCGCAATGCCGGGGCCCCATGGTGACGGATATTCCGCCAGTGTGATGTTGCCGGACCTGGAGCGCGTATCATGATGGCGACCGGGCAATCCGGCGGCCCTGCGAGGCTGCCGCGCACGGCCCGGCAACGACAACGCTACGACCACGGCTCTTTCGCAGTCTCCCATGATTTCCGCTGATCCCAACGGCGCCGCAGGCACCGGTCCCGATGAATCCCTGCCCCGCGCCGAGCGGGCCTACCAGCACCTGCGCAACGCCATCCAGGCAGGGCAACTGCCCTCCGGCACCCGCCTGCGCGAAGTGGAACTGGCCGCCGCGCTGGGCCTGTCGCGCACGCCGGTGCGCGAAGCGCTGTCGCGCCTGGAATCCGAAGGCCTGGTGGTCAACGAGCCCAACCGCGGCATGATGGTGACCCGGCTCGACGCCAGCATGGTCAGCGAGCTCTACGTCATGCGCGAGATGCTGGAAGGCACCGCCGCCGCGCTTGCCGCGCGCCACGCCACCGATGTGGAAATCTCCCTGCTGCGCGATATCGTCCAGCGCGACCTCGCCATCGCCGACGAGCCGGACAGGCTCGCCACCAACAACCGCCTCTTCCACGAAACCCTGCACCGCTGCGCGCATAACCGCTACCTGCTCAAGACCCTGCGCTCCCTGCACGAGTCGATGGCACTGCTGGGCCGGACCACGCTGGCGCTGCCGGGGCGCGCACGCGTCTCCTACGAAGACCATATCGCCCTGGTGGAAGCGCTGGAGCAACGCGACCCCGCGCTGGCCGAACAGATCACGCGCCGGCATATCCAGCAGGCCTACAAGGCGCGCCTGTCGATGTGGATCGAGGAACAATCCCAGTCCTGAGGCACCGCCATTGCAGCGGTTTCCCAGGGCCGGATCCGGGATTCATGTGGACGCGGCCACCCTGGCGCCACGCCAGGCGCCCAGGCTGAGCACAGCCAGCGCGGCCAGGATCAGCGTTACCGCCCCCCAGGTCTGCGGCGCGATCTGCTCTCCGCCCAGCCACGCGCCCACGGCAAGCGCCACCGGCGGGTTCACGTAGACATAGCTGGTGGCGATCGTTGGCGAAACATTGGCCACCAGGTACATATAGGCGGAAAACGCCACCAGGGACCCGGCCACCACGAGGTAGCCCCAGGCCCACCACGCCTGGCTGCTGACCGCCCGCGGCCATGGCTCGCCGGTCACGGTGGAAATGGCGAGCAAGGCGACCCCGCCCAACAGCATCTCGGCGGCAAACGCAACCGCGCCGCGCGGCAGGTCCATGCGCCCGGGAAGCTGCGAGCCGAACGACCAGCTGGCGATGGCAAGCAACAGCGCCCCGACGCCCGCAGGACTGGCGCGGAATTCGGCGCCACCGGTCAGCACCAGGATGCCCAGGCTGCCCAGTGCGATGGCCAGCCCCTCATACCAGCGCGGCCGCGCGCCGAAGCAGAATCCCCAGAACAAGCCAAGGATCGGCATCGAGCCGATCATCACGGTCGTCGCGCCGGAGGAGATGGTCTGCTCGGCCACCGCCGTGAGCCCCATGCCGCCGACCAGCAGGAAGCCAGCCAGCACCGCGCAGTTGCGCCACTGCCGCAGCGTCGGCATGGAAGCGCCGCGGTACCACAGCCACAGGGCGAGCAACAAACCCGCGCACAGAAAACGCGAACCCATCATCAGGAAGGGAGGAAAGCTCTCCAGCGTGAAGCGGATGGCTAGATAAGTCGTGCCCCATACCAGGTAGGTAATCGTCAGGCAGAGCAGCAGGCGGGGAGACATGGGGGGCGCGGGAGGCTCTTTTGGGGGCCTCCACGATAGCGCCATCCTGTGCGGCAGTAAAAGGAAAATGTCTCGCAAGGCTTGTGAGCCGATTTCGCAAGAGAATGTCCATGAGCGAAAACGCCCGCGATTCCGCGATTCCGGCGCACCAATAAAAAAACCGGCCAAAATGCGTTGCGCTCCATGGAGCGACGCGTTGGCCGGTCTTGCCGCGTGGAAAATCCCCACGCAGGTTTCACGTAGTGCCCGGCTGCCCTCGTCCGGGTGCATGCCTTGGCGCACGCCCGCGAGCAACAGTGGTACTCGTCAAACCAAAACTACATGTATCAACAATCAGCTACAAACAAAAACAACTACAGCGCACTACCGCAACAATAACGATTCAGACTTCTTGGTAACTTCGGGCTTGGTGTCAGTCAGTGCTCAGGCGATCAGCCGTTTGCAAAAACGACCTTGGCCTTGCGTGCCTGGTTTTGCAGGCGGGCCACGAGGCTCTGGACGGCGGCGATGGCGCTCTTCACGTCTTCGACGAAAGCGGGGCTGCGGGGACCAAGTTCGCGTTCCATCAGTTCGCGTTCGAGTTGGTCGGTCATCTTGATGTCGGTATGGGTGTTCATGGCTTTCTTCCTTTCAGGGATAACCCTCATCGGGTTTTCCCTAATTGTAGCAAAAGGAATGGCGCAGCGCAGCATTAGGTGAATGTACGTATGCGAGAAAGCCACAACGGGTGGTGAAAGGCGGCATTGGACAGCCCAAAGTGCGGCCTGCTACGCGTAGTGCACCGTTCCGATGCTGACGCGGCGGGATCTGCCACGCTCGCCGAGCGTCGCGTCGCATTCGAGTGCCTCGATCGCCTCCTCAAGCGCTTGCCTCACATCGTCGAGCCGTTTCGGCAGTGCCGACAGCAGAGCGCGCAGCTCTGCCACGTCGCAGATCTCGGCCAGCGCCTGGACAGCCTGCTGCCGCACATGGGGATCGCTGTCGCCAAAGCTGCCCGTCAGCAACGGCAGCACCTTGCCGGGCGTGAAGAAGCTCAGCGCCCAGACAACCCGGCGCCGGACGTCCGGCGACGGCTCACGCTCTAGCCGCGACGCCAATGGCGCGACCGCCTTATCGTCGCCGATAGCCGCCAGCGCCAACGCCGCCTCGCTGCGCACCCCGTCGTCGTCACTCAGCAGTCCAAGCAGCGGCGCCATCGCACGCGGATCGGGTTGTTCCCGCAAGGCTTCAACGAGACCTGCGCGCGCATCTGCCTGCGTGGTGGCGAGCGCGTCGATCAGATGCGGAATGACTGCGGGGTCGCCATGGCGCGTCAGCGATTTCGCCAGCGATGCCTTCACTTGCGCATCCGCATCGGGGGCGCACAGAAAGGCCAGCGCTTCCGGCGGTGTTACGGCGCCGCCGGGCAGCCAGAGTGCTTCGGCTGCCGACTGCTGGACTGGCCGGTTCGGATCCTGGAGGCAACCCAGGATCAGGGCGGCATGGCCCGTCGCGTCGATACGGCCGATGGCTTCGATCGCCTTGCACCGAACCTCGTGGTCGCCGTCCCGCAACGCCCCGGCAAGAAACGGCACGGCCCGTGCATCGCGCAGGCTGGCGAGCGCGGCGCCGTTCGTCAGGGGGCTGCGCCTTCAAGGACGCGATCCGTTCTTCGATTTCGGCCGGCGCGCGCGCCACGTTGTCACAGGCGCTTCGTCCATCAGGCGAACCCGGGCTTGCGCCAATGGCGATGCCAGCACTGCGCCGATCAGCCATGCAGAGGCAACGCGCACCACCAGCGGCCCCGGTTCCGCCCCTCCAACATCAAGACGGCGGCGCCCTGTACGTTGCGCGACACACACAAGGGACAGTTTGCGCACACCACTGGCTCCCGTACCTCGCAGCGCGGTAATATCACGCTACCAGTTCATCGTTTCCCGATGATCCACACCAGAGAAAGGATTGAAGCCCATCATGGCTGAAGGCTCGGCTGCCCCGCTACAGGTCGTCCCTTCCCTGCCCCTCCCCGCGGGTGATGCTCGCGGCGCGCCGCCGGATTTCCTGTCCGGCGCGCATCCGATGTTCCTGAACCGGGACGCAGGCCTGCTCGAATTCAACCGGCGGGTGCTCGCGCAGGCGAAGAACCGCGATATCCCCCTGCTCGAGCGCCTGCGCTTTCTTTGCGTCTTCAGCAGCAACCTCGACGAGTTCTACGAGATCCGCGTCGCCGGGCTCAAGGAGCAGATCAAGCTCCAGGCCGCCGTTCCCGGCCCGGACGGGCTCGACGCCAGGCAGGTCTATGCGCTCATCAGCGCCCGTACGCACGAGCTGGTGGCGGAGCAGTACCGCCTGCTCAACGAAGTGCTGATCCCCGAACTGGACCAGCAGGAAATTCGCTTCCTCCGCCGCCCGCACTGGTCGCAGCAGCAGGCCGAGTGGATCCGCGACTATTTCTTCCGCGAGCTGATGCCGGTGCTGACCCCGATCGGCCTGGATCCGGCGCACCCGTTCCCGCGCGTACTCAACAAGAGCCTCAACTTCGCCGTGGAGCTCGAAGGCCGGGACGCTTTCGGCCGGGAGGCGGGCGCGGCCATCGTGCAGGCGCCGCGCGCCCTGCCCCGCGTGATCCTGCTGCCGAAGGAGGTCTCCGGGTGCGAACACGGCTTTGTGTTCCTGTCGTCCATCCTGCACGCCCATGTGGGCGAACTGTTTCCCGGCATGCGCGTGTGCGGCTGCTACCAGTTCCGTGTCACCCGCAACAGCGAGCTGTTCGTCGAAGAGGAAGAGATCAAGAACCTGCGCGCGGCGCTGCAGGGCGAATTGCCGCAGCGGCACTATGGCGACGCGGTACGGCTTGAAGTCGCGGACAACTGCTCCGACGAGATGACGCGGTTCCTGCAGAACCAGTTCGGCCTGGAGGACCCCGAGGTCTTTGCCGTAAATGGCCCGGTCAACCTGGTACGGCTGCTGCCGGTGCCCGACAGCGTCGAGCGCGACGACCTGAAGTATCCCCCGTGCCGGCCAGGGCTGCCGAAGACGCTGGTGAACCAGCCCGACATGTTCCACGCCATCCGCGACGGCGATATCCTGCTGCACCATCCGTACCAGTCGTTTTCCCCTGTGGTCGACTTCATACGGCAGGCCGCGGAAGACCCGGATGTGATGGCGATCAAGCAGACGGTGTACCGCGCCGGCAACGACTCGGCCTTGCTGCAGGCGTTGATCGGCGCCGCGCGCAGGGGCAAGGAAGTCAGTGTGGTGGTGGAACTGCTGGCCCGCTTCGACGAGGAGGCCAATATCAATTGGGCCGCGCAGCTCGAGGAGGCCGGAGCCCATGTGGTGTACGGCGTGGTCGGCTACAAGGCGCATGCCAAGATGGCCATGGTGGTGCGGCGCGAGGGGAAAAAACTCAGGCGTTACGTGCATCTGTCCACGGGCAACTACCACTCGCAGACAGCCCGGCGTTTCACTGACTTCGGCCTGTTCAGCTGCAAGGAAGCCATCGCGGACGATGTGGCGAACGTATTCTCCCAGCTGACCGGCCTGGGCCATCCCGGCACCCTCGCCCAGTTATGGCAATCGCCCTTCACCATGCACTCGGCGCTGCTCGACGCCATCCGCCGCGAAGGCAAGCATGCCAAGGCCGGCCGCAAGGGACTGATCATCGCCAAGCTGAACGCGTTGCTGGAGCCCAAGATCATCCAGGCCCTGTACCAGGCGTCCTGCGATGGCGTGCGGATCGAACTGATCGTGCGCGGCGGCTGCGCGCTGCGGCCCGGCATACCGGGCCTGTCGGAGAACATCCGGGTGCACTCGGTACTCGGCCAGTTCCTCGAGCATGCGCGGATCTTCTACTTCTACAACGACAAGGCGGAAGACGTCCGCCTGTCCAGCGCCGACTGGATGGAGCGCGACTTCTTCCGCCGCATCGAGGTGTGCTTCCCCGTGCTGGACAAGGCCCTCAAGAAGCGCGTCATCGAGGAAGGCCTGAAACTCTACCTGAAGGACACCCGCGACACCTGGGAAATGGATTCGGATGGCAACTACCGGCGCCGCCGCGGCCGCCGCGGCATCTCGGCCCAGAGCACGCTGATCGGCGCGCTGGCCTGATCCGGCCTGATATACCGCGCGGCGTCGTTCGGCGACGGCCTGGCGATTTTCGCAGGCTGCCGCCAGGCCGGGCACGCCCGCTTCGACAGCATGCATCCCTGGCACCATGCCGGCGCGCACCCGAGGCGTTTACCGTGCAGCGCCCAGTCGGGCAGCCTGCCTCAGCCGGGCATTCGCGATCCGGGCGAGGCCACCGCAGCGCAGCGGTACACATTGCCGGACAGCGTCACATTGGTCTGCTCCAGGCGATCCTTGCCGCCGGTCTGGCCAGCGCGCTGGGTAAGCAGGTACACCACATTGCCGCCCATTGCCGCTGCCTTGTTCTTGAGGTCATTGCGCGCGCCGGTTTCCAGGTCCGCATTCGACGTCACGGCGCCCCGTACTAAGTCGCCCTGGCTGCCGGTGACATCCCCGAGGTAGGTACATCCCGCGCCCGGCTCGTTGTGGGTGATCCTGACCGCCGTGGCGGCCGGACTGGCCAGTTGCGTGGGCGCGCAAGCGGCAAGCACGCAACCTGCCCCGAGCCATGCAATGGCCTTGGTGACGCCGATGCGCATCGTCCATGGCCTCGAAGGAAGCCCGGCGCCCGCGGCGTGCGCGGGCGCACCGGAAGATATCGCCAGCGCAGTAGCAGGCACGAGCGCGCATGCCAGATGAAGGCGCAGGCGGCGAAGAACAACGATAGAGCGCATATAATTTAATCTCCAACGAATATAAATTATCGCAAAACGATAATATTTTTCCTTTTTACAGCAAATATTCGTATCATGCAATCCCATCAGGAGACTGGCATGCCAAGTCCGCTTGCCCCTTCATTGCCGGCTGACGCCGCAATGTGCCGCGTCAGCACCATTGCACGCCGGATGCAATGGCTCACGCTTTGCGGCATCGCCATGACGCTGGCCGGCATGATCGCCCTCTGGTTCTGGCTGTCCGATGCAGCGCTCGAGCAGCACCTCCGCCGGTTCCTGGAGATCCGGGCAGCGGAGTACCGGGTACTGGTGTCGATGCCGTACCGCCTGGCCGGCTTCGTCATCACGGCGGGTGCGGCGAGCGTGCTCGTCGGCGGCCTGATGGAGGCGCGCAAGCTCTTCGCCGCGTTCGCGCACGGTATGGTCTTCACGATGGAAACGGCTTTGCGCCTGCGCCGCGTGGCGCTGATGGTGACGGCGTTCAGCGCGGTGGTTCCGCTCACCAAGACGCTGCTGGGCCTGGCTCTGGTCAGCGGCGATGGCCCCGGCCCCTACATGCTGGTGATCGTCAACTTCGGCGATTTTGCGCTGGGCCTGCTGGGCGGCTTGCTGCTGGCGATCGCCTGGGCGATGGTCGAAGCGGCCCGTATCGCCCGGGAGAACGAAGGCTTTGTTTGAGACGCCATGACCATTCTTGTCAGACTTGATGTCCTGCTTGCCGAGCGCAAGATGAAATCGCGCGAACTTGCCCAGTACATCGGCATCACCGAGCCCAATCTTTCCCTGCTGAAATCCGGCAAGGTCAAGGGCATCCGCTTCGATACGCTGGAAAAAATCTGCGAAGCGCTGAACTGCCAGCCAGGCGATCTGCTGGAATACCGCGCGGATGCGCCCGCGGATGATCAAGCCTAGCTTGCCCGCCTGGCACGCCCGTCACGCGCCATTTCGCTGAAGCAAGCCGCCCGAACTGCAAACAATTGTCTCGCCTGGCTCGGGCGTGGCGGCAGGAACGGCCACCAGCATGGCTTTGCGGCAAGTGGCGCGCGAGCCCCCCCATGGAGTGATATCGCTTCGAGTGCGTCATTGCGCATACTCGCAGCTACTTCAACCACTCGCCCCCAAGCGGGCACGGAGCGAGGCGCACATGCTCATCCTTTCCTATTGCAGCTACGCAGTCATCTGCATCCTCGCGTTGTGGCAAGTGATACGTTGGGCGGACAAGAATCACCCCGCCCTGCGGGAACGTCGGCCGCAGGGAACCACGGCGGGCGAGACCGGCAGGATCC
This sequence comes from Cupriavidus sp. 96C5-1, assembly GCF_057798855.1. Lineage (NCBI taxonomy): Bacteria > Pseudomonadati > Pseudomonadota > Betaproteobacteria > Burkholderiales > Burkholderiaceae > Cupriavidus > Cupriavidus sp. 96C5-1. The sequence goes on along the minus strand of NZ_JBYOJU010000025.1, from coordinate 103,978 downwards.
CGGAGCGGGAGCTGCCGGGAAGCTAGCGCCGGATCGCCGGGATCGGCCAAGAGCCTTGCCGATCGCGCCCTTGCAAATCCGGGAATACTGTATATATTTACAGGTACTGTATGCATGAACAGTAGCCGACAGTCTTTCCCAGAATTCACAGGAGCCGATCATGGAACACCTGGTCCGGGTACAGAACGAATATGACAGGCAAGTCCTGGCCTGGCTGCGTGCGCGAATTGGCGACGCCGCCCTGCAGGCCGCGGCGCAGCGGCTGACCGGCGACCGCAAGCCTTACCTGTCGACGATCTGCCGCAGCCTGAACGTGACGCCACCGAGCCGCCGCGCCCTGCGCAGCCAGGCCACCCGCGCCAGCCGCGAAGTCGGGGAGCGCTACCTGGCCTCGATCCGGCAACTGCTTGCAAGACCCGCACCAGCGCAGCACGGCTCGCTGAACCAGGAGCATCCGCGGCAGCAGCCGTGCTAGGCCTGCGCGGTCTCAGCGTTCGCTGTCGAGAAACGCCATCTGCTCGGCACCGTAGCGCGTGCCGGCCACGGCATCGCCGGGCACGGCCTGCTCGATGCGGGCCATATCCGCGGGGGACATCGTCAGCGGCAGCGCGCCCAGCGCGCCTTCCAGCTGCTGCAGCGTGCGCGAGCCGACCAGCGGCACCAGTTGCACACCCAGCTCGCGCCCCTTGGCCAGGGCCCAGGCGATCGCCACCTGCACGCTGGTGGCGCCCAGCCCCCGCGCAACCTGTTGGAGCGCGTCCACGAGTTGCCGGTTGTGATCCAGGTTCTCCCCGCTGAAGCGCGGCAGGTGGCTGCGAAAGTCCTCCGGCCCCTTGGGCCTGGAGCCGCCAAGCAGGCCGCGCGACAGCACCCCATAGGCGGTCACGCCAATCCCAAGCACCTTCAGCAGCGGGAAGATCCTGGCCTCCGGCCCGCGGCTGAGCAGCGAGTACTCGATCTGCAGGTCGCTGATAGGATGCACCTTGTGGGCGCGCTCGATGATGTCCGGCCCCACTTCGGACAAGCCGATGTAGCGCACATAGCCAGCCTTCACCAGGTCGGCGACAGCGCCGATGGTCTCCTCCACCGGCACCGACGGATCGTGCCGGGCCATGCGGTAGATATCGATGCAATCGGTGCCCAGGCGCTGCAGGCTGTAGGCGGCGAAGTTCTTCACGGCTGCCGGTCGGCCGTCCATGCCCAGCCAGCCATGGTCCGGCGAGCGCAGCGCGCCGTACTTGACCGAGACCAGCGCCTGGTCGCGGCGCCCCTTCAGCGCCCGGCCGATCAGCATTTCGTTATGGCCGGCGCCATAGAAGTCCCCCGTATCCAGCAGGTTGATGCCGGCATCGAGCGCGGCGTGGATGGTCGAGATGCTTTGGCCGTCGTCGCTGGCGCCGTAGAAATCCGACATGCCCATGCAGCCCAGGCCAAGGGCGGAAATCTGTTGCGGGCCATGCGCGCCGAGGGCAATGGCGGGAACGTTGCGCAATGCGGTCATCTTGCTTCTCCTTCAATCGGTTCGTTGATCGGTTCGTTGATCGGTTGTGCGATGAAGCCAGTCTATTGTGCGGTTCTTTCCGAATAAACTACGATTCGGAGAAATCACTGTTCACACCAATCAAAACAATCAGCGACCTACACCCCCATGAGCATCGACCGATTCAAGTCCATGGAAGTCTTTGTCCGCGTGGTCGAGCTTGGCAGCTTCACCCGTGCGGCGACCGCGCTGCATCTGCCCAAGGGACGTGTCACCACCATCCTCCAGGAGTTGGAGACGCATCTGGGCGCGCGGCTCCTGCATCGCACCACGCGCCGGCTGAGCCTGACCGACGACGGCATGGTCTACCACCAGCGCGCGGTGGCGATGCTGCAGGAAATGAATGAACTGGAAGGCGCGCTCGGCCATGCCGTGGTGACGCCCGCGGGACGGCTCCGGGTGGACGTGCCCGCCGCCACCGGCCGCCACATGATCGCGCCCGCACTGCCGGAATTCTTCCGCCGCTACCCGCAGATCGTGCTGGAACTGGGCAGTTCCGACCGTCCGGTCGACTTGATCGCCGAAGGCGTGGATTGCGTGATTCGCGGCGGCCTGGTGCATGACGAAAGCCTGGCCGCGCGGCACCTGGGCGAACTGGCGGTGGTGACGTGCGCGGCGCCCTGCTACCTGCAACGGCATGGCACGCCCGCCACGCTGGCGGACCTCGACCAGCATCGCTTCGTGAATTTCTTCTCGGCCAAGACCGGGCGCATATTCCCCTTCGACTTCCGGCGCGGCGACGAGGCCTATGAAATCAACCGGCCGCACTGGGTCGCGGCAAACGATGCCGACACCTATATCGCCGCGGCCGTAGCCGGCATGGGCCTGATGCAAAGCCCGGCCAACCGGATGATCCGGGAACACCTGGCCAGCGGCCGGCTGGTGCCCGTGCTGCCCGACTGGAACGCCGGCACGCTGCCGTTGGTGGCCATGTATCCGCGCAACCGCCACCTGACGGCGAAAGTCCGCGCCTTTATCGAATGGGCGGCGGAAATCTTCCGGGCCGAGCTTGCGCCACCACCGTTGCCCTGACCGCCTCCGGCGCTACTCCACTTTATCCGCTGTCCCTGCGCCGCCCTGCCGGGTGTAGGACTTCCTTGACTTATTCATCCTTATAAATGATAGTAGGAAAAAATACGTTCTTCTTTTAAGAACGCAAAAGTCTCTGTCTACAAGAGGATTGCCGTGGATCTGGCCGAACTTGAGATTTTCCGGGCCGTGGCGCTTGAGCAAAGCGTCACCCGTGCCGCCAGGAGCCTGGACCGCGTGCAGTCCAATGTGACCACGCGCGTCAAGCAGCTCGAGGAGGAACTGGGTGTAGCGCTGTTCCTGCGCGACAGCAAGCGCATGACGCTGACGCCCGAAGGCCAGCGCTTCCTCGCTTACGCCGAGCAACTGCTGGCCCTGGCCGAGGAAGCCCGGCAATCCATGCGCCGCGACGTTCCCACCGGCAAGCTGCGGGTGGGCAGCATGGAGAGCTCGGCGGCCAGCCGGCTGCCCCGGCCACTGGCGCGTTACCACGGCAAGTGGCCGGATGTGCAGATCGAAATCCAGACCGGCACCACGCAGGCCCTGATCGATTCCCTGCTGGCGCACCGGCTCGATTGCGCCGTGGTCGCCCACCCCGCCGAAGGGACGCCGGCCACGCTCGACATGGACGTGCTCGGCCCCGGCCTCGAAGGCGCCTTCCTCTTCACCGAGGAACTCCTGCTGGTGCTGCCGCCCGGCCATCCGCCGGTGCGTGCGCCGCAGGACATCCTGCCGCGCAGCCTGGCCACCTTCGCACGCGGCTGCACGTATCGCATGTGCGCCGAGGCGTGGCTGGCGGGCGGCGCCGAGACCCCGCGGCCTGCCCCGAATATGCTCGAGCTGGCTTCCTATCACGCCATCCTGGCCTGCGTGGCGGCCGGCTCGGCGGTCGCCATCCTGCCCAGGTCGCTGCTTGCGCTGCATCCCGATGCTACGGCGCTGCAGACCGTGCCGGTGCGTACCGCCCACACCTTCCTGGTGCGGCGCTCGGGGTTCATCACCTCGGCGTACGAAGCCTTCCTGCAGGAGTTGCAGCGTGGCTAGGATCCGCTCCGGCCCGGTGCGCGGGGACGCATCGGCGCGCACCGCCCTGGCAGCGTGGCTGCCCTTGCTGCCCTCGCTGGCCGCCGCGCTGGTGCTCGCGGTGGGCATGGGTTTTGGCCGCTTCGCGTTCACAGGCATGTATCCCCTCATGGTCCGCGATGGCCTGCTGAGCGTCAGCGCAGGCTCGCTGGCGGCCTCGGCCAACTATGCGGGCTACCTGGCGGGCGCCCTCGCCATGACCCGCAGCCCGGAGCGCGCCGCGCCCTTTTTGTGCCGCATGGCCTTGCTCGGCACCGCCGCGTGCCTGCTGGCGCTGGCGCTGCCGGCGGCCCCCGGGTTCTTCATCGCGGTGCGCTTCCTGGCCGGCGTATTCAGCGCGATCGCGCTGATCGCCGCCTCCGTCTGGCTGTTCCATCTGCCGGGCCAGGCGCACAGCGCGCCTCTGCTGTTCTCGGGCGTGGGTGCCGGCATCCTGCTCTCCGCCGAACTGATCGCGGCCGGCAACGCCGCCGGCTGGCACAGCCCTGTGCTATGGAGCACGCTCTGCGCCGGCTCCGCCGTGCTGGCCCTGCCCGCATGGCCGCATTTCGGGGCCAGCCGTGCGCCGCAGCCGCCGCCGTCACCAAACGCGCCGGGCCATGCCGGCTATCCCGCCGCCAGGACCGGGGGCCCCGGGCCATGGCCGCTGGTGGCAAGCTACGGCCTGGCCGGCTTTGGCTACATCGTGACCGCGACCTACCTGCCGCTGTTCGTACGCGACGCGCTCGGCCATATCGATCCGGTCCATATCTGGGCGGCCTTCGGCCTTGGCGCCGCACCCTCCTGCTTCTTCTGGCATGCGCTGCACAACCGCCTCGGCACGCGGCGTGCGCTCGCGCTCAACCTGCTGGTGCAAGCCGTGGGCGTCATCCTGCCTGCGCTGAGCCAGGCGGCGCCGTCCTACCTGGCCAGCGCACTGCTGGTGGGCGGCACCTTCGTCGGGACGGTGACCATCGCCATGCCGGCGGCAAAGCGCATGGCGCACGCCGTCAGGTTCAACCTGCTGGCTGCCATGACCGCCGCCTATGGGGTCGGCCAGATCGCCGGCCCCCTGGTTTCCAATGCGCTGATGGCGCACGCCCAGAGCTTTGCCGGCCCCCTTGCCGCGGCCACCGTCGCCTTGCTGGCGTCGACCGCCGCATGCTTCCTTTAGCAGACACCCCCGGTATCGCAACAATTCAACCCATGCGTAGGAGCCTGCCAATGAACAGCCCATCCACACAGCGCCGCGCGCTGCTTTCCCTGCTCGGCATCGCCACGCCGATCATCCAGGCGCCGATGGCCGGCGTCAGCACCCCGGCGCTCGCTGCCGCCGTATCGAATGCCGGCGGCCTGGGCTCGCTCGGCGTCGGCGCCATGAATGCCGAGAGTGCCCGCAAGACCATCCGCGAAACCCGCGCGCTGACGGACAAGCCCTTCAACATCAACCTGTTCTGCCACGCGCCCGCCATCGCCAACCCGGCGCGCGAGGCACAGTGGCTGGCCTACCTGGCGCCGTACTTCGCCGAGTTCGGCGCCACGCCGCCGGCCGCCTTGCGCGAGATCTACACCAGCTTTGTCGCCGACGAAGCCATGTACGCGATGCTGCTGGAAGAACGGCCGGCGGTGGTGAGTTTCCATTTCGGCCTGCCCGCGCAGGCCTGGACCGACGCGCTGCGTGCGGCAGGCATCGTGCTGATGGCCACGGCCACCAGCCTGGACGAAGCCCGCCGGATCGAAGACGCCGGCATCGACGCCATCGTGGCGCAGGGCATCGAGGCCGGCGGCCATCGCGGCACCTTCAAGGCCGAAGGGCGTGACGAAGGCCTGGGCACCCTGGCCCTGGTACGCCTGCTGGCACGCAACACCAGCCTGCCCGTAGTGGCCGCCGGCGGCATCATGGACGGCGCCGGCATCGCGGCGGTGCTGGCGCTGGGCGCGCAGGCGGCGCAGCTCGGCACCGCCTTCGTGGCTTGCCCGGAGTCCGCGGCCGACGCCGCATACCGCGCGGCCCTGCTGGCAGGCCAGCCAGCCGGCACCACCCTGACCAGCGCCATCTCGGGCCGGCGCGCGCGCGGCTTCGTCAACCGCCTGACCGGACTGGGCGAGGCACGGGATTGCCCGCCGATTCCCGACTATCCGCTTACCTACGATGCCGGCAAGGCCCTGCATGCGGCAGCCAAGGCACGCGGCAATGCCGCCTTTGCCGCCCAGTGGGCGGGACAGGCGGCGCAGTTGTCGCGCAGCCTGCCGGCGGCGGAGCTGGTGGCGAGATTGCGGGCGGAACTGGCGGAGACGGTGGCCGGACTGAGCCGCCTGCAGGCTGGCGCGAACTGAAAAAAGCGCCTGTGCCATGCACGCAGTGCCGGCGCGTGCAGGTGGCCTGCTACCATGGCAGCCATGCCGCCAAGGCGCCGCGCCTTGGCGCGCCCTTCCCTGACGACGTGATCCCCCGCGAGACAACCCCATGAACGCATTGACATCCATACTGGCCATTGGCGGAGCGCTGGCGCTCGGCGCCGTCAGCCCCGGCCCCAGCTTCGTGATGGTGGCCCGCGCCGCCATTGCCCGCTCGCGCGCGGACGCACTCCACATGGCAGTGGGCATGGGACTTGGGGGCGTGGTGTTCGCGACAGCCGCGCTGCTCGGACTCAAGCTGCTGCTGGCCGCGGTGCCCTGGCTCTACATGACGATGAAGGTCGGCGGCGGCGTCTATCTCGTCTACCTGGGCATGCGCATCTGGCGCGGCGCGAGCGAGCCCCTCGCGATGGCGGCCGGCGCGCAGCAGAGCGGCACCGTGCAGGCCCCCGGCGGCGGCCGCGCCTTGCTTGGCGGACTGGCCACGCAACTCAGCAACCCCAAGACCGCCGTGGTGTATGCCAGCGTCTTCGCCGCGCTATTGCCGGCCGAGGTGCCGGCGCCGCTGCTGCTGGCGCTGCCGTTGATGGTCTTCGCCATCGAGACCGGCTGGTACGCCATCGTGGCGGTGGCGCTGTCGTCGGCGCGCCCGCGCGCCTTTTACCTGCGCTTCAAGCTCTGGCTCGACCGTGCGGCGGGTGGCGTGATGGCGCTGCTCGGCATCCGGCTGATCGCCTCGCTGAAACAATAGGGCAGCAGGCGGGCATCGGCCCGCCCTTCAACCCGCTTGCTGAAGCCGGCGCAGCAGCCGCCGGCCGGCATCGACAACGCCGGGGTCGGCCGTCATCTGGAAGCGCACGATCATGCCCTCCACGCACAGCATCGCTTCTTCCGTCACCGCCTCGGGCTCCGGCAGGCCGAGCCGCCTGACCAGCGTACCGATGAAGGCGGCAAGCGCCGCCTTGTGCGCCACGGACTGCGCGACCTGGCTCCCCTCGCCCGATGCGCCCGCCTCGGCTACCGCATTGATAAAGGCGCAGCCGCGAAAATCCCCGCCACCGAACCAGCCGGCCAGCGCGTCGGCAATGACGTCCAGCCCCGGGCTGGCCGCGAAGCGCGCCTCCACCTCCTGCTCGAACCAGGCCATCCAGCTTTCGTGGCGCCGCTGCAGGAAGGCGGCAATCAATTCGTTCTTCGAGGCGAAATGCCGGTACAGGGACATCTTGGCCACGCCGGATTCGGCAATGATCCTGTCGATGCCGGTCGCGCGCAGGCCGTCCTGGTAGAACAGGCGGGCCGCGGTATCCAGGATGCGCTCGCGGGCGGAAGGCGTGGCCATGGCTGAAAGACTCCTTGGTTCAAAGCGTGGGCGGATGATGCCGCTTTACAGGCCGAGATCGCTCAGGCTCGCGTGATCGTCGGGACGCCGTCCCAGCGGCCAGAAGAACCTGCGCTCGCTTTCGTTGATCGGCGCGTCATTGATGCAGGCAAAGCGCCGCTGCATCAGGCCGGCTTCGTCGAACTCCCAATTCTCGTTGCCATAGGAGCGGTACCAGTTGCCCGAATCGTCGTGCCACTCGTAGGCAAAGCGCACCGCGATGCGGTTGCCCTCCCATGCCCACAATTCCTTGATCAGCCGATAGTCCAGTTCCTTCTGCCACTTGCGCGCCAGGAAATCGACGATGGCCTGGCGCCCGTTGACGAATTCGGCGCGGTTGCGCCACGCGCTGTCGGCGGTATAGGCCAGCGCCACGCGTTCGGGGTCGCGGCTGTTCCAGCCGTCCTCGGCGGCGCGCACCTTCTGGATGGCGGTCTCGCGGGTGAATGGGGGCAACGGCGGACGGACTTCGGCATGCGACGACATCGGTTTCTCCTGGCGGCGTTAAGGCGCGACGGCCGGGGTGGCCGAAGCGGGTCCGGGGATCCGAACCATGGCCCGCAGCGCATGACTGGCGCGTCGGCGGCACATTCGGCTCACCGGTCGCTCACGAAATGATACAGACCTGTCTACATTATTTGAGTAGACAGGTCTGTCTGTCAAGGTGCGCCTCGACACGGCCTCGATCCCCGGAAATCAGCCGCCAGAAACGACTCCCGCGGCTGTCTTCAGCGCGGACGCCACATTTTGAACAGTGCCTCGGGCCCGATCTCGAAGTAATCGGCCGGGCCGCCGCCGCGCAGGATGGGCCGGGCGGCGGCGGTGTCATAGATGCCGTCCTTCAGCAGCGCCTTGTCGACATGTACGCCCACCACCTCCCCCAGCACCAGCCAGGTCGGCACCTTCTCGCCGCCGACGCCTTCGAGCTGGATCAGTTGCGTGAGCCTGCACTCGAACGAGACCGGGCTTTCCGCCACGCGCGGCACCGAGACGGCGCGTGATGCCGCTGGCGTGAGGCCAGCCAGCACGAACTCGTCGACTTCCGGCGGCACCGCCGCACAGCTTGCATTCATGGGCTCGGCCAGCGGCCGCGTGGCGAGGTTCCAGCAGAACTCGCGGGTCTGCTCGATATTGCGCACGCTGTCCTTGTAGCCGATGCTGGCAAATCCGACGATGGGCGGCGTGTAGTTGAAGGCGTTGAAGAAGCTGTAGGGCGCGAGATTGACGATCCCGTCGGCGCCGCGCGAGGAGATCCAGCCGATCGGCCGGGGCCCGACGATGGCGTTGAAGGGATCATGCGGCAGGCCATGCCCTTTTGCGGGCTCATAGAAATGGATATCGGCGGACACGAGGCAGGATAGTCGGGAAGACAGCGTTGAAGACCGGGGGCCGCGCGGTGCGCCCCCGCCTGACGGCCGCGGCGAACGGGCGCGGGAACCCGGAATCCAGGCCCCGCCTCCCCGTCCGGGCAAGCTGCCTGCCATGCTACCAGTTGTCGCCGGCGCGCGCCTGCCACGCCTGCCCGCCGCCTTTTGTCAGCGCGCTACGGTGCTGCCGGCGGACTCGCAGTAGGCGTCCTGCGCCATCAGTACCAGGTCGGCGACGGCCTTGCCGCCCGCTGAGATATGCGCGCGCATCTCGCTCGCCGCCGCGTCCGCATTGCCCTCCAGCACGGCCGCAACGATCAGCCCGTGCTCATGGAATGAGCCCGGCATCCGGGCCGGATTGATCAAGCCGCGATGGCGCCCGTAGATCGCCAGGCGCCGCCGCAGCATGCGGATCTGATCGGCCAGGTAGGGGTTGGCCGTGGCGTGGTAAAGCACGTCGTGAAATGCGCGGTTGGCCTCCACATAGCCGGGCATGTCGGCCGCCTCCACATAGGCGCGCCCCTGCTCGAAGGCCGACACCAGCGCCGCCCTGCCCGCCGCGCCGATGCGCTGCGTGGCCAGACGCGCCACCACACCCTCCATCTCCGCCAGCGTCTCGAACATGGCGACCAGTTCGGCCATGGTTGCCTGATGGACAAAGATCCCGGCACGCGGGGCAATCGTCACCAGGCCTTGCGCGGCCAGCATCAGCAAGGCCTCCCGCACCGGCGTGCGCGAACTGTCGAACTGCTCGGCCAGCGCGCGCTCGTCGAGCTGCGATCCGGGCTTCAGCTTGCCGGCGTGGATCTCTTCCTCGATGGCTTCGCGGATCCGGTCCTGAAGAGACTGCACGGGTAAACCTCGATTTGAAGGCTCTTTGGGCATATCTAAAATCAATTTCAATATATCTAAACATCAATCTTATATGCAAACAAACGGCGAACCGCATCTCTGCATCGAAAAAAGCGTTGCAACTATCACTTTAAAACGACCCGAGGTAGCCAACCGGCTGAGTCCGGGGGATTTGCAGGTAATGCGCGAGCATATCAACTCCGTCAACGCGATGGAGCACGTTCTGGTGCTGCGCTTCACCGGCACGGGCAAATATTTCTGCAGCGGCTACGACATCGGCGCCCTGGCCAATGCCGACGAGGCGGGGGCGCCGGCCTTCGGCGAGCTGATCGACCTGATCGAAGCCGCGCGCCCCGTCACCATCGCCGCGGTCAACGGCGGCGTGTACGGCGGTGCCACCGATCTCTGCCTGGCCTGCGATTTCCGCGTGGGCGTGCCCCATTGCGACATGTTCATGCCAGCGGCAAGGCTGGGGCTGCATTTCTATCGCGGCGGGCTGGAGCGCTATGTCAGCCGGCTGGGCGTGGATACCGCCAAGCGCCTTTTCCTGACTGCCGCGCGGCTCGATGCCGGCGAGATGCTGAGGGTGGGGTTCCTCAACGAGGTGGTCGCGGCCGACATGCTGGCGCAGCGGGTGGAAGAACTCAGCGCCACGCTCGCCGGCATGGCGCCCATCGCCCTGCTGGGCATGAAGCAGGCCCTGAACCAGATCGCGCGCGGGGCGCTGGACGTAGCCGCCCTGGAACGTGACATCGCGCGCGCCGGAGCGTCGGCCGATTTGCGCGAGGGCGCGGCCGCGTGGCGCGAGAAGCGGCCGGCGGCCTTCACCGGCCGCTAGCCCGGGGCGAAGCCATCCGGAAGCACACCAGAAGCAGACCAGCGCATCGGCGCGAAAAAACAAAACAGGAGACGACGATGATCAAGCGGCACCCTACCCTGCTGTTCCTGATGGCATCCGCGCTGGCCGGCCCCGTGCTGGCGGCGGACGCCTTCCCATCCAAGCCGATCCGCATCGTGATCGGCTTCCCCGCCGGCGGCGGCGCCGACAACGTGGCCAGGCTGTATGGCGATGCGCTCTCGAAGGAACTGGGCCAGCCGGTCATCGTCGACAACAAACCCGGCGCCGGCACCACCATTGCCGCCGACACCGTGGCCAAGGCCCCCGCCGATGGCTACACCCTGTATATCGCCACCGCCAGCCTGATGGGCGGCGACAAGGTGCTGTACAAGACCATCCGTTACGAGCCCACGGACTTCGCGCCCATCACGCGCCTGACCGCGTCGCCGCTGTTGCTGGCCGCCAGCAAGGGCGCCGGCATCGGCAGTGTGGCCGAGCTGCTGGCAAAAGCCCGCCAGCATCCCGGCGAGCTCAACTACTCGTCGTCCGGCAACGGCGTGATCACGCACCTGGCCGGCCTGCAGTTCGCCAGGCTGGCCGATGTGCGGATCACCCATGTGCCGTACAAGGGCGGCGCGCCGTCCGCGCAGGCCGTGGCCGCCGGCGACGCGCAATTCACCTTCGCCACACCGGCCTCGGTGCAGCCGATGATCGATACGGGCAAAGTCATCGGCCTTGCCGTGACCTCGGCCAAGCGCTCCCCGGTGCTGCCGAACTATCCCACCCTAGCGGAAGCCGGCATCAAAGGCTACGACATAAGCGGCTGGTACGGCCTGTTTGCCCCGGCGCAAACGCCTCCCGCCATCATCGAGAAGCTCTTCGCCGCCTCGGCCAGGGCGCTGGCGCGGCCCGACCTGCGGGCAAAGCTGGCAAGCCGCGGCGAGGAGGTCTCGCCATCGGCATCTCCTGCCGAGTTCAAGGCGTTCGCGCAGCGCGAGGGCAAGACCGTGGCAGAGCTGACGCTCAGCAGCGGCGCCCGGATCGACTGAGCGCCGTTGTCTTCTCCATTCGCCATACACGGGCCGCTCCGGCCCAAGAGGATTTCCATGAATCGCATTGCCGCAGACCTCCCGCTCGCGGGCTTCACCGTGGTGGACCTGACCCGCGTGCTGGCCGGTCCCTATTGCACCATGATGCTGGCCGATCTCGGCGCGCGCGTGATCAAGATCGAAAACCCCGACGGCGGCGACGATTCGCGGCATGTGGGCCCTTTCGTGGACGGGGAATCCGCCTACTTCGCCTCGGTCAACCGCAACAAGGAATCCATCGCGCTGGATCTGAAATCGCCGCGCGACCGCGCCGTGCTGGCGGCCATGATCGCCAGCGCCGACGTGCTGGTGGAGAACTTCCGCGCCGGCGTGATGGAGAAGCTCGGCTTCACCTGGGAGGCGCTGCATGCCGCCAATCCACGCCTGGTCTACGCTTCGATCTCGGGCTTCGGGCAGACCGGCCCCTACCGGGACAGGCCCGCCTACGACATGGTGGTACAGGCCATGGGCGGGCTGATGAGCGTGACGGGCCAGAGCGGCGGCGACCCGGTGCGCGTGGGCGTCTCCATCGGCGACCTGGGCGCCGGGCTGTATGCCGCCATCGGCATCCAGTCCGCGCTGCTCAAGCGCAGCCGCACCGGCCTGGGCGAACGCGTCGATATCGGCATGCTCGACTGCCAGGTCGCGCTGCTGGAAAACGCCATCGCGCGGCACTCGGCCACCGGCGCCGTGCCCGCGCCGCTGGGCACGCGCCATCCCTCCATCACGCCCTTTGACATGTTCAGGACCGGCGACGGCCATATCGTCATCGCCGCGGGCAACGACACCCTGTTCCAGAAACTCTGCGCCGCGCTCGGCCAGCCGGAGCTGGCCGCCGATCCGCGCTTCGCCACCGTGGTGGCGCGCAACCAGCACCATGCCGAACTGAAGACCTGCATGGAAGCCCGCCTTGCCGAGGCCGGCTGCGCCGGCTGGTCGGCCGCGCTGGAGCGTGCCGGGGTGCCGCACGGTCCGCTGCAGAGCGTGGCCGACATCGTGCAGGACCCGCATGTGCAGGCCCGCGCAATGCTGCTGCAGGCCAGCATCGGCGAGAACCGTCCCATCACCCTGGCCGGCAACCCGGTCAAGGTCGGCAGCGCGCCCGGCACCGGCACCGCCTTCAGGCGCTCGCCCAGGCTGGACGAGCACCGCGCCAGCCTGCTGGCGGAATTCGGTCCGGCCTGAATCCAGGGCGAATCGGCTGCGCGCATGCCGCCGGCAAGCCAGACCGGTTAAGCTTGCGGCAACCCAACGACCCCGCGCGCCATGACCAGGCAGAGTACGGATCAAGCCACGCCTGAAGACGGACAGGAAACCAGCCTGGAAGCCGGGCTGGCCGCCGCCCTTGCGCACCTGAACCAGGACCGGGCCGAAGCCGCCGCGGCATGCGCCACCGCCCTGGCCAGGCACCATCCGGCGCATCCCGCGGTATTGCAATTGAACGCGCTGATCGCCATGCAGCGCGGGGAGACCGCGCAGGCACGGCACCATATCGCTCAAAGCCTGGCGTTGCGCCCGGACCACCTGCCGTCGCTGCTGATCGCCGGCCGTGCCGCGCTGGCGGATCGCGCGCCGGCACAGGCGCTGCCGCATTTGCTGCGGGCCTGCGCGCTGAGCGGCAATGCCGTCGAGCCTTGTTACCTCGCCTGTGTCGCCCGCCGGCAAATGGGCAGCGCGGACGCCCTGGCGGAACTGGGCCAGTTGATCCAGCGCGCGCCGGGCTTCGCGCCGGCCTGGATCGAACTGGCGGACGCGATGCGGCAGGCCGGCCAGCCGGAAGCCGCGCTGGCCGCGCTGGACCGCGCCATCGCGCTTGACGGCAACGCCGCGCGCACGCACTTCCAGCGGGGCAAGGTCCTGTACGGGCAAAAGCGGCTGGCGGAAGCGGCCAGCGCCTTTGGCCATGCCGCGGCACTGGAGCCGCGCAGCAGGGAGGCCCGCCTGAACCTGGCCATTGCGCAACAGGAACTGGGTGAGCTGGCTGCCGCGCAGGACTCGCTGGAAACCCTGCTCGCCGCGCACCCGGACGACTACGACGGCTGGATCAAGCTCGGCCTGGTCCGGCAGGACCGGCACGACCTGGCCGGCGCCCAGGCCGCCTTGCGCAGCGCGCTGGCCTGCCGCCCGGATGCCGCGCCGGCGGCGGTCAACCTCGGCATCGTGCTGCAGGCGGACCGCCAGCCCGATGCGGCCCTGGCCGCATATGCCCATGCCTTCCGCGTGGAGCCCGGCACCTTCGGCCGCATCGCGCAAGCCCTGTGCTCAGGGCCGCATGGCCGTCTATGGGCGGACCTGGGTGCGCTGCGCGCCTTGCTGGCCACCCTTGGCCATGCTCAGGACTGACCGCCGCGCTCGCGCGGCGCGCGAAAGCGCTTGCGGTAGACCCCGGGCGTAGTCAGCACGTCCGCGGCCAGCTTCTCGTAGCGAACGGCGCTCTCCCCGTCGATCGCCGCATAGGAAAACTCGAGCGGCGTGCGCGGCACCGGGCAGCACTGCGCCACCGGCGTGCCCTTGGGCAGCACGCCCTCGAAATCCGGATCGGTCCACAGGGCCGGGAAATTGATGCCGACGTCATGGAAAAGATCCGCGTCGACCAGGCCGCTCAGGGTCCGGAAAGGCAAGTCCAGCCGGTTGGCCGGATGCATCGCCAGCAAGGACCAGCCGGCCGGCAGCTCGATGGTCCAGAAACTGTTGAACTTGAGGGCAACCGCGCCGGCATGCAGCGGCGAACCGGCCAGCTGCTCCGGCACGTGAAAGCTCAGCGGCGCGCGCGGATGGCCGTCGATGCCCGGCTCCGGCAAGGCCCAGTCCCAGGAAAACACGCCCCGCTCCACCCGCACATCGCACGGCAGCACGATCACGAAGCCCAGCGTCATGGCGTCGATGAACGGCGGGCACTGCTTGACCGTGCGGATATCCCGCCCGTGCAACGCCGAGAAGGCCTTGGGCCGCATTGCCCGCACCCAGTCCGGCAGCGCCTGCTGCGCCGGCAGGGGGCGCGGCAGGATGTCCTGCAACAGGGGATCGCAGCGGAAAATCACTTGCATGGCATCGCTCGGTGGGCCGGTTGAGCGTTGCAGTGTATGAGCGAAGCCCGCAGAGCGTCCAGCCTGCCGGGCCCGCCTTCCTGGCCCCGCCAGGCCGGCCGGCGCGGCGCAACGCGGCGGGTGGCCTCTCATGCGACTCTGAATAGTACTGTATGATAATGCTATTACCATGCTATGCGACTAAACGAGTCCACCCGCCGGCGCTGCCAGGCTTGCGAGCGGACCACCCCCGCCAGATGGATCCCACGCTGACCTCCTTTGAAGCCTATCTGAAGTTTCTCGCCGAGGCGCCGGGCGACGGTACGCCGGTCGTGCTGGAAACCGAGCATGCGCTCTCCCTGCATTTCGACGTGCATGCAACGCAAAGCATGATGTCGGTGCGCGAGCCCGACAAGCTGGTGCTCGGATACACGCGGACGATGATGGGCTTTCTGCTGCTGCGGCCATCGCCAGCGCGGATCTCGATGATCGGACTCGGCGGCGGCTCGCTCGCCAAGTACTGCTACCGGCACCTGCCGGCGACCAGGCTGGTGGCCATCGAGATCGACCCGGCGGTCATCGCGCTGCGCGATACGTTTTTTATCCCGCCCGACGACGACCGCTTCGAAGTGGTCTGCGCGGATGGTGCGGACTACGTCAAAGGCCAGGATGCGCGGCCGGACGTGATCCTGGTGGATGGCTTCGTTTCCTCGGGCATGCCGGCACGGCTGGGTACCGCGGATTTCTACGCCGCCTGCCACAGGCGGCTCGCCGACGATGGCGTGCTGGTCGCCAACTACCTCGAAAGCGACGAGGACATTCCGTTCTACCTGGAAGAGGTCAGCTCGGTATTCGGCGATTCGTTCGTCGTTTCGCTGTCCGAGGATAGCTGCAATTACACGCTGTTCGCATGGAAAGGGGAATGGGCGCTCCCGTCGCTGGATGCGCTGCTCGCGCGGGCACGCATCCTGGAGATGGCGCACCCCCTGAACCTGCGCTCCGCCGCGCGCCGCATGAAGCGGGGCAGGCAGTTCGCCGCGGACAGCAGCTTCTGGCGCAAGCTGGCAAACTGAAAATCCGCCGGCGGACGACGGCAGCGCACCGCCCGAACCTGCATCCACTGCCGGCACAACGCGCAGCCTTGCCCACGAACAGCAACCATGCCGACTTCGTACTTGCGTCAACTGACCGGGAGGGTGCGCAGCCCCCAGGCTAACCGGCAACTGGCCTGCTATCTTGCCTTTGTCGCCGGCGCGACCAATGCGGGGGGCTTTCTCGCCGTACAGCAGTACACCTCGCATATGTCGGGCATCGTTTCCGCCATGGCCGACAACCTGGCGCTAGGCAATATCGGGCTCATCCTCGACGGGCTCGGGGCCTTGCTTTCGTTCCTGGCGGGTGCCGCATGCTCCGCGATCCTGATCAACTGGGGACGGCGCGAACGCCTGCACAGCGAATACGCGCTGCCGTTGATGCTGGAATCGGCCTTGCTGGTGTGTTTCGGCTTGCTGGGAAGCAATCTCGAACACCACGAATGGCTGTTCGTGCCGGCGACCGTGATGGTGCTCTGCTTCATCATGGGACTGCAGAATGCCATGATCACCAAGATATCGAATGCCGAGATCCGCACGACCCACGTCACCGGCATGGTGACCGACATCGGCATCGAACTCGGCAAGCTCTTCTACTGGAACCTGGCCAGGGCGGGCAACGGCCATCCTCCGGTGCTGGCCAACCGGCAGAAGCTGCGGGTACTCGCCGTGCTGGTTTCCCTGTTCTTCGCCGGCGGCGTGATCGGCGCGCTGGGGTTCAAGCATATCGGGTTCAGCTCCACCCTGCCGCTGGCCACCCTGCTGCTCGCGCTCGCCGCGGTGCCCGTCATCGACGACGTACGGCACCGCTTGTTGCGCCGGGACCTGCTCCAGCGGCTGGCGGCGCGCGCACGCGCATGGGAGGGCGAGGTCAGGCGGGAGCTTCCCGCCCTGCGCCTGGCCGCGCGCGATCCCCGCACGCCGTGGTACGCGAAAGGCGTTGCCCGCCTGATCACTGCCTATGCCCTGTCGCCCATCGACCTGGTGCCGGACTGGATTCCGGTGATCGGCCATCTGGACGATGTGGTGCTGCTGCCTCTCGGCGTGCTGGTGGCCATCCGGCTGATCCCGCCCGCAGTGATGGAACAGCACCGGGCCGCGGCCGGCCCCACGGCCGAGGCGCCCGTCAACTGGATAGCGGGCGCCGCGGTTATCGTGCTATGGATGGCCGCGGCGGCAGGAGTAGCGGCATGGCTCGCCCGCCGGTTTTCCTGAGCGCCATGCGCCTGGCATGGTCATGGCAACCGGCGCGGTATTCGGCTTGGTATTCGGTGTGGTGCGGAAAGCAAAACGGGGAAAGCGTCAAATGCAAATGACCAGCCAGAAAATCAGGTTCTTCCGCTCCCGCATCCCCGCGTTCGAGTGCGTCCCCGGATGCCATGACTGCTGTGGACCGGTGACCACTTCCACCGAAGAGATGTCGAGGCTTCCCGTCAAGAGCGATGCCGAGCATGAAGCGGCGCTTGCGCAACTGAGTTGCCCGCACCTTGGCAGCAACGGCTGCCAGGTGTACGCCGAGCGCCCGCTGATCTGCCGGCTGTTCGGGACCACGCCACGGCTGGCCTGCCCGCATGGAAAGCGGCCCGAGGCGATGATCGATCCGGAGATGGAGCGGCGGATCTTCCGCTTCTTCGAGGAAACGCGCCACGTGCTGGTCTGAGGCGCGCCGGTGCGGGTCCGATCCGTCATCGCCAGCGATGGCCCGGCACGCGCCTGTGTGCTGTTACGCCACCACGCAGTTGTATATAATGATAATTCTATTATCATGAAGCGCCACGACAGACCGCATGGAATCCAAGACCGCCCGTCTCACCGTGTTGATCGACCCGGTGAAGAAGAAAGCCTTTGAAACGCTATGCGCGGCGCAGGACCAAACGCCCTCGCAAGTGGTGCGGCAATTGATCCGCGACTATCTGGAGCGGCACGGCGTCGACTACGCCACCCGGCCTGAAGTCGGCATTGCCACGTCGCCCCTGAAGCGCGACGCCTGACCGTGAATGCCGTCATGCCATCCACGCACAATGAGATTTCCTACCGCGTCATGCCGCGCGCCAAGGCGCTCGCCGACGGCGGCTATCTGCCGAAAGTACGGCTCTTCGTCTACCAGGGCAGCACGCCGCTGAACGAAGTCGACCTCTACGCGCGCAGCGGATCGAGCCCGCAGCATGCCGATGCCCTGCTGATCGCGCAAGCATTGGCCCTGCGGGTCCGCGCCGTGTTGAACGACGCGCGCGCAAGAGGCGGTGCCACGGATGCCATCCAGGCAGTCCTGCGCCGCATCGGACTCAGAACGCGTATCGGTTGACGAATCGCTTCGCCGCTTATTTTGCCGATCGGTTGACTGGATAGCCAACCCGGTGCCGCGGCAGGCACTCGCCTGCCTCCCCATACAAAAATCGCAATGCCCGCCATGCGCGGCCGGTTATGGGGAAACGCCCCGCCCTCCCTTAGTCTTGCGCCATGTCTGACCAGGGGCGCCAGCACGGAGTGGCGAAGACCTGGCTGACAGCGGCGTACCGGAACCATGCAGTGCTGCCCGCAGCGCAACCTTGCGTTGTGCCGCGGATGGCGTGCCGGCTCCGGTACCGACAACGATAAAGCGAGACAGCCTGGATGCGCGTGCCCAGCCACCGCCCCAGTGCATCACAAAGGAGACACTCCGCCATGCTTGAACAGCCGTTCCCCGGCCGTGCCGCCGCCCCCGGCACCGAGGCCATCGACGCCGCAGAGGCGATCGAAGCCACCAAGGTCACGGGCTTCCTGAACCGATACTTCCAGATCAGCGCGCGCGGCAGCACGCAGCGCCGCGAGGTGGTGGCCGGCGTCACCACCTTCATGGCCATGGTCTATTCCGTGTTCGTGGTGCCGGGCATGCTCGGCAAAGCGGGCTTCGACACCAGCGCCGTCTTTGTCGCGGTGTGCCTGACCGCGGCGTTCGGCTCCTTGCTGATGGGCATGTGGGCCAGGCTGCCGATCGCCATCGGCTGCGCGATCTCGCTGACCGCCTTTACCGCCTTCGGGCTGGTGCTGGGGCAAGGGCTCACGCCCGCTGTCGCGCTCGGCGCGATCTTCCTGATGGGCGTGGTCTTTACCGCCATTTCCGTCACCGGCGTGCGCTCCTGGATCCTGCGCAACCTGCCCGCCGGCGTGGCGCATGGCACCGGGATCGGCATTGGCCTGTTCCTGCTGCTGATCGCTTCCAGCGATGTGGGCCTGGTGGTCAAGAACCCCGGCGCCGGCCTGCCGGTCGCGCTGGGCAAGATCACCGCATTCCCCGTGGTGATGTCGGTGCTGGGGCTGGCGGCGATCTTCGGCCTGGAAAAGCGCCGCGTCCCGGGCGGCATCCTGCTGGTGATCGTGGCCATCTCCGCGCTGGGACTGGCCTTCGATCCCGCCGTCAGGTTCTCCGGAGTGTTCGCCCTGCCCTCGCTGAGCGCGCCGGGCCATGCCTCGCTGATCGGCGCGATGGATATCAAGGGCGCATTGTCGCTGGCGGTGCTGCCCAGCGTGCTGGCCCTGGTGATGACCGCCGTGTTCGATGCCACCGGCACCATCCGCGCGGTGGCGGGACAAGCCGGGCAACTCGACGAGAAAGGACAGATCCACAACGGCGGCCGCGCGCTGACCGCGGATTCGCTGAGCTCGATTTTCTCGGCCTTCTTCGGCGGCGCGCCAGCGGCGGCCTATATCGAGTCGAGCGTGGGCGTGGCGGCCGGCGCCAAGACCGGCCTGGCCGCGGTGGTGGTCGGCCTGATGTTCCTGGCGGTGATCTTCTTCTCGCCGCTGGCCGCGCTGGTGCCTTCCTACGCCACGGCGCCGGCCTTGATGTATGTCGGCCTGCTGATGCTCAGCAGCGTCAGCAAGCTGCATATGGACGATATGGTCGACGCCATGGCCGGGCTGGTCTGCGCGGTCTTTATCGTGCTCACCTGCAATATCGTCACCGGCATCATGCTGGGCTTCTGCACCCTGGTGATCGGCCGCATCGTGGCCGGCGAGTTCCGCAAGCTGAACGTCGGCACGGTCGGCATTGCGCTGGCGCTGGCCGTGTTCTATGGAGGCGGCTGGGCGATCTGAGCCCCGATAGCCTGGCGCGGCCCGCGCCAGGCCAAAGCGTACTGAAAGCCAGCGCAACGATGACACTGGCTTTTTTGGAAGCGGGCAAACACCCCGCACCGCTTCCTTTTTTCGGGCAGCCCGGCCAGCCCTGCCTGTCTCAGGCCGCGGCGCGCCTTTGCGGCAACGCCGCCAGTCCCTGCTCCAGGTCGGCAATCAGGTCATCCGCCGCTTCCAGCCCGATATGCAAGCGAATCACCGGTTCCGTGCCGCGCCAGTACGAGTGCTCGGCGAGGCGTTCCGGCGCGGCCACCTGCACCAGGCTTTCATAGCCGCCCCAGGAGGCGCCCAGCCCGAACAGGCGCAGCGAATCCACCAGCTTGCGCGCCCCGGCGGCGTCCGCCCCGGGCAGCGAGAACGACACCAGCCCGTTGGCGCCGGAGAAGTCGCGCAGCCACAACGCGTGCCCCGGGTCCGACGGCAAGGCCGGATAGAACACCCTGCCCACCGCCGCGTGCGCCTCGAGATAGTGCGCCACTGCCAGCGCATTGCGCTGATGCTGGGCCAGGCGCACCGCCAGCGTGCGGATGCCGCGCAGCGCCAGGTAGGCATCGTCCGCGCCGATGGCCAGCCCGAACCCGTCGTAGGCGTCGGCAAGGCGGCGCGCCAGCGCTGCATCCCTGACCACCAGCGCGCCCTGCATCAGGTCGGAGTGTCCGCTGATGTATTTGGTCGCGGCCAGGATCGACACATCCACGCCCAGCGCCAGCGGCTGCAGCACGTGGCCGGAAGCCCAGGTATTGTCGGCCGCCACCACCACGCCATGGCGGTGCGCGATCTGGGCAAGGCGCGGCAGGTCCAGCACCTCGTAGAGCAGCGAACTGGGCGACTCCAGGTAGAGCAGCTTCGTGTTGGGCCGGATCAGCGCCGCCACATCGTCCCGGCCCGGCGAGAAGTAGCTGACCTCGATGCCCAGGCGGCGCAACAGGGTCTGCTCCAGCCGGCGCACCGGCGCATAGACGCTGTCCACCACCAGCGCGTGATCGCCCGGCGACAGCAGCGCCACGAAGGTCAGCGAGATCGCCGCCAGGCCCGAGGGCACGAGGAAGGTGCGGTCGCCGCCTTCCAGCGCGGCAATCGCGTCCTCCAGCGCGCGGTGCGTCTCCATGCCCTGCCGCCCGTAGGCGCTGACGCGCTCGCCGCGCGCATGGCGCTCGCGGATATCGTCATAGGCGGCGGCGCTCTCGAAGCGCACGGTGCTGGCGCGCACCACCGGCACATTGACCGGGCCGTGGCCCTGGCTGAAGGGCGGCGTGCCGGCGTGGATCAGTCGGGTATCGCGATGATGGCTCATGGTTGTTCGTTGTGGGTTGGCTGGCGGCACGCCGTCAGATGGCAAAGCGCAGCTTGTCGAAACTGGCGACGAACGGATCGGCGGGCGGCCGGGCCGGTGCCCCCAGCGCGCGGTTGAGGAAGGCGCGCGTGCGCTCGCTGCGCGGCTGGCTGAAGATGCGGCGGGCCGGGCCATGCTCGACGATCAGGCCGCCCTCGGTGAAATACACCTCGTCGCTGATCTCCTCGGCAAAACGCATCTCGTGCGTCACCAGCAGGCAGGTCAGCCCTTCGTCCACCAGGTCGCCGATCACGGTCAGCACCTCGCCCACCGTTTCGGGGTCGAGCGCCGAGGTCACCTCGTCGAACAGGATCAGCTCGGGCTCCATCGCCAGGGCGCGGGCAATCGCCACGCGCTGCTGCTGGCCGCCCGACAGCTCGCCCGGGTAAGCCCCGGCCTTGTCGGCCAGGCGCACCTTGCGCAGCAGCCCGATGGCCGTCGCCTCTGCCTGCGCGCGGCTGCGGCCCAGCACGCGCACCGGCGCGATGGTGAGGTTCTGCAGCACGGTCAGGTGCGGGAACAGGTTGTACTGCTGGAAGACAAAGCCCACGCGCTTGCGCAGCGCGATGCGCTCGGCCTCGGTACGCAGGCCGCGCACGGAAACGCCGCCCACCGTGACCTTGCCTTGCTGCGGCTCCAGCAGGCCGGTCAGGCAGCGCAGGATGGTGGACTTGCCGGAGCCCGACGGGCCGATGATGGACACCGCCTGGCCGCGCCGCACTTCTAGGTCGATGCCCCTGAGCACCGCGTTGCCGCCGAAGGCCAGGTGCACGTCCTGCAGCGCAACCAGCGGTGCGGCGGCAGCCGTGGGGACGGCGGACAGCACGGGTCCGCCAGCGTGTTCAGGCAACAGCATGTTTTTGTTCCAGGAAACGGGTGAAGCGGGAAATCGGGTAGCACCAGGCAAAGAACAGCGCCAGCACGGTGAAGTAGATCAGCACGGTAAAGGCGGTCTGGTTGACGGTATTGCTGGCGATCTGCGCGGTATCGAGCAGGTCGTGCACGCCCACCAGCGAGGCCAGCGCGGTGCCCATGGTGAGCGTGGCGTACAGGTTCATCCACGGCGGCAGCATGCGGCGCACGCACTGCGGCACGATGATCAGCCGCAGGATCTGCCAGCGCGAGAACGCCATCGAGCTGGCCGCCTCCCACTGCGTGAGCGGGATGGACTGCACCGCGCCGCGCAGCACCTCGGCCACGTTGGCGCTGGCCGGCAGCGCCAGCCCCACCACCACCTTGAACCAGTCGGGAAACGGCACGATGTGGCTGCCGATATTCAGCTCGAACGGAAAAACATAGGTGGAAAAATAGATCAGCACCAGCCACGGGGCGTTGCGGAACACCTGCACATAGCAATGCGCGGGGCGCGACAGCAGCGTCACCGGCGACATCCGCAAGGCGCCGACCAGCAGCCCGCCGGCCGTGCCCAGCGCGATCGCCAGCAGGCTCACGCCGATATTGACCAGGAAGCCGCGCACCAGCGCGGGCGACCACTGCCAGGCACTGGCCAGCGCCCGCGCCAGGTCCGGATGCCGGGTAGCCGCAAGACCCACCGCCAGCAGCGGCAGGCACCACAGCAGCGCGGCGAAGCGGCCCGCGCGCGGCCATGAAGCCGATGCGGGCGAACCCGCAAAGTTGGAATCAGCGGTTGCCATAGCCGGGCATCCTCAGTCGGTGTTCCAGCCAGTGCCCGGCATGGCTGACCACCCAGGTCAGCAAACCAAAGAACAGCAGCAGCAGCACCATCAGTTCCAGCACGTTGTCGCGCTGGGTCCAGATCATGATGGAGGCATAGGTGATATCGCCCACCGCAATGGCCGAGGCCACCGCGGTGGCCTTGACCAGCTCCACCGAATTGTTGACCAGCGCCGGCAGCGCGAAGCGCGCCGCCAGCGGCAGTTGCACGCGCCACAGCAGGGTCCGGCGATCGAAGCCCAGCGAGGCCGCCGCTTCCAGCGTGACCTTGGGCACCGCTTCGATGCCGGCGCGCAGGGCTTCGGCATGGAATACCCCCTTGTGCAGCGACAGCACCACCACCACCCACAGGAATGGCGTGAGCGGATTGCTGCGCTGCGCGTCCTGCAAGGCGTGCGTGATCAGCATATTCAGCACGAGGAAGGCGCAGTAGAGCTGCACCAGCGTGGGCGTATTGCGCGTGACTTCGACAAAGGCCCGGGTGGCGCCCGCCAGCAGCGGACGGCGGGAGGTCAGCAATGCCGCCATGGCCACGCCCGCCACCAGGCTGCCTGCCAGCGTGCAAACCACCAGTTGCACCGTGACCCAGGCGCCATGCGCGAACGCGCCGCGGTCATAGGCATCGGCCAGGAAGGCATAGTTCAGGCCGAGATGGCGCGCTCCGTCCACCAGCGAGGCAATCGCGGCATCCATCAGGAACGGCCGCCCTTGAACCTGTCGTGCAGCTCGATGAGCGCCGGCGAAGGCGGCAGGATGCCGGCCTTCTTCTCGGTGGCGATCAGCCAGCCGGTGCGGTGCCAGTTCTGCACGATGCGATCGACCGCCTGGATGGTGTCCTGCTCGCCCCTGCGGGTCCAGACCACGGTAGGCGCGGGATTCAGCTCCGGCAGCACGATGCGGTAGTTCTGCCACTCCGGATTGCCGCGCACCAGCGGCTGCAGCAGCGTGTTGTCGTGCACGGCGCCGGCGCAGTTGTCGCCGCGCAGCGCCAGCAGCGATTCCGCCGACCCCTTGAAGCCCTTCGGAATGGCGCCGTATTCCACCTGCACCGGGCGCGTATAGCTGCTGCCCTGCGAGATGCACACGGTCTTGCCCTTGAGGTCTTCCCAGCGGCGGATATCGCTCTGCTTTGGCACGATGACGGCGCCCCCCACGCGGTAATAGGGCGTCGGCACGTGGCCCAGCTGCTCGCCGCGCTCGGCGTTGTATTCCATTGCCGCGATCAGCACGTCGACCTTGCCCTGCTGCAGGAATTGCACGCGGTTGGACGGCTGCACCTGCACGGTTTCCAGCTCCACGTGGAGCTGCCTTGCCAGGTCCTGCGCCAGCTCGGCATTGAAGCCGACGGGCTTCTGCGTGGCAGGATCGATGGAGCCGAAGGCACTGCCGGACAACATGATGCCGACCACGATCCTGCCGCGCTGGCGGATCTTGTCGAGCGTGGCGTCGGCATGCGCCGCGCCGGCAATGAAGGTACCGGCCAGCAAGGTTGCGGCAAGGACGATAGGACGCTGGGAGCGCAGCGAAAGAGTGCGGGTCATGGTGTGTTCGGGTTGTTCGAATTCTTGTGGGCGAAGTCGTGGTTTGCGCACGCGGCGCACCGTCGGTGCCAGCCGGCTGGGGTGGCGCCGGCTGGCACCGACGGTCAGCAAAACTGTACGCAAGCGGCGGCGCACACGGAACGAATAAAAGAGGGGATCGTTATGCGTTATGCGTTATGCGCTGCGCGCGGGTGCGGTGGCATTGCCCGGGCCGGGGCGCATATCCATGCGCGAAGGGATTCGCTGAGCGTGCTCGCTGCATGTGCCGGCACCTGGCGAATAGCCGCGCAACAAAAAAACTGCGGGTTTCATGTCTCATGAAACGTCTTAACTAATGAGGCAGGCGCTCTTTCAAGGGAATGCGCAATGGCACAAGAAGAATTCCGTGACCCCAGGCGGAAGCATCATCGCGCCGGCACCGGGCATTGCGCGACGACGGCGGCGTCCGGCCCTGAAGCGCCGGGCAGCCAGCCGATAAGCCCGGCCGTGTAGCGGATCTGATACCGCTACTGCCGGCTGACGCAACACATCACGCAACACCACATTTCGCCAGCCGCCCGCAAGGCCCTTGCCGCGATCATCGCGGACGATGGATTTCCTTTGGCCAGGGCGGTCGTCTCGTCTTTACATCAAAAGGTCAGGGCATGACGGAAAGCCAGTGGTTCATCAACGTAACGAAATTCAGTGCCAACCCTTCCCGCGCGCTGGAGGCCGCGCAGGAGCAACCGGTACTGATCACGAAACACCAGCGCCCGCACGCCTACCTGGTGTCCGCGGAGTGCTGGATAGAAATGTGCACGCTGCTCGCCCACAACCGTGCGGAGCAGGCCGAGAACCGATACGCCGTCGATCCCGTCGGGCGGGTCGGCATCAACAGCGCTTCATGCCACAACGGCTGAGCGCAGGCGAAGCAGTGGCATCCCCACAAGGGCGCCGCGGCGGCCTGGCGCGCCGCCGCAACCGTGCCGCGAGCGCGCATCTCCTCGCTGTGCAACATGACACCATGATGGCAAGAACTGGCCTTTCGCCGCCATGGTTCTGTTGCACTGGCAGGATAGTTTATGCCTTCAGCGATGTTCCGCCGCCAACCCGCGGCAGCGCCAGCCCGGCGGCATTCGCGGCAACTCACGGTCACCGTGCCAGAGCGGCTCCAGGCGCGGCCATCCCGCATACGGAACATGAACCTCAAACGCAATCTCGCGCACGCCTGCGCACTGCTTGCCCTGACCTTGAGCCTGCCGCAAGGGGCGCTGTCGGAGCAGGGCCCGGTGCAGGCGCAGCGGCGCGTCACGCTGGATTTCGAAAACGCCGAGATTGCCCAGGTAGTGCAGGCCGTCGCCGCCGCACATGGCAAGACCGTGCTGGTCGACCCGCGTGTCAAGGGCTCGCTCAGCCTGTCCTCGGACAAGCCGCTGACCACGGCCCAGGCCATGCGCACGCTGCAGTCGGCCTTGCGCCTGCAGGGCTACGCCATGGTGGAGGACGGCAACATGCTGAAGGTGGTGCCCGAGGCCGACGCCAAGCTCCAGGCGATGGAAACGGTCGTCGGCAACGCGAGCGGCGCCGGCGCGCGCGGCAACCAGGTCATCACGCAGGTGTTCCGTCTCAAGCGGGAGTCCGCAGCCACGCTGGTACCCGTGCTGCGCCCGCTGATCACGGCCAACAGCGTGATCAATGCCTACCCCAACAACAACACCATCGTTGTGACCGACTACGCGGACAATGTACGCCGCATCGCCGATATCATCGCCGCGGTGGACAAGGGCGTGGCGGGCGGCGATGTGGAGGTGGTGCCGCTGCGCCATGTGATCGCCAGCGATGTCGCCGTGCTGCTGCAGCGCATGCTCGATCCGGGCGCCGCCGGAGGCAATAGCGCCGCCGGCGGCGCGGGCGGTGGCGGCGAGGCCGGCCTGCGCGTATCGGTGGTGGCAGAGCCGCGCAGCAACACGCTGCTGATCCGGGCACCAAGCGCGGAGCGGCTGCACCAGGCCAAGGCGCTGGCGGCCAAGCTGGACCGTCCCTCCAGCCGTCCGGGCAATATGTATATGGTGCCGCTCAAGAATGCCAGCGCCACCACCCTGGCGCAAACGCTGCGGGCACTGGTGGCGGCGGACGCCACGCTATCGATGTCGGCCGCCACCGGCACCGGCCAGGCGGCAGCCAGCAGCGGCTCCTACCCCTCGATGCCCCCCCTTCCCGCGGGCGGCAGCGCGGGCGGGAGCCTGGGCGGCGGGCCTGGCGCCGCCACCAGCGGCGGCCTCGGCAGCGCCAGCATGGGCGCCAGCCAGGGCAGCGCGGCCGCCGCGCCCACCACCGGCGGCACCATCCAGGCCGACCCTGCCACCAACTCGCTGCTGATCACGGCCTCGGAGCCGGTCTACCGCAACCTGCGCGCCTTGATCGATGAACTCGACACCAGGCGGGCCCAGGTCTACGTCGAATCCATGATCGTCGAGATCACCTCGGACAACGCCGCCGAGCTGGGCATCCAGTGGCAGGTGCAGAACGGGCGCCTGTTCGGCGGCACCAATCTCGGCAGCGGCGGGCAGAACATCGTCACCGTGGGCGCGGGCGCGGTCAACGGCGGCGGCATCCTGCCGTCGCTGGCGGCAAACGTGGCCAGCGCGGGCGGGCTCAATGTCGGCATCATCAGCAACAAGCTCGGCCTCAATGCGCTGCTGCGCGCGCTCAGCACGCAGAAAGGCGTCAATATCCTCTCGACACCGAACCTGATGACGCTGGATAACGAAGAGGCTCGCATCATGGTCGGCCAGAACCTGCCCTTCGTCACCGGCTCCTACGCCCAGACCGGCAGCGCGGCCAGCGTGACGCCATTCCAGACCATCGAGCGCCAGGACGTGGGCCTGACCTTGCGGGTGCGCCCGCAGATCACCGATGGGGATGGCGTCAAGCTGCAGATCTACCAGGAAACGTCGGATGTGATCTCCGCTGGCGGCAACAACGGGCCCACCACCAACAAGCGTGCGCTGGAAACCTCGGTCATGGTCGATACCGGCGACATCATCGTGCTCGGCGGCCTGATGCAGGACTCCTACAACGAAGGCGTGGACAAGGTGCCCGGCCTGGGCGATCTGCCGTTGCTGGGCGCGTTGTTCCGCTACGAGAACAAACAGCGCCGCAAGACCAACCTGATGGTGTTCCTGCGGCCCACCATCGTGCGCACGCCCGAATCCGCGCGCGATGTCGTGATGACGCGCTACGACTATATGCGCAACGAGGGGGCGCGCTACCCGAGCGACAATTGGTTCGTGCGCGATGACGACACGCCCCAATTGCCGGCGGCGTCCGGGCAGCCGGACGGCACGCCGCTGCCGCTAGGCAATCGCCGCGAGGCGCCTCCCGCCCGTCCGCCCGCCACCGGCAGCAGCCTGTCGATGCCGCCGGGGTGGCACGGCACCGGCGGCCAGGCCGCAAGCCCCGGCGAGCGAGGCGGATGATGGCCACGCCCGCGGCACGCCAGGACCATGGCGCCCCTGGCACGCTCCCCGCGCCGGCCGCCGGGCCTGCTGCGCGGCGCGCCACTGGTGCGCGCCTGGTGCCCTATGCCTGGGCTCGCGCGGCCAGGCTGCTCGTGGTGCCGCGCCCCGGTTCGGTGCCCGAAGCCTGGCTGTGCGCCGACACCCCTGCCCGGGCTATCGCCGAGGCCGTCCGGACATTCGGCATCGACCGCCTTGTCATGCTGAGCCCGCAAGCCCTGCAGCAGGCCTTGTCGGAGGCCTATGCCGCCAACGAAGGCTCCGCCGCCCAGGTGGTGGGCGAAGTGGAAGGCGAAGTCGACCTGTCGCGATTGATGCAGGAACTGCCGGCCGTCGAAGACCTGCTGGAAGCCGAGGACGATGCCCCGGTCATCCGGATGATCAACGCCCTGCTCACGCAGGCCGCGCGCGAAGGCGCGTCGGACATCCACATCGAGGCCTTCGAGCAGAGTTCGGTGGTACGGCAGCGCGTGGACGGCACCATGCGCGACATCGTGCGGCCCAACAAAGCGCTGCACGGCGCGCTGATCTCCCGCATCAAGATCATGGCGCAACTGGACATCGCCGAGAAACGCCTGCCACAGGACGGGCGCATCACGCTACGGGTTGCCGGCCGGGCCGTGGACGTGCGGGTATCCACCCTGCCCACGGGGCACGGAGAACGGGCCGTGCTGCGCCTGCTCGACAAGGATGCCGGCCGGCTGGACCTGGCCAGGCTCGGCATGAGCGCGGACACCCTGCGGCACTTCGACCGCCAGATCCAGCAGCCGCACGGCATCGTGCTGGTCACCGGGCCCACCGGCTCGGGCAAGACCACCACGCTGTATGCCGCGCTGTCGCGGCTGGATGCCGCCGCCACCAACATCATGACGGTCGAGGACCCGATCGAGTACGACCTCGACGGCATCGGCCAGACGCAGGTCAACGCACGCATCGACATGACCTTCGGCAAGGCGCTGCGCGCCATCCTGCGCCAGGACCCCGACGTCATCATGATCGGCGAGATCCGCGACCTGGAAACCGCGCAGATCGCCGTCCAGGCCTCGCTCACCGGCCACCTCGTGCTTGCCACCCTGCACACCAACGACGCCGCCTCGGCGGTCACCCGGCTGACGGATATGGGCGTGGAGCCCTACCTGCTGGCCTCCAGCCTGCTCGGGGTGCTGGCGCAACGGCTGGTGCGGCGCCTGTGCCCGGCGTGCAAATGGGAACAGGACGGCCTCTGGCACCCGCGCGGCTGTGCCCGCTGCGGCCCCACCGGATATCAGGGCCGCTCCGGCATCTACGAACTGCTGGTGGTCGACGACCAGGTGCGCCGGCATATCCACCAGCGCAGCGCGGATGCCGACATCCGCGCTGCGGCCGTTGCCGCCGGCATGCTCACCATGCGCCAGGACGGCCAGCGCTGGATCGATGCCGGCCTGACTTCGCTGGAAGAAGTGCTGCGCGTCAGCAAGGATTGAGAGGAGTATTCCGCCATGCCAGCTTTTCGCTACGAAGCCGTGGATTTCGGCGGCAAGACCCATCGCGGCATGGTCGAGGCCGAGGGCAACCGCGCCGCGCGCGGGCTGCTCCGCGCGCGCGGCCTGACCCCGCTCAAGGTCATGGTGGTGAGCGCCGCGCCGGCCGGGCGGGGCGCCTTCGGCAGCCGCCTGGGCACGCAGGAGCAGGCCATCTTTACCCGCCAGGTGGCAAGCCTGCTGACCGCGGGCCTGCCGCTCAACGACGCGCTGGGCGCGCTGGCGGACCAGGCGGAGCGCACCTATGTGCGCGAACTCATCGGCGCGATCCGCGCCGAGGTAGTCTCCGGCCAGTCGTTCTCCGGGGCGCTCTCCCGGCACCCGCGCGATTTCCCCGACATTTACCGAGCCCTGGTTTCCGCCGGCGAGCATAGCGGCAAGCTTCACGTGGTGCTGACCAAGCTGGCGGACTATATCGAGAACCGCAATGCCCTGACCCAGAAGATCAAGCTCGCCTTCACCTACCCTGCCGTGGTGACCGTGGTCGCGTTCGGCATCGTCGTCTTCCTGCTGACCTACGTGGTACCGCAGGTGGTGGGCGTGTTCACCACCACCAGGCAGAAACTGCCGACGATCACGACCGTCATGCTCGCCTGCAGCGACTTCGCGCGGGACTGGGGCTGGCTGGCGGCGCTCGGCTGCATCGGCGCCTGGTGGCTGGTCCGCCGCATCCTCGCCTGGCCCGGCCCGCGCCACCGCTGGCATGCCTGGCTGCTCACCGCACCGCTGCTGGGCAAGCTGGTCCGCGGCTACAACACGGCACGCTTCGCCAGCACCCTGGCGATTCTCACCAGTGCGGGCGTGCCTATCCTGCGCGCCCTGCAGGCGGCCGGCGAAACGCTCAACAACGTGGCCCTGCGCGAAAACGTGGAAGACGCCATCTCGCGCGTGCGCGAGGGCACTTCGCTGGCCCGCGCGCTGGCCTCCGCCAACCAGTTTCCCCCCGTGCTGATCCACCTCATCCGCTCCGGCGAAGCCACCGGCAAGCTGCCCGAGATGCTCGAGCGCGCCGCCGAGGGCGAGGCCAGCCAGCTGGAGCGGCGCACGCTGTTCATCACCGGCCTGCTCGAACCCGCCCTGATCCTCGGCATGGGCCTGATGGTGCTGATGATCGTGCTTGCGGTGCTGATGCCGATCCTGGAAATCAACCAGATGGTGCGCTGACGCGGGCGTCATATCGCTGCGGTCCGCGCAGAGCGTTCCCCTCACCCGCGCAACGCGCTACGTCTGCGCCTGCTCCGGAACAGACACGGGGCCACGCCCGGCCTGCGCGGACGACAGGAACGCCACAAGCTCATCCAGCGGCATCGGGCGGGCAAACAGGTAACCCTGCCCGATGTCGCAGCCAAGCTCCCTCAGCAATTCCAGCTGGCTGGCGTCTTCCACCCCCTCCGCGACGACCTGGAGGCCAAGCGTATGGCCCATCTTGATCATCGCGATCACGATTTGCCGATCGCTGGGGGACGTCGACATGTCCGTGATGAAGGACTGGTCGATCTTGATCTCGTGCACCGGCAAATGCTTGAGGGCCGACAGGTTGCAGTAGCCCGTACCAAAATCGTCGATCGATATGGCGATGCCGGCGGCATCGAGCTCGCGGACAAAGGCAAGCATGCCGTCCTGCGACGAGAAGATGGAGTTCTCCGTGACCTCGATCTTGAAGCGGGCGCAGTCCAGCCCATGCGACCGGATCACATCCGCCACGGATTGCTCTCCGTGCGAGCGCAACTGCACCGGGGAGAAATTGATGGCAATACGGAAATCGCGGTCTTGCATCAGCGCACGCAGCTGCCTCGCCTGCCGGCACGCTTCCTCCAGCACCCACTCGCCGATGGCGCCGATCAGGCTGGTCTCTTCGGCAATGGGAATAAATAGCGCCGGGGAAATCATCCTGCTGCCATCGCGCGCCCATCTCAGCAACACCTCGGCACCCACCACGCGCCCGTCGGCGAGGGCGATCTGCGGCTGCCAGACCAGCGAGAATTCGTTCTGCTCCAGGGCGCGATGGAGCGCGTTGGTCATATCCAGCCGTTCCGAAAGCCGGTCGTGGAATGCCGTCGAGTAGAAACGGCACACCCCGTTGCCCTCGTCCTTCGCCTTGTACATGGCCGCATCGGCATTCATGACAATGGCTTCCGCCGTGGTACCGTCCACGGGGTAGCGGCTGACACCGATACTTGCGGACGCGTAGATCTGCATGCCGTCCAGCACGACCGGTGCAGCCAGCGCCCTGAAGATGCGCTTCGCCAGGCCCGTGACATGCGCCGGTT
The DNA here is from genome assembly GCF_057798855.1 of Cupriavidus sp. 96C5-1. Taxonomy (NCBI): domain Bacteria; kingdom Pseudomonadati; phylum Pseudomonadota; class Betaproteobacteria; order Burkholderiales; family Burkholderiaceae; genus Cupriavidus; species Cupriavidus sp. 96C5-1. The sequence goes on along the minus strand of NZ_JBYOJU010000025.1, from coordinate 72,377 downwards.
CCACGGTCCCGTGGAGAATGAACGTGAATTCGTCTCCACCCAGGCGCGCCACGGTGTCGACGTCGCGCACCAGCGATTTGAACCGCTCCGCCACGTGTTTCAGGAGCCGGTCGCCGACAGTGTGGCCCAGTGCATCGTTGACGTCCTTGAAATGGTTGAGATCAAGAAACAGCAATGAGAAGCCAACCCCGTTGCGGCGCGCATGCTCGATCGCGTGGTCGAGCCTGTTCTGAAACAGCTGCCGATTCGGCAATCCGGTCAGGGAATCGTAATAGGCAAGGCTCAGGTACTGGGCACGAAGGCTTTCGCGCCGGTCGATATCGGAGAACATGACGACATAGTTCCGGCTTCCCGCGATATCGCAGACGACGCTCTTGATCGTGGCCCAGCCGGGGCAGATCGAGCCGTCGGCGCGGCGCAGCCATACCTCGCCTTCCCATTGGCCATCCCTGCCGACGGCCGACAGCATGTCCCGGAACAAAGCGGAATTGTGCCGGCGCGACTGGAGAAATCCGGGCCGGCGGCCCAGCATGCTGTCCTCGGGATACCCGGTCATCTCCAGGAAAGCCCGATTGACCAGCAGGATCTTCAACGCCTGGTCTGTCACCATCACGCCGTCGCTGGCGGACTCGACGATGTCGGCGGCGATGCGGCGATTGACCAGTTCGCCTTGCAACTGATCGATCAGCGATTCCCGCTCCAGATGATGCGCTTCCTCGCGTTGCGACAACGCAAGCAGGACACTCTGCATCGAGATGACACCGACGTAGGCGCCATGGGCGTCGACAATGGCAAGGTAGTCCAGCTTCTCTTCGCGCATCCGGTGCAGCGCGCGAACCGGCTCATCGTCCGGGTGCAGGGGTGCCGGCATGCGCCGCACCAGCAGGTCCGCGAATATTCTCCCCGGGAACAGCATGGCCTGCCGATCCGTCACCAGCCCCTGGAATGTGCCCGTCTCCGCGAATACCGGGAACACGCGGACGCTTCCCGGCAGGCTCTCGCGAATATCGCGATACCGCTGATAGGCATCCACCGGCCAGCCGCATGGGTCGATGCAATCCTTAGCCTGCAGTCCGGTCATTACGTTAGCTTATGGTCAAGGATGATTTCGATTTCAAGGCTGAAGTGGATGATTTCTTCCACGCCCATCGTAGGCTTGATCTCCTCAAGCACGAAAGCCTTCAATTGATGAATGGGCACCTTGCGCAGAATGGCGCGACGCACCAGCAGATCGGCGATCACGTCGTCGTCCAGTTCGACATGCTCGAACGGTGTCGTGGACAGGAGATCGAGTGCCCGGCCAACCGCCACATGCCCGATTGGAGACCGGCGCCCCAGCACAAGCCCATCGCTGATCGGCGGTAACACGAACTCTTTGATGTGGGCGCGAAACAGAATATGGCGACGCTTCTCCATTCGGAGATTTTCCTTTTCTGATTTTGACTTCCACCCGGGTGGGGCACATGGCGGAGATCAAATATGCTCCCCATTGCCTAACCTTGGCCGCATGACGGCAAAGTTATCCGCAGGGTTCCTGCCGACGCAGGCTTTCCGGCAAACGGCTCCTGCTTGTCCGGACGAGTTCTAGCACAAATCATCCCGATTCACTACCCCACATCGGGATGCCACCCTCTCTGAAAGCGGGTAGCCACCGCAGGAACGGATGGCCGCGCTCCATGACCGCGCATCGCGCATAAACCGCCCGGGAGCGTTGCGCAACCGGGTGAGAAAACCGGGCGAAAACGTGGACAACCCCTGTCGGCCAGCATCTCGCGCGGCAGCAGGAATATCGGGAGAAAATCCTGAACGCGCCGGCACGCACGGGAATCATTCTACCGCCGGTACTCCCCGGCGATTAAAAGAATCTGGCGCCGGTTTGCATTGTGTCAAGGTTGCGGGCAGGAGGCGGAAGCCAACCGGCTATTTGACGGCGGCGCTCGAGCCCGCCCGCGCCACATTGCTCGCAACGGCGGGCACGCCGCCATCCCGCTCGCGCCCGCCCGCCGTGAACGCCAGTACCGGCACCCTCGCCGGTGCCACCATCCGCACCTCCCGCCGCACACCGTTGCGCGACAGCACGGCCAGGCGCTCGCCAACGGCCACGAGCACCAGGCCCGGCGCTGCTTCGCGTCCGACCACGACCAGCCGCGGCGGCTTGCCATCCACCGCCAGCACGGCGGCGCCGCCCGCCATTCCGCCATCGCTGCCGGCACGAATGACGCCGCTGACGATCACCGGCAGGTCGCTATCCTCGGCCGGGCGAGCGCCGAACAGCCGCGCGCCCTCCCCCGATACCAGCGGCGCCGCCACGGGCCTGGCCGGCGGCGCGCCCGCTTGCCGGGCAGCGTGCAAGCGCATCGCCCAGTATCCCGCCACCACCAGGCAGGCCAGGGCGCAGGCCGCGGTAAGAAGCCGCCCGCGCCAGACCGCCGCATGCGCAAGGCGGGCCAGGCGTGCTGCGCCGGGCAAGCGCGGGATGTTCGGCTGGATCATGGCGGCAAGCCTCTCATATGAAATTTTGGTGTCAAAACCCGCGCAGGGCGCGTAACCGGCTTGCCCCACGCTTTCGACAGAATCACCCTGGCCCGTTCCGGTACATGGCCCCAGCCGCTGTTGTACCGCGTACGCATGACAGACTTCTTGCGGAAACTACGATGAATTCGCCCAAGGCGCCAACGGCAATGCGGACACGTTCCGCCGCCGGCTTCACTCTCATCGAAATCATGGTGGTCATCGTCATCCTCGGCGTGCTGGCGGCGCTGGTGGTGCCCAAGATCATGAGCCGGCCGGACGAGGCGCGCCGCGTGGCGGCCCGCCAGGATATCGCCTCGATCATGCAGGCGCTGAAGCTGTACCGGCTCGACAACGCCCGCTACCCCACCAGCGATCAGGGGCTGCAGGCGCTGATCGCCCGGCCTGCGGTAGAGCCGGTGCCTGCCAACTGGAAAGGCGGCGGATACCTGGAGAAGCTGCCCAAGGACCCCTGGGGCCATCCATACCAGTTCATGAATCCCGGCGTACGGGGCGAGATCGACATCTTCAGCTTCGGCGCCGATGGCCAGCCCAATGGCGCCGGGAACGACGCCGACATCGGCTCATGGGAATAGGCCGCGCCGTGAGCCCCATGGCAGGCAGCCGCGTCATCGCCCGCCCGCGGGTCCGCCGGACCGTGCGCGGCTTCACCCTGCTGGAGATGATGGTGGTCGTGGTCATCATCGGCATCGTCAGCGGGCTTGTCGTGGTGAATGCGCAGCCCAGCCCGCGCAACCTGCTGGAACAGCAGGCCCAGCGCTTGATCCCGCTGCTGCAGAATGCGCACGAGGAGGCCAGGCTGCGCGCGCAGCCCATCGCGTGGGAGGCAACGCCGCGGGGCTACCGCTTCCTGTTGCGCGACGGCGAACGCTGGCAGCCCCTGCGCGATGAGATGCTGCACGCCGGCAACTGGGGGGCGCCGCTTTCGGCGCTGATCGTCGCCCAGCCGGATGCCGCGCCGCAGGCAGGCGCGGTCAGGGTCGTGCTTGGACGCGAACCGGTGGAACCCACGCTCACCATCACGCTGGAGCGCGATGGCGCGCGTGCCAGCATCCTCACCACCGCGCCGGGCCGCTATGTGGTGCAGTAAGCGAACGCCGACGGCGCCGCCGCCCATGCCGGCAACGGGGTTCACACTGATCGAGGTCCTGGTCGCGCTGACCATCGTCGCCGTCGCGCTGGGCGCCTGCCTGCGCGCGGCGGGGCTGCTGGCCGACACCAGCGACAGCCTGCGCGCGCGCACCGTGGCCGAATGGAGCGCGGCCAACCGCCTGGCCGAGCTGCGCCTGCTCAGGCGCTGGCCGGAACCCGGCACGCGCCGCTTTGCCTGCGACCAGGGCCGGGTGGCGCTGCGCTGCGAGGAAATCGTCAGCGGCACCGCCGACCCGCTGCTGCGGCTGGTGGTGATCTCGGTCTACCGCAACCCCGAAGGCAACGGCAACGACGACGCGGGCACGCGGCTGGCCCAGCTCGCAACGGTGATGACCGATGGCTCGCGCCCAGGGCGGTAGGCGCGGCCGCGCGCGCCCGCGCCGCGGCTTCACGCTGATGGAGATGATCATCGCCATCGCCATCCTCGCCATCATCGCGGTGGTCTCCTGGCGCTCGCTCGACGGCATCATCCGCAGCCAGCATGCCGTGGGCGACAGCATGGCGGATACGCGCGCACTGGACCGCCTGTTCGCGCAGCTCGGCTACGACCTCGCCGAAGCCGTGCCCGACGCGCAGCTGGGCGCCGGCGCGATCCAGTTCGACGGCGCGCAGCTGCGCATCGTGCGCGCCCTGCGCCAGCCCGGCCAGCCCACGCGCTGGCAGGTGGTGGGCTACCGCGTCGCCGACGGCATCCTCTGGCGCAGCCTCTCCGCCCCGCTGTCCAGCCGCGAAGGCGCGCGCGCCGCGCTCGATGCCACCCCCGCGCAACGGCAGCCGCTGCTGGAGCGCGCCGCCAGCCTGCGCATACGTGGCTGGATCGATCCTGGCGAAAACACCGGCAGCATGTCCGGCGCGGGTTGGGCCGCGCGGGACGGGGGCGTCCGCCCGCCGCCCCTATTGGCCGGCACGGCCCCGGCGCTGCCGCTCAACCGCGTATCCGGCCTGGAGATCGTGGTACTGGCAGGCGCCGCCCCTACGGCCTACCGCCGTGTCCTGGCGCCCGGCCCATAGGCCGCCTGCCCTCCCCCCAATCCCTCTACGCCTGCCACCGCCGCCGCGAGCACCGAGCCCATGACCGAGTCCGCCGCCACCTGCTACGTCCGCCTGCCCGCCTGTCCCGCGCCGCTATCGTCCGCACGCCCCGGGGCCAGCCTGCCGGATCCGGGGCGCTACGCGCTGCCCTACGCCGTCGCCAACGCCGAAGGCCAACTGCTGCGGAGCGGCCACGCCGTGGCCGCGGAGCTGCCGCCAGCGCGCGAAACGGTACTCCTGGCCGACCCGCGCGATGTCCTGCTGTTGCGCGTACCGCTTCCGGCCGTTGCCGGGACGCGCCTGCGCGAGACCCTGCCGGGACTGGTCGAGGAGCACCTGATCCGCGACGCCGAACACTGCCATATCGCCGTGCTGGCACGTCATCCCGATGGCCAGGCCACGCTCGCGGTCACCGGCGCCGCCTGGCTGGGCCTGCTGCTGGAGGCCTTTGGCCGGCGGCGCCTGCGCCTGCTGCCGGCGGCGCTATGCCTGCCGGCCAGCGGCCACGCGGCAGGCGCTGTCGCGGTGGAGCCAGCGCCTGCCGCCGTGCCGCCAGCCGCGGCCACCGAAGCCGGCGCCGACAACGCGCCCGCTGCCGGCTCCGAGGCGCACCATCCTTGCTGGCTGCTCACCGTACGCCAGCCCGACGACGGCGCTTATGGGATCGTCCTCGCGCCCGACGAAGCCCTCGCCTGGCTGCGCGGCCCGCTGGCCGGCGCCGCGCTGTACGCCGGCGAGACGCTGCTGTCGCAACTCCCCGCCGGGCGCGAGGCACGGGCCGCCGGCTGGCCGCTGTGGATTGCCGGCGCGCGCGCGCTCCCGCAGATGGATGCCTGCCAGTTCGCGCTGGCGGCCAACAGCCGCGGGGGCGCGCCCGGCACGGCATCGCTCGCGTGGCCGCTCAGTCTGGCGCTGGCCGCCGTCCTGCTCTGCCTGGCCGGCGTCAATGCGCAATGGTGGACCCTGCAGCGCCAGCACAATGCCCTGGCAGCATCCATGAACGGCGTGCTGCGCGAGCACTTCCCCAAGGCCAGCCCCATCGTCGACGCGCCGGCACAGATGCGGCAGCAACTGGATCTGCTGCGCCAGGCCAAGGGCCAGCCCGCGCCCGGCGACTTCGCCGTGCTGGCCGACCGCTTCGCGCAGGCGCTGGCGCCGGTGCCGCTCACCGCGGTCAGCGAGCTGGACTACCGCGAGCGCAGCCTGCGCGTGCGCTTTGGCAGCGCCTCCGGAAACGACATCCGGATCGACGCGCAGGCGCTGCGCACCCGCCTTGAAAACGCCGGCCTCAGCGCGCGCGTGGAAGACGGCCAATGGATCCTGAGGAGCCGCACATGAACACCCCCGCCGACGACAAGCGGCTTGCCATGCTGCCGGCCAACCCTGGCGCCCGCAACCCGACCGCCGCTGCGGCAGGCACGTCCCGCGATGCCTTCGATCCGCCCGGATCGGCTGCCGCAGCACGTGATCGCGCCACATCGCCCCGTGAACGATTGCGCGGGCTTGCTGACCACGCTTCCCCGCACCTGGCACGGGCACGCGCCGCCTGGCTGGCGCGCGCCCCGCGCGAGCGGCGCGCGCTGCTGCTGTGCGCGCTGGTGGTCGGCGCCACCGCCGGCTGGCTGGGCGGCTGGGAGCCGGCGGCCAACGCCATCGCAAGCCTCGAGCGCGACTTGCCGCGCCAGCGCGAACAGGCCGTGCAAATGCAGGCGCTTGGCGCCCAGGCCGCCACCTTGCGCGCGCTGCCCGATCCACCCGCGCACCGCCCCGCCGAATGGAAGGCCGCACTGGCGGCGTCGCTGATGCAGCACGGCATCGCGGGCGCCAGCGTGGAGCCTGGGGACGACACGCTGCGGGTCCAGGTGCCCCGCGCCTCCTTCCACGCATGGATGCAATGGCTGGAAGCCGTGCGAAGGGAATATGGCATCAAGCCCGTGCAACTGGAGGCAAAGGCGCTGCCCGGCGCGCAAGCGGGGCAGGTCGCGCTGAATGCGGAACTGGCGCCGCCCGGCAAAGGCAACCGCTAGCCGTGGCGGGGGCCGGTTCAGTCTGCCGGCGGGCGCCATTGCGCGCCGCCGGGCTGCGCGGACCATTTGCGGATAATCGCCACAATCGAGGCCGCGTAGCCATCCCGCAGCGCCGGCGTCTCGGAATGGTAGGCGCCGACTGCCGCCCAGCTGTTGCCGTACTTGTTCATTTTCCGGCGCAGGTGCCATGCCCCGACATAGATGCTGGCACAGCCGTCGTATAGCGTCTTTGCGTCGACGCCATAGCGCTTCAGCTCCGGCAGGTGGATGGAGTTGATCTGCATCAGCCCCATGTCCACCGACTGGTTGGCATTGCGGTTGACCGCATCGGGCCGGAAACGCGACTCCTGCCACGCGATCGCGCGCAGGATCACCGGGTTCACGCCGTGGTAGACGCCCGCGCCTTCGAAGCAATCCGCACGCGCCGGCGCGCCTGCCGCCGCCAGCAGCGCCAGGCCGATGCAGCACGGCCCGCGCATCACTCCAGCTCCTGCGTGGCGGGATCGGCGGACCACACCACCTGCGTGCGCACCGCCTCGCCAATCCCGTCGCGCCGCACCAGGGCCTCCAGCCGCAGCCGGGCCCGCTCGTTGCGCAACTCCCCCTCCACCAGAAAATACTGGCTGCGCGTCTCCAGCAGCAAGCCCTGCGGCTCCGGCAATCCAGGCGCAATCGCCTTGAGCCGGATGCTCAGGTCACCCACATCGCGGAAATGCGCCCGCTCCCGGTCCGCCACCAGGGCACCGGCCTGCGACACGGTGAGACCGGGAATCGCCGCCGCCAGCACCTGGGCGCCGGCGGTGTTCAGGTTGACCGAGGTCGGCACCGGCAGGATCGCCACATAGGGCATCAGCGCGCGCACCGCATCGGGCGTGTAGCCGGGAATGGCGAGCAGGTCCGCCATCCGGGCAAGCGGCAACGGCTGCCCTCCCCCGCCGGTGCCCGACAGGCTCTTCAACACGTAGGCGGCCGTCACCGATGCCAGCGACGGATTCAGCGACAAGGAGGTCAACAGCCGCTGGTACAAGGCGACGCCGCTGGCACGCACGCTGGCCGGCCTGCCCGCTTCCGCCGGCGCGATCAGCGTGGCCAGGTTGAAGCGCGCCTGCGCATCCAGCACGCGCGAGCCGATCGTCATCGCCTGGCCGCTGTCGGCGAAGCCGGCCAGCCGCGCGGCCTGCGGCCCCAGCAACGCCGCCACGCGCGTGGGCGGCAACGGTTGCGCCCAGCGCTGGCGCAAGTGGTCGACGGACGCCGTGCGGCTGCTGTCGCGCAGCAACAGCCGCGCCCGCTCCACCACGATGCCCTGCATGGCCTCCCCTTGCGCGCGCAGGCGATGCGCCTCCACCGAGCGCGTGGCCGCCTGCTGCTGCGCGAACATGGTGGCCACCAGCGTGGTGGCCAGCGCGACGATCAACAGCGCCGTGACCACCGCCGCCCCCCGCTGCGCCCGCCTCATGACCGCCGGCGCGCCAGGCGTGCCCAGAATGCCTCCATATCGGTCACGGATACCTGCGGCACAGGCCTGTCGAGAAAACCCGGCGCCAGGCTCACCTCCTCGATATGGAAGAGATGGTGCTGCGCAGGCAGCGGAGTGGCGCGCGGCCGCGCATAGTGCGTGCGGAAAAAAAGCGGCGGGTGCGGGCGCGGCACATGCAGATCGCTCACATCGCGCACGCTGGCGTCGAACCAGAAGCGCACCCAGCTGCCGCCGGTGCGATAGCCACGCTCGCCGCGCATGAAACCCGCGTAGGAGAGCAGCACGAACGGCACGCACTCCTCGCGCAGGTCCGGATAGGCCCAGAGATTGCGATGCGTCGCCACATCGATCAGGGAAATAAAGCGATGTATCGTCAGCGAAGGCACACAATGCGCGTGGCGCATCAAGTCCAGGTGCCACTGCCATTTGCCCAGGAACCGGTTGAGATTCCGCTCCGCCAGCAGGCTGTCGGGCTGCGCCGCTACCGTGATCTCCTCGGGCGAATCGCCATTGCGCACCAGCGGACAACGCGCGCGCTTGTGCGTATCGTGGCTAAAGCGCGGTCGGATGCGCGCGCTGCGCGCGGCGATCAGCAGCAGCGGCCGATGACAGATCGGACAACGCGCCTGCGGCAAACGGCCGGGCGCCAGTCCATCGCCAAACTCGTCCAGATACGACTGCACGGTGATCATGCGCGCCTCGTTTGGATGCAATGCCAGCTTCATTGAACGGACCTCTATGCCAGAGTGCCCGCAGCGCTCCCCGAATGCCCCGGTGCATGGCGCAACGCGATTCGCAAAGGCGCGGCCGCTACCCCTACCTCCAAAAGCACCCTGTATCCGGCGGCTCGTATCGGCCGCGTCGTCGCCAATTTACAAAGCAAGATTTGCACACCCGTGACGAAATCTGCGAAGATCGCGTCCGTGCGGAGAGTATCGGAGCCCCGGCAGCATCCGGCGCAGTGCCTCCGCAATTCCATGAGCGCCGAGGAACTACAAGGCCTGCCTCGCAGCCATAGCGATACGCACATGCCGCGCGCCACGACAACGAACGCGCTTCATATCCGGCACGCGCTGTTACCCGCTCGCCAAATGACGAAACTGCATGAGCCAGCGTCGTCGTCTCTTCACCGTTTCAACCCGCCTTCTTCATCCCGCAAGCCAACAATCTCCTGGCGGGCGGCGATCTCTTCAGCACCGTCCAAACGGCGCCCGCGGCAAGTGAAGTCATGCATCGATCCATCAATGCTTTCCACCCAATCAACGGGAGTTGCACTGTGAAACTGAAGCACGCACTGATCAACGCGGCCTGCCTGGCCGTCGCATTCTCGGCCTCGTCGGCCATGGCCCAAAACGTGGTCGGCGGCGGCGCATCGCTGCCCGAGTACCTGTACAAGGCGGAAATCGGCGCCTTTGCTCCGGACTATCTGTACGCCTCCACCGGCAGCGGTGCCGGCAAGACGGCCCTGCTGACCAACGTGGCGACCGCCTTCAACAACACCTACACGCCGCCGCGCACCGACGCGGTGGTTCATTTCGCCGGCAGCGATTCCGTGCTGTCGTCGACGGACATCAGCGGCTACACCCGCGCGGGCACTGACGGCAATCTGGTGCAGATGCCGTCCGTCGGCACCGCCGTCGGCATTCCCTTCAAGATCACGGGTGCCAGCGCGCTGACGCTGAGCACCGATCAGCTGTGCGGCATCTTCTCCGGCAAGCTGAGCACGTGGAACCAGGTGCTCGCCTCGCTGCCGAACTCGCCGATCAACGTCGTGTACCGCGGCGACAGCAGCGGCACCACCGAGATCTTCACGCGCCACCTGAACGCGGTTTGCACCACCGGTGCCACCGGCAACTCGGATGTGGCCTTCCCGGTGACCACCAGCTTCTCGAACGTGGTGAATCTGCTTTCGGCGTCCGCGAAGTTGCGCTTCGCCGCCGCAAACCTGAGCGCCGGCGTGCGTGACGCTGTCGATGCAGGCACCAACGTCATCGGCTATCTCAGCCCGGACTACATCAATCTGACGCTGGCGCCGTCGTCGACCGCCGCCACGAAGAACCTGAAGGCCGCATTGCTGCGCAACAAGAACAACAGCACGTTCTACGCGCCCAATTCCGCCAACACCACGCTGGCCCTGGCTGGTCTGACGCTGGGCACCAACCTCGCCGACCCGAATAGCTGGGCCCCGACGGCCGCCAATCCGGCCAGTGGTTACCCGATCTCGGGCGTGACCTTCCTCGATCACGTGACGTGCTACAGCAACAGCAGCGTGCTGAGCAAGATCCTGGGCTTCCTGGACCGTCACTACACCTATAGCGGCGTCAACGACAACACGTCGCGTATCGAAGGCAACGGCTTCGCCAAGCTGCCGAGCACCATCGTTACCGCGATCCGCGACAACCTTCTGACCAACAACAGCGGCAATAACCTGAACCTGGGCAACGCCACGGCCTGCTCGGGCAAGGCCGGCCGCTGATACGCGCGGATTGATGCAGTAGCTGCCGGTGCAATGCCGGCAGACAGGATTGGCCCGGCGTATCGCCGGGCCAATCTCTACGTTTCCGTACATGGCGATTGGTGTTGGCGGCAGACGACAGCAAGATAATGATACATCTGCATTCCGCCAGAAAGCCGCGCAAATTCAAGCCTATCGTCACCACACGAGCCAATCCGTCCAAGCACTCGAGTGGCCACCAATGGCGGCCATGCATCGACATCAACGCTATGCACCCAATCAACGGGAGTTGCACTGTGAAACTGACGCACGCACTGATCAACGCGGCCTGCCTGGCCGTCGCTTTCTCGGCCTCGTCGGCCATGGCCCAGAACGTGGTCGGCGGCGGCGCATCGGCGCCCGAGTTCCTGTACAAAGCTGAAATCGGCGCCTTTGCTCCGGATTACCTGTACGCCTCCACCGGCAGCGGCGCCGGCAAGATGGCCCTGCTGACCAACGTGGCGACCGCCTTCAACGACACCTACTCGCCGCCGCGCAACGATGCTGTGGTTCACTTCGCCGGCAGCAATTCCGTGCTGTCGTCGATCGAACTTAGCACCTTCATGATGAACCGTTTCGCCATCGACGGCGCCGTGGTGCAAATGCCGTCGGTTGGCACCGCCGTCGGTATTCCCTTCAAGATCACGGGCGCCAGCGCGCTGACGCTGAACACCAACCAGTTGTGCGGCATCTTCTCCGGCAAGTTGAGCACGTGGAACCAGGTGCTCGCCTCGCTACCGAACTCGCCGATCAACGTCGTGTACCGCGGCGACAGCAGCGGCACCACCGAGATCTTCACGCGCCATCTGAACGCGGTTTGCACCACCGGTGCCACCGGCAACTCGGATGTGGCCTTCCCAGTCACCACCAGCTTCTCGAACGTGGTGAATCTCCTTTCCGCGTCGGCGAAGCTGCGCTTCTCTGCCGCCAACCTGAGCGCCGGTGTACGTGATGCGGTCGATGCAGGCACCAACGTCATCGGCTACCTCAGCCCGGCATACATCAACACGACACTAGCACCGACTTCGACCGCGGCTACGAAGAATCTGATGGCTGCAATGCTGCGCAACAAGAACAGCCTCGTACGCTACACGCCCTCATCCGCCAACACCGCGTTGGCTCTGACCAACCTGACGCTGGGCCTCAATCTCGCCGACCCGGTTAGCTGGGCTCCGACTGTCGCCAACCCGTCCGACGGCTACCCGATCTCGGGCTTGACCTTCCTCGACCACGTGACGTGCTACAGCAACAGCAGCGTGCTGAGCAAGATCCTGGGTTTCCTGGACCGTCACTACACCTATAGCGGCGTCAACGACAATACGTCGCGTATCGAAGGCAACGGCTTCGTTAAGCTGCCGATCACCATCGTTACCGCGGTCCGCGACAACCTGCTGACCAACAACAGCAGCAAGAACCTGAACCTGGGCAACGCCACGGCCTGCTCGGGCAAGGCCGGCCGCTGATACGCGCGGATTGATGCAGTAGCTGCCGGTGCAATGCCGGCAGCTCTCTGACAAACCCCACACCGTTCGAGTGTGGGGTTTCTGTTTGTGGCGACGCCAGTCCTCATAGCCCTCTTTCTTTTAGACTCGCTGCAGAGACAACTCAATAATCGGATTTGGAAAGCGAACATATGGAACGGCAGACAAAGATGACGGCGAGCAAAGATTGCATCCATTCAACGCCTGACGTGCACGGATTGTGCGGCGCTGGATGACCGTGCTGTCGAAGGCAACACGGCGGGGCGGATTCGGAAGATCGGTTTTGGTTACGTATCGATGCGCTGTAGTGTCTGCTGCAACTCAATTGTCGAGCTGGCGCATGCAAACCGAGAGCGCTTTGGCAGTTAGACATGGCACCACAGCCCCTCAAACCCAGCCGCGGCCGACCTTCATCTCGTGGCTACTCTACCGGAGAGATCGCGACGCCGGCGGCGCCCCGCTTGATCCGCCATCGCGGCAACGCACAGCGGGACGCGTTCGCGCCCGCCGTCACGGTCCGTCCAGTACCCTCGGCGCACAGGTCCAGGGCCCGCCTCAGCATATTGTCAACGCGGCGCATCGACAGGCGATGAAAGGCCGCCACCTCCTGGCGGGTCTGCTCCTCGACGCGCAGCGCGACCAGGACCGCCTGATGGCGATACGGCAAGCGCCCAAGGGCATCGACCACCGCCACAAGATCGGAGCGGGCCTCGGCAATGGTGGCCGGACCGGGCGCGGCGTCCACGATGTACTCCAGCTCGGTGTCGGCGTCACCGGTATATTGCCACGACCGGTCGGCGCGGAGGCGGTCCACCGCCTGGTTGCGGGCCACGCGGTACACATAGGCCTCGGGACTCTGGATCTGCGCGCAGACCCTCCGGTTGCCTAGTTGCAGCCAGGCATCGTGCAGGGACTCGCTGGCCAGATCGGGACACCGCAGATGGCGCAGGAGCCGGCGGTGCAGGCGGTCATAGTTCGTCACCAGGAACTCGCGCAGCATCACGCCGCGGTTGCCCTCGACGGCGGTGGCGCCGGCTGCGTCGGCAACCGCGTCGCCCCCCTCCACGCAGGATTCGTTATTCAGGTCCATGACGGATCTGCCTCCATCTTCCATATCGACAAAGCCTGCCGCATGACCGGCACCGAAAGCGGACGTTGCCGCCCCGATGACATCCCGACGACAGGCAAGCGGTTGCAATAGCAAGCCATGCCTGAATCAAGGGCGAAGCGATCCCAAGCCCTGTCTCGCGAGTGCGGCGACAGGCCGGGAAAGGCACGTCCGATACCCGCCCTAGCGGTCTTGCTGCAACTGGCGGCGCTGCTCCGGGGTCAGACGCGCTACCTGCCTGACATCGAAGTCCCCGCCGACGCCCACGAACTGCACCGGACTCGTTGCGTCGTAGGGGATGTGGCCGAGCTGCCCGGAACGCGGCGGCACGTTTCTCTGCTCGCCTTCAGTAGGCGGCGATTGCTCGTTGCCAAAGCCCAGTACCCGCACCGTGAAGATGGATGGCAGATTCTGACGGGCCGCGGCGCGATCGCGCTGCGTTGCGTCCTGCGCCGCCGTCGCCGCCTGCGCCGCGGCCGCGCTCGCATTGGTCAGCGCACCGACGTTCACCGCCGCGATCGTCGGCAGGCCCGTTGCCTTGCCCTGCCCCACGATATTGGCCGCGTTGACGATCTGCAGCGCCGCCAGGTTGATGTTGCCCGAGAAGCGGATGCCCGCCTCGCCGGCATCGATCGTGCCCAGCGGGGCGTACAGGTCCACATCGCCGGCCGGCACGTCGGCAATCGGCGCCAGCGTGGCGATACCGGCGCCCGACGATGGCGTCTGCGAAGACAGCTTCACGTTGCCGTAGTCGTCGTACACCCGCTTGGGCGGCGTGTAGACCACCGTCGTCTTGGAGCCCCGCCCCGCGTTGATGTCGCCTTCGGCCGACCACGCCAGGATGCTGCCGCCGAAGGTGGTCATGATGCGCGACAGGCCCAGCAGCACGCTGCCCTTGGAGTACAGATCGATGTCGCCCGCGCCTTGCGTGACGATGCCAGAGGATGCCGGGGGTACCGTGCCCTGCACGCCCGCTACGATCTGGCCTGCCGGCGCCAGCATCTGGATGCCGCCGCCGAACAGCGTGCGGATGCCTGAGCCGCCGAACATCGTGATGTCCCCCGTGCGCGCGATCTTGCCGCCCTGGGCATCGCGCTCGGGGAACAGCGCCGCGATGGCGTTGCGCCCGCGCAGGTAGCTGCCATAGCGCCGGCTGTCGGGATCGTTGTACTCGCGCCCGCCGGCCTTCAGTTCGGCGTAGTAGACCTCACGCAGGAACACGCTTTGCTGCTCGGGTGCGAGTGCATTGAAATAAGCCAGGGCCTCGGCACCGGTGCCCGCATAACCGTAGCGCTCCGTGAGCCATGCAGCCAATTCGCCTTCGTAGGTCCTGGCGACCTTGCCCGAGCCGTCCAGCGGCGTGGCGGCTGGCAACCGGTTGGCGGGGTCGAGGTAGCGTTTGAGCGCCGCATAGTCCGGACCATTGGACCCGACACCGGCCATGGCCACGATGGACGCGCCGGGACGGCTGTCCCCGCTGGCGACCGGACCGATGCTGGCGATCGAGCCCTTGTCGCCCTGGTAGAAATTGCGGCCTGCCGAGATCTCCAGCGTGCCTGGCCCCGCCACCTGGAAGTTGGCTTGAAGGATGTCGCGTCCCGCGCGTACCACTGACACATCGGTGGCATCGGGGTGGTAGATGAGGTTGCCCGAGGATGCCGCGCCATAGTTGCCGGCGGGATAGAGGGGCTTGCCGTTATTGTCGTTTCCAGGTTGTGCACCGGCACCCACGATGTCGCGCCCTGCCATGATCCAGACCGGCTTGGCCGCGACATTCCACTGATTGACCGGCTTGTTCGAAACGTGATTTCCGTTGTTGGTGAAATCCAGCACCTCGCCGGTTCTTAGCCCGATGATGTCGCCATCGACCGCATAGAAGCGCTGCGGCTCATAGTCACCGGCGTGAAGATTTCCCGTCACCGTATTGGGACCGAAGGCGTACAGCGGCAAGCCATAGTGAAGGCCTGCGCCATCCACGCTGATGTTCGTGAACAGCGCGCCGCCAGACTCGGTCGGAGATCCCATGAAGGCCGCCTTGAGCGGCGTCGGCAGTACGCCCATGCCGGCACCCGACATGTTGATCGGCATGCCAAGCGTTTGGATCGAATTGCGCGCGAGGATTTCCAGTTGCCCGCGCGGTGACGGCGCCAGCATCAGCGAGGTCGTGTAAGAATTGCCGACGTCGTAAAGCTGCGCACCGTAGTAGATGCCCCCTTCGGCCGCCACGGCTCGCAGTATCGCGGGATAGTCGCCCCCATTCCTGTTGGCATTGATGTTGTTCACGCCGACGGTGGTGGGCGTGAGGTTGCCGCCAGCGGCAAACAGATCGACCGCCGTGCGATCGGTCCACAGCGTGAACCAGCTGTAGCCGCCGCCCTTGTAGGGTGTCGTCACGCCGTTGGACGCGATGCCGTAGGGCGTGGTGTTCTGCTGTGCCGTGCGGCCGGGATCCTCGACGCTCGACAGCACCAGATCGCCGCGCGAGGTGAAGGACACGGCGGTGTCGCCCGCCAGCACCAGTGGTCCGCCGTTCGAGCGGCCGCCATTGGCCGCGTTGGGATCGGGCGCGCGTGGATCGGCCGTGTACGAGGGTGCGCTGACGCCATAGCCGAGATCGATGCGGCCGATGGAACCGGCGCTCACATCGATGGCACCGCGCACATTGGTCAGCACGCCGTTGAGGTTAGCTGCCAGCGTAGCACCGCGTACGAAGGTCAATACATAGGAACTGCTGGGATTGACGTTGGGATCGAGCGGGTTGAGCGCACCGCCGATCCGGATGCTCACGTCCCCGCCGCCGGTCTGGATCAACCGGCCATCGGCGGTAACGCGGCCCGAGCCGCCTGCGGCGACCGTCAAGCCCTGGCTGACCGGTTTGATGGCATCGCCCATGCCGTCGATCACGCCGGCATCGCCCCCGGTCCGCACGGCGACATTGCCGCCGCCCAGGGCGCCGAAGCCGGTGAAGCCGACCAATCGGGGCTCGCCCCCAGCAAAGGAAGGTCGCGGCGCGCCGTTGTCATATAGCGGCAGCACGTAGGTGCCGAAGTTCACCCACCAGGCGGCGGGCAGGCCGGATATGTCGCCACCCTGCCGCCATAGCCAGTTGCCTGTGGAGTTGGAGGGCAGAGGTGCGGCTGAAGAATTGAACACCGTCAAGCCCGTGAGCTTGCCCTGGGCCGTCAACAGCAGATTGCCCCCGTTTTCCGGGTACCACGCCTGATAAAGGCTGGACGATCCTGCGACAAGGCTTTCGTAGGCACTGCCATCGGGGCCCAGCACGCTGGTGCCGCTACCGTCTGGCTGCCGCCCGCGAGGCTGGTTGTACGGATTGGAGCCGTCGGCCGCGAGCACCGGCGCCGACTGGGTACCCGCCGTATAAACGCCGAACAGCGACTTCATCGAGACATCGCCTCCGGCCAGCAGGTCGAGATCGCCTGTACCGGTGCGCACCACGCTGATGGCCTTCACAGTCTTCGTCGGCCCGCTGAAATGCTCATCGTCGAGAACCAGATTGCCCGTCTTCGCTGTCTGTAGCGCGCGAGTATCTACCGACGTGACATCGGCACCGCTGGCCAATCGCATCGACCAGGATTGGGAACCCGCTGCGAGCATTGGCGATACCGCCCACAATTTGCCTGGTTCGGGACGAGGGTTCGTCGATGAAGTGGAAATGGTGAAGGGACTTGGCAGTCCCGCGTCCAGCATGACATAGGCAGCGACTGTACCCTTGGGAACGGTATCGCCTGAAGTGAAAATGCCGCTGAAATCGGCGGTAGCCACAAAGCAACTCCCACACGTTTGCGGGAGATGGTAATCAGATTCGAAAACGGCAGAAGCGTCCGAATAGTTAATGGGCGATGGCAGGGGCTCACCCAGTCGAATCAGGGTCGTGGTCGTGACCAGCCAGCCGTTGTCGTCGGCGGTTTCCGGCGGCGGGGCAAAACCGTCGTTGATGCTGCCCTTGATGGTGAGGTCGCCGCCGGCGCGCAGCGTCAGGACGCCCGGCTCGCCCGAGCCGCGCATGAACGGATCCGCACCCGGACCATAGCGGTAGCCCGAGAAATCAAGATCGCCGTCGACCATCAGGCTGCCATTGGCCGTGGCGCTGGCGATCTCCACACCGGGACGCAGATGGTAGGCCGCGCCGTAGGCCCTGAGTCCGGCCAGGCGCCCTTGCAGGCCGGCATTGTTCCAGGCGGCGCCGATGAAAGCCTTGCTGTCCGCATCGATGCCGTCCAGGTAGGCCTGCGTGATCACCTGGACCGGACGGCCGTCGGCCGAAGGCGTCCCCGGCGGGGCGTCGATGTAGCGCCGGAAGCCATTCAGCGCGACGCTCTTCGCGCCGTCGATGACGACAGGTCCGGCCGCGTCGATAGCGATATCGCCATCACTCGCGTCAAGGCGCGGTGCATTCAGACTGACCGTACCGCGCGCGACGCCATCCGCCGCGCGCACGTCGATCGTCGCGCCGGGGGCGATGCGCAGCCAGCCCGGCACGCCGGTGACAGGGTTCTTGCCGGCCGTCAGCTCGACGATCGCGCGGTTGGGCGCATCGATCGGCTGGCCGTAGCTGTCCACGCGCAACTGCGTGCCATGCGCATCGAGCACCGCGGTGGAGGCCAGGGTCAGGCCGTCGCGCGCAGCCAGCCTGATCGTGCCCACCTGCGGTCCGCTCGCATCGACCCGGCCGTTGACCGTCAGGTTGCCGCCATCGACCGACACATTGATGCTGTTGGCCTTGAGTTCATCGCCGACGACGAGGTTGAGGCCCTCCCTCTTCAGCTGGAAGCTGCGGCCACCGAGTACACCGCTGCCGTTGAGGCGCTGGTTGAGCCCCGCGAAATCGCCGATGGCCTGGGCCCGCACGTCGATCGTCGCACCCGGATGCGGCACCAGCGTGCCGCCAGCGTCATGGGTGCCGCTGGCGGCGCCGAGGATGGCGCCGGCCAGCGTCACATCCCCCGCGGCCGCATCGGTTGCGGCCGCGGACAGCGAGCCGCCACGATTGTTCCTCGCCGAGAGGTCGATCACCGATCCGGATGCCTGGGCGATATTGCCGTGCGCGCTGGAGAGGATCAGGTCGCCGCCCCAGCTGTACTTGCGGACGTCGAAGAAACTGACCTCGCGGCCCGCCAGATCGATGCGCGCCGCGTCCCCCAGCCGGATATCGCCGTCGGCCTCGACGGTGAGTTTGCCGCTGGGCAGCGACACCGCGCTGTCGAGCGTCACCGTCCGCCCCTTCAGGCCGATCTCCGCACCCAGCACGCCAGTACTCGCCGCCGGAGCGCCGGCGGGCGCAGACACCGTCAGGGCACCGCCCGCCGTGTAGCGGTTGATCGACGCGGCGGCGCCGCTCAGCAGCGGCGTGACCAGATTGAGGTTGCCGCCCGCGTAGGAGGCCGCATCGGTACCGCTCTGGTACACCGCCAGGGTGTTGCGGTTGTTGGCGGTAATGCGCCGGCTGGCATTCAGGTTGACCGTGGCGAAGCCCAGCGCCAGCCGGTCCAGCGTGAGCTGCGTATCGGGCTGCGCGAACCTGGGATAGCCGAAGACGATTTCGTCGGCCACGAGGTCGAGCGTGCCGGCGCCGGTACCAGGACCGCCGGCTATCACCGTGGGCGCCGGCAGGCTGCCGGGTTGAGACCCGGAGTCCCGCGCCTTGCCGTCGCTGGCGCCGTTCCAGAACAGCGTTCCCGTGGTCAGCGTCGCCTTGTCGCCGGCGGCGCCCAGGCCGTAGATGGCCGGCGTGCTGAGCACCAGCTCGGCAAGGCTCGACCTGCCGGTGGCCGGATCGATGGTGTTGAAGGAGACCGGCCCCAGGAAGTTGACCGATCCGCCCGCCGACAGGATCAGGGTTTCGAGTTTCGGGATGCCGGCCCCGGCATTGCCTCTGAGCAGGCCGTCGAACACCTGCTGGTTGAGGGTCAGGCCGTCGGGCAGCACATGGGCGGCGGCGGCCGCATCGATTGCCGCCTGCTGTCCGATATTGATGCTGGGGGCCGCCACGGACAAATACCTGGCGCCGTAGCGCGCTTCCGGATCGAGCACCAGCTTGCCGTCCGCACTGACCACAAAACCCAGCGTGCCTTCCGTATACAACCCGGCCTTGCCCACCGCGATGCCCGACGAGGTACCGCTGCCTGGCCTCGACACCAGGTCGAGCAAGCCATTCGACAGGATCAGGGCGCTGGTCGTGAAACCGGCAGAGTTGTCTGCGGTATAGCGGTAGCCGTCCGCCGTAGGAAAGGGCGTCGCGCTCCCCTGCCCAAGGGTACTGATCCGCGCGTCGTCTTCCACGCTCACGCCGGCGAAGCTGCCAACCAGGAATATCTCGGGAGCCTGCAGCACTGCGCCGTTGCGGATGACGACGCCTTTGGTACCGCTGGAGATAATGAAGGTGTTTTCAGACCCAATGAAGCCGGTCTTGCCGCCTATTATCATGCGATCTGCACCGATGGCATTGAGGTCGTCGGCCGCGAGCGAAATGAAACCGGCAGTGGGCGTGGCTCCCGAGGCCGTCACTTCAAGAATGCTCCCCGCCGTCGAGCCATCGGTACCGCTAGCCTGTAACACACCGCCGTAGCCACCCCGGCCCGGAGTAAACAGGGCTTGGCCCTTGAAACTGAGTGCAGGCCCGGAGCCCGGCTCGTTGGCATAGGCCAGGCTCAACGACTTGGCGTCCACCGGCAGTAGCGGACGCAGCGCGCCTGATCGAACCGCATCGGCGACCAGGAAGCTGGCATAGCTGGTCTCGTTGTATTGCGAATGGGCTCGCACCGTCTGGCCCGACGTCACTACCAGTTGCGTCGGCAGCGCGTCACGGTAGCTGGTATTGGCAAGACCCTGATAGCCCTGCACGATCCACGACCCAGTGCCGGTCGCGGTCGCCGCCGCCGTCGCTGCCGGCGATGCCCCTTGCCTGCCGAGCTCGACCCGATAAGCGCCCGGCAGCAGCGCGTAGCGTGCCGGCATCAGCGTGTAGGTGCCGGCAGGCAGGCCCGGTACGCCAGCCGGCACGGTAATCTGCCGCCCAACCCCGGGAGCCGCACCGGCATCGGCATCGATCGGCGCATAGCCGGGCTGCACGCCCGGCACGATGGCATAGACGCGATTGGCCGCCGAACTGTAGGCATAACCGGCTCCTGCGTTGGCCAGCGCCGTGGTCAACACGTCGACAGAGCCACCGCGGCCGCTGACGAAACCGGCACCCAGCAGGTCACCGCCGCCCGACAGGTCAAGGGTCGCCCCCTCATGCACGTCGAACGACTTGCCGGCCAGCGTAACGCTGGGGATCGACGTCAACGACCCTTTCACTTGGTTGCCGCCGTGGATATAAGTGATGCCGTCCACGGTACCGCCATACGGCAGCGCCAAGCCGTTGGCGCTGACCGAGGTGACACTGCCGGGGAGCAGGTCGACCTTCTCGGTGACCGGCGGTTGGAGCGTACCGCTGCTTGCCGTCGTGCCGAGAGTGATCGAACCCAGCGGCGCTCGCAGTACGCCACCCTGCTCGATTTCCTTCGCATAGATGGCAAGACTGCCGAATAGCGACCCGGGGAGGGCCGGCAGCGCGTCACCGCTACGGCCGATATGCACGGAATCCCAGGCCATGATGGTGGCCCCCTGATAGGAAATCGTGCCGTTGGCGCTGCTGACCGGATAGATCTGCGCGGCGTTGAGATCCAGCGTGCGGCTGCCGACGAGATTGCCGATCATCCGGATATCGCCCCGGCTGTTCAACGTCGCCCCGTCGAAGCCCGCATAGTCGAAGGCGCGCGACCCGCCCAGCAATGGAACGGATCCCATGGCGCCGCCGAGTTGCAGCGCATGGATGTCGATCAGGTCGGCATCGACCAGCAGCTTTGCGCTGCCCACCCGAGCGGAGGGCGTGATGGCGGGCAGATTGCCCTGTGCCTTCGGATAGACCGAGCTGCCAGTGATCGGTTTGCCCGGCGCTTCCCGAAATGCGACATGCGGCGCGGCAAGCCGAACAGACACCGCGGAGCCGTCCGTGACCAGCGCCGAATGGTAGAGCTCGATATCGCGGCCGAGCGCCAGATCGACATTGCCATCGAAGCGCACGATGTCGGCATAGGCCGAGAGACTGTCGAAACCACCGGCCTTGATCTGTTCCGCGCTGATACGCGCGGTGCCGATCCGCAGCGGCGCATCCGAGCCGCTCGCCACGTAATCCTGCCCGATCACGAGTTCACGCAGGAAGCGCACATCGTCCTGGACCGTCGGCTTTGCGGCCGAAGCCCGATAGCGCGCTGTTTCCAAGGTCAGGACTAGTGTGCCGCCCAGCGCGCCGGCACCGCCGGCGGCGGCCTTCATGCTGCCGTCGAGATAGAGGCCATTGAACGAATTGAGGGCGATGCTGCCCCCATTTCCGGCCAGCATGAATGGCCCAGCGCCACCCGGTTGATCGACTACTGCACTGGCACCCGATGCGTCGAGCGAGGCCCCCGGCCGAATCACGATAAATGAATCGGCAGCCTGGGCGATGCTCCCATCGTTGTCGCGCTTGGTCCGTGCGCCGAGCGTGATGCTGCCGCCGTTCGGCACCACGCCGTAGCGCCGCCCGTTGCTGTCCACTGCCGTCACGGCGCGAGCGGCCGCATCCAGCACCGCATGATCGCCGATCAGTATCGAGCGCTGTCCCGGCGCCGGATCGGCCGTAGCACCTTCCTCCGCGGCGGTATTTTCCTGGATGACATCGATCGCGCCGCCAGCCGCTTGCAGTCTGCCGTCGATCGTGATCTGCCCCGGGCTTTCGACCACGATGCGACGGCCGGGGTCGACGGTGATCGACGCACCCGTGCCGATGCCGATGCTGCCTGCGCCGCCGAGCATGGCGGCGTTCGACTTGAGCGCGACATCGGCGCCCGCGCGCTGCGTCAGCTTGCCGGCAACGGGGTTTTCCTGATACAGCGGCGGCGTCCAGAGTTCGAGAACGGCGGACAGATCGGCTCCCGTCGCCATACCGGATGCCGCCGCGGACAGGCGATAGACTGGCATCGCTGCATCGATCTTCGTGCCGGCCGTGACGGCAAGGCTTTGATGACCGTCGACCACATAGCTGGAAAAACCTTTCTGAAAGAGAGACGTGTCCAGATACTGAACAGGCTGGACCTTGAGCGCCTGCGGCAATTTCAGACCAGCCGGAATGGTTGTACCGGCCGCATAGGAGATTTCGGCAGGGGCCGGATCTCCGGCTTTGATATGAATCGTAGTCAGCGTCGGCTGAATGGGAATACCGCTTGGAAAAGCGCTCGACGGAACGACATAGTCCGTGGGAAAGCCCAAGCCCAATACACTGGTGATCATGGTCCCGGCAGGGATAACGGGCGACACTCCGGAACTCCTGACAAGGATGGTCCCGGCGCTCGTACCCAAGGCGTAGACGCCGGATACAGCAAGAGGTGGCTGCCAATCCGCCGCAAGCTTGACAGGGTTGTCGGCGGAGAACGCGGGAGCGCCGCCGAGCTTCTCCCCGCCTAACGCGACATTTCTTGTGTAGGTCGACGTATAGTCGAATGGCAGGACATCGCCAGCCTTGATAGTGAACGCCTCCGTGGTAACCAGATCCACCACGGCCGCCTCGCCCGCCCCGAGCGTGCCGTTGTTCTCGAGCACCTTGCCGCCAATGGCGATGGCCGGCCCGGCGCCGATGGTGAGCGTGCCGCCGCCATTGACGCCATAGCCTCGGATGTCCCCATCCAGCGTCAGCCTGCCCGCCCCGTTGCCCCCGTCATCGGCGCTCAGCTTCACATTGCCGCCCCTGCCGCCCCTGATCTTGCCGTTGGCCAGAATCGCGGCGCCCGACGATACATCGATCAGGCTGCCGACGCCCAGCGTCACATCCTGCGTCGAGCCGAGCGTAACGCTGCCGCCGTCCAGGTAAGCCAGGCGGGACAGGTCGGACGGGCCTAGTTGCGCGTTGGTCCAGAGTCCCCGCGCATCGATGGTTTTTCCGGCCGCCAGCGTCACGCTCGCGTGGCCGTCCGGCGTCAGCAGCACTTCGGGGCTGCCGGCCTGGAACAGGTTGCCGGCGCTCACCTGGCCGCCGCGCGCGGTGATATCCGCATGGATGCTGGTGACGGGAGAGGTGATAGAGAGCCTTCCGCCATTGGCGAGGACGAGCGGCGCATCGACCGCGACCTGGCCGCGGGTCGCGATATCCAGCCCGCCGAGCTGTTGCCCGTTCAGGCGGGCCGCGTCCAGCCATACGGTGCTCAGCCGTTTCGCCTCCAGCGCATCGGCCGCCGCCATGTTCGGCGTGATGCTGTCGATATCGCCGATCTTCACGTCGCTGTTGAAGGCATTGACGCGCCCCAGCGCGCCATATTGCCCCAGCGCCAGGCTCCCTGCCCTGGCCACCGCGTTCTGGCTCTGCCTGTAAGGGTCCGTCACGCTGGCGGAAGCGGCGCGCGTCTGCTGCGCGCCATTGAAGACGGTGGCGACGATGTCGCCTTCGAGCACCGCCGTCGGCGCGCTGACGATCAGCTGGCCCGCATCCCGGCCCACCGTATAGCCGTTCTCCAGCAGCCGCTGCGGCGCGATCAGCGGTGCGTAGTAGTACTCCGTCGTAGTCTTGCCCCAGCGCGCATGCTCGCTCTCGAAGCCCTTGTACACGCCCGCGAACACCATGTCCGCCGGTGCGCTGTTGACGTTGTACAGCCGCCCGTCGCTGCCCTTGAGCCAGGTCTGGTTCAGGTACCCGGTCTGCACGTTCAGGCTCCCGCCCGACAGGTTCACGCTGGAGCCGGCCTGGGTGACGACCTCCTTGCCGCCCAGCACGATGGTGCCGCCCTGCGCGGCCCACTCCCCGATGCCGTGGCCCTGGTTGTTCAGGTACCCGCCCACCTCCAGCAGGCCGCCCGCCGTGTACCAGCGCTCGCCCGCGTACCCGCCCGTGCCGGCAGGCACGTAGGTCAGCTTGCGCCGGTCGATCCAGACGTTGGCGTTGAGCAGGTTGCCGCTGTCGCGGTTGCCCGGCGCATCGCGCTGCTCGTTGCCCTGCACGTTGATCTTGACGTTGTTCGCTTCCATCGCCAGGCTCACGCCCACCGCGCCGGAGACGTCGAGCTGGGCCCGTTCCGCCACGAAGCTGCGCCTGGCCGCGCTGACCGCGATCTGGCCGCCGGTGGCGAGCGTCAGCGAATGGCTGTCGAGCAACACGTCGCCGCCCGAGACGATCTCGATGCGCGACTGGTCGCGCCGGTCCGGCAGGCGCGCGAGATTGTCGAAGGCGCCGGCGGCCGTCTGGGCACGTATCTTGTCCTGATCCGCCGAATCCTTGATCAGCGCATCGCGCTGGCTGTCCAGGGCGCGGGCCGTGCCATCGTCCTCGATCAGGATCGCGGTGGTGGCACCCTGGCCCAGCGTGACCTTGCCCTGCGTATCGCTGGCCGAATTCAGCAGGTGGATCGTGCCGCGCGCGTTCACGGTGGTGCTGGACACGGCCACGCCGTTTTGCCGCACGTCGCGCCCGGCCAGCGTGATGTCGCCTTCGCGGGCCAGGAGCAGGCCGGTGTTGCCCACCTTGCCGGCGGCGCTATCGGCGACGAACTGCGGTGCGATTTCGTTGCCGCGCGTGGTCGAGGCGGTGTTGCCCTCGGTCCCGGCGCCCTTGCGGATGATGAAACTGTCGCCGGCGGCCAGCTGGGTCTGGCCCCGGTGCGTGGTGATCGCGCCGGCGTTGTTCACCTCGCTGCCCAGCAGCATGACGTAGCCGCCGCCATCGGTGACGCGCGACGGCTCGTGCGTCGTGATCCGCGCACCGGCTTGCACTTGCACCTTGCCCAGCGCGTCGGTAAAGCTCGGCGTGGTGGCGTTGGGCCCATAGATGCCGTTCTTCTGGAACTGGTCGTTGCCGATGTTGGCGGCGGCGGCCACCAGGTTGCGCGTGTCGACCTGGCTGCTGCCGTTGAAGATGATGCCGTTGCGGTTGACGACCATCACCGTGCCGTCGCCCTGGATCTGCCCCTGGATCTGGCTGGGCCGCGCCTGCGGATCGTTGACCCGGTTGAGCACCGCCCAGTCCTTTTGCTGCGCGAAGGCCACCGTGGTGCTCTTGCCGACGTTGAAGGTCTCCCAGCTCAGGATCGCCTTGTCGGCCGTCTGCTGGATGGCCACCGTGGTCCTGCCATCCGCCACCGTCTGCACCGGTGCCTTGGCATTGAGCCAGCTTGCGCTCAGGCTGTTGGTGTCGACCTTGAGGCCGCCGTCGGCGAGGCCATCGGGCACCGAAGCCTCATTGAGGGCAGCCAGCCGGGCAGCGGCTTGCGCCGACTGCTGCGCGGCGATGGCCTGCGCCGCCGCGCCGAGGTTGGCGATGGAGCGCTGCAATTGCGCGTTGGCCTGTTGCTGCTGTCCCTGCGGGCTGGTCAACGACGAAGCCAGCGCCCCGTTGGGTAGCCTGCCGGTCTGCGCCGCCATGCTTTGCGCGGCGCCCTTGGCCGCGAACCAGGCGCCGCTGAAGGCCTGCTGCGCATGCACATCGGCGGCGACCCCGCTGGCTGCCAGCGCCACGGCGATCGCCCGCGCGATCGGTGCCATGTGGAACGCCCGTCCCTCTTGCATCCCCTGCGTTGGTGTCGCCGTCGCGCGTTTTTGTCCGCGTGTGCTCATGTGGAATTCCTGCCCGAAAGTTGAGTCGATGCCAATCGGCTGCCCGCCCCGCGCCGGGCAGCTCACGTCCATCAGGGCCGTCACATGGCCGGCGGCTCGCGCCGGCGACAGAAGCGTCCCCCCTGTCTAAGGGACGAACAGCCTCGCGCAAATACCGCAAACTATTTTCGGGACTTTTTTCGGATCGGATGCTTTCGGGATGCGGCACCCGTACCCGGCTTCGGGCGCGCACGACAACGCAGGCAACGTGCATGGCACGTTGCCTGTGCATACTGCGCAATCGGGCGGAACCTCCCTGTGCCGTGAAACCGGCCTCAGCTCAATACCAGCAGCCCGCCCGGCAGGGCGCGGGCATCGAGCCCGAACGCCTCCTGCAGCTGCCACAGCGCCACGTCCAGCGAGGCAATGACGAAACGCCCGCTCACCGGCTTGTTGCGCACGCTGTCGTTCATCAGCACCACCCGGCCCGGGCGGTAGCGATTGATTTCGTCGAGCGCGTCGGACAGCCTGGTCTGGTTGAACACCAGCAAGCCCTTGCGCCACGCCGACGCATCCGCCGGGTTGACGTTGCCCACCCCACTGAGCGCCTTGGCGTCATAGATGGCCTGCTGCCCGGACTTCAACGTCCGGCTGCCGGCGGGGTGCTCCACGCGCACCGTGCCATCGATGCACGTCACGCAAACCCGGCCGTCCAGATTCCGCACCTCGAACTGCCCCGACTCGGCCAGGCTGTTCCCGGCACCGGCGGCCACCGTAAAGGCGCGCCCCGCGCCATTCAGGTCGATGGCAGCCTCGCCGCTGATCAGGTCCAGCCCAACCGTTTCGCCACCCGCCATCTGCCGGCGCACGCTGGTCCGCGTATTGAGCGTGACGCTGACGCTGGCGGCCAGCACGAGCGTACGCTGCTCCCCCGCGCGGGTGTGGTCGTCGGCATCCCAATCCGCCAGTGCGGGCCACAGGCCGAGGGGCGGGTACACCACGGCGACGCCGGCCGCCGCCGCCGCGGTCACGGCCGCACCCAGGAAGGCGCGGCGGCCCCGTGGGGGAATGCCCGGCGCGCGTTTGCGCGGCATGGCCGCTTCCGGCTTGCGCCGTTGCAGCTCGCGGGCCGGCGCCTGGATCGCGTCCCAGCGTAGCTTGACCGCACCATAGGCCGCCTGGTGCGCCGGGCTGGCCTGCACCCAGCGACGGAATCTCCGGGCGTCCAAGGCCTTCGCGTCGCCCGAGGTAAGCAGGCGCAGCCAGTGCCACGCCTGCGCTTCAAGTTCGGCGGGCGACACAGCGTGGCCTTCCTTGTGCGTCGATGTCTTCATCATGTCATATCCGACGTCCAGACTTTAGCGGCACCCGGAGCGCAGTCTGCGGGCAGGGTTCCCTGTTTCTTCTGTTCTCATAATTGATGACGAATGGCGGCACATGAAACCCGCACTATTTTTTCCCGGCGGTCATGTATGCGTCCAGGGATTCGTGAACGCGCTTCAGTTCATATTCCACCGTTCGTAGCGAGACGCCCAGGCGCCGGGCAGCTTCCTTCTGGGTGACGCCCTCCGAATGCACCAGCAGCGCCAGCGCCCGGCGGCGCTCCGGCATGCGGTCCAGCAGCCGCATCAGCGCATCCAGGTCGGAGCGGGCCTCGGCCACCTGCGCGGGGTTGGGGGCCGGGTCGGCCATCTCTTCCAGCAGCCCATCGACCTCGTCGCCCGACAACGAACGGCTCTGCCTGCGCTGGACGTCCACCGCCGCGTTGACCGCCATGCGCAGCAGGTAGGCGCCCGGATTCTGGATCGGACCGTAGTCGTCCTTGCCCTTGAGGCGCAGCCAGGTGTCGTGCAGCGCATCGCCCGCCGCATCGTCATTGCCAAGCAACCTGGTCAGGCGCGTCTTGAGATTGCCATAGCTTTTGCCCAGATAGTCCAGCAGGATGAGTCGTGAGTCTTCGGACATGGTCAGAACTCGCTATTATCCTGGCCGCAGCGCGGCCCGGTCACCGGATCGTTCGGCTGAATCACCATGGTCAGGGGCTGCTGCACGATCGCCGGCGGCGCAGGCCGCTCGATATGCACGCCTCGCAGGGCCTCCAGCAGCGCGGCATCGCGGCGCGCATCGCCGCTGGAGCCAAGCAGGCGCGCCCCCTGGATGCGGCCGTCCGCGTCCAGGTGGAAACGCATCAGGACGCTGTAGCTGCCCGGCGCGGTTCGCGCATTGGCGCACAGGGCCTGCCAGATGCGCGCCTGCGCCAGTCCTGCGTAGCCCTGCGCGCTGAACAGCGCAGCCATGCCGCCCCGTGGCGCGCCGGCCTTCGTGCCGGCCTCCTTGAGCACGAAGGTCTGGCCCAGGCCTGAGCTGCGCTTGTCGGCAACCAGCCCCGTGCCACCCAGCAGAAGGAGCAACGCCGCTTCGGCGGAATAGCGGCCCCGGACAGCCGACGACATGCGGCCCTCGACGATATCGCTGGGAAAGAGCGCCGGCTTCCCGGTGGCGTCGGCATACCGGTTCAGCGCCGCATTGAGCGGCTGCGCCGGAATATCGAAGTCGAGAAGCCGTGCGCTCTCCCCTGCGGCAGGCACCGCAGACTGCGTACCCGGAAAGCCCGTCGACTGCGCACGCGCAGATCCCGTCGCAGTCAGAAAGCCCAAACACACCAGGCATGCCGCCAGCGCAAGCACACTGACCGATGCCGGGTTGCCTGTCATCTTCTATCGTGCGATCGTCTGAATTTCAGGTGATTTTTACAGCACAAACCGTCGAAATAAGTTGGAGAATACGCAGATAAAGTGACAGGTTCGTGACATGCCACCAGCCACGCCCGAGTCTCCCCAGCGCCCGGTGCCGCTCAAGGCCTGAGCCT
This sequence comes from Cupriavidus sp. 96C5-1, assembly GCF_057798855.1. Taxonomy (NCBI): domain Bacteria; kingdom Pseudomonadati; phylum Pseudomonadota; class Betaproteobacteria; order Burkholderiales; family Burkholderiaceae; genus Cupriavidus; species Cupriavidus sp. 96C5-1. Next base: position 43,587 of record NZ_JBYOJU010000025.1, on the reverse strand, counting down.
GTCCGAGGCACGCGCAGGGTCATCGCGGGAGCAAGCGCCGTTCAGGCTTGCCGCGAATCCATGCACCCGGATCCTTTCTGCCCCCACACACCCCGTACCGCGAAAAACCTGCGGTTTGGCGCCTCGCCAAACGTCTTGGCTACAGGGGCACGCATTGTCCGGAGGACCTGCATTGACACAGAGAGAACCGCTGCAATGGCGCGCCCCATGGTGGGCATGGCAGTGCCTGTCCTGGGGCGTGGCCACCGTCTCGGCACCCACGTTCTGGATGATCGGCGCCTTGCTGTCGATCGATGCGCACTGCGACCATCCCTTCTTCTGGTGGTCGCTGCCGGCGATCGTGGCAATCGGCAACGCCGCCGCGATCCTGCGCACCAACCGGCGGCATCACTGCCACGCCTTCACCAGCTCATCAGTGCTGGCGCGCCATCACCTCGGCACCGCGCTGACTGCCGGCGGCACGCTGTTCCTGCTCGCGGGCTGGACCTCGGGCTTCCTGCCGGATATCACCGGGGCGATATCCGGTGCGCACAACGTGTCCATGGCGACGCCGGGAAGCATCGCGCTGGCCGTTGTCTTCGGCCTGTTCTCCTTCGCGCATGCCGGCGCCTTGCACGCCTGGCTGTGCTTTCGCAGTCCTGCTCCACCGAATCAGATGAAGCGCACCGGATGCGACGTGCTGGATCGGGGTACTTCCATCTCTGCGTCGAATACGTCGATTACGTCGAATACATCGACTACGTCGATGACATCGGCCACCGACGCTACAGCCAGCGATGCACCTGCGCCCGGTAGGCAGCAAACTCGCCGCCGAAGCGCGCCAGCAGGACGCGCTCCTCCGGCATGATCTGGAAGCGCGTCAGGTAGGCCACGAACAGCGGCACCGGCACGCACGCCAGCACGCTGCCGAGGAAGATGCCCCACCCCGCCAGCAGCAGCGCGAAGCCGAGATACATCGGATTGCGGGTGTAGCGATAGATACCGTGCCGGACCAGCGCCGACGCCCGGCCAGGCCGGGTGGGATCGACGCTGGTGCCGCTGCGGCGGAAGGCCAGCACGCCGGCAACGCTGACCGCCACGCCTGCCAGCGCAAGGACCAGGGCAAGCGCCACCGCGGCCCGGTCCGAAAGCAGCGTGCCGAAGTCCCCCATGCGCCCAATCAGCCACGACAGGCCCATGGCAGCCAGCAACAGCAGAAGCGGGGGGCATTTCAGTTCCAGTCTTGCGTACAGGTCTGGCATCGGCGGCACCTCGGGCAATCGAAGCGCCATATTGTACGGCCACTCATCACCCGCCAGCGCCGCCCGGCGGCGCTTACGCCGGGGCGGATCGATAGTCCGCCAGACGCACCGGCAGGCCGCCATCGCGCGCAAGCTGGTCCACCAGGCCGATCTCCCAGTTCAGGTAGGCATGCATCTCGGCCTTGCGGCGGCCTTCGTCCTCATAGGCGTAGGCGCTGTACCAGGCGTCTTCGTCCCCGGTCAGCACGCGCGCCGCGGCAGCGCTGCCGGCCCCGGCCGCTTCGGTGGGCAGGCCCAGCGCCTGCCAGCGCGCATTGCCGCCCAGCAGCGCCCGCACGTCGCGCCCGCTGGCGCGGCGCAGCTCTGCCGCCACGGCCTGCGCCAGCACGCCGTCGGACGAGGTGACGACGATGACGTCGCCCGCCCCGGCATGACCGAGCACCAGCGCCGCCTTCTCCGGCGTGGCGAACCACGCGCCGGGCACATGGCCGCGGCGGAACGCCAGGCTGCTGTCCACGTCCGCCACGGTCACCCCGCCCTGCGCCTGCAGCGCGGCGAGCGAAGCGGCCTCGATCCAGGGCGCCTCGGCTTCGGATGCGCGCAGCACCCGCACCGGCTCCGCGCCGGCCTCGCGCGGCGCCAGCGGCGCGGGGCGGAACAGGAAAACCTCGTGCCCGCTGAACTGGGCCAGCCACGCGGCCGTGATCTGCGCGCGCACGCCATCCCAGTCGGCCAGCACGATACGGGCGCGGCGGGTGCCGGCGTAGGCATCGGTGGCTTGCACCAGCTGCCCGCCGGGCGCGCTGCGCCAGCCAGGCAGGTGGCCGGCCGCGTATTCCTCCGGCGAACGCACGTCGAAGCGATACAGCGTGCGTTCGCCGGCCTCCTGCTCGAAGGCTGCCAGCTGCGCTGCATCGATATGCCGTACGCCGGCGCCTTCGGCCACGCGCGCGGCGCGCTCGCGCGCTGCCGCCTGGGCAGGCTCGCCGGGCTGGGGCGCGAAACGCGTCTGGCCGTGCTCGAGCGGGTAGCCCGCCAGCAGCCAGGCCATGGTGCCGTCCTTGAGCGAGACCACGCGATTGGGAATGCCGGCGTTGATCAGCGTCTGCGCGCCCACGATGCTGCGCGTGCGGCCGGCGCAGTTGACCACCACCAGGGTCTCGGGATCGGGCGCGATCTCGCCGATGCGATACACCAGCTCGGCACCCGGGCAGTCGACCGCGCCGGGGATGCTCATGTTCTGGAATTCCGCGAAGGGCCGGCTATCCACCACCACCACGTTGTCGCCCTGCTGCTGGTGCAGCCTGAGCGCTTCGGCGGTGATCCAGGGCGTTTCCAGCTCGTGCTCGATCACTTCGCCAAACGCCTTGCCGGGCACGTTGGTGCCGCTGAACACCTCGTAGCCCGCGGCCTGCCAGGCGCGCGTGCCGCCCTCCAGCACCGACACATCGGTATAGCCGAAGCGCAGCAGCTTGGCCGCCGCGGCATGGGCGATGTCTTCCGCGAGATCGGTCACCACGATGCGCGTGCCACGGCGCGGCACCAGGCGGTCGATCGCGGTCTCCAGCCGGCCCAGCGGCGCCGGCACCGCGAACAACAGATGCCCGCGCGAGAAAGCGCCCTCTTCGCGCGCATCCAGCACCGCCAGTTCCCCGCCGTCGGCGATGGCACGCTTGAGCTCGGCCGGGCTCACCAGTGGATGGCGGATCAGCGCCGGCGCGGCAAAGGTGCGGGCACGGCTCACGCCGGCGGACGATGCCTCGTCGGCAAGGGTCTGGGTCAGGTCGGTAATGGTCATGGCGGGGAAGGCATCGAGTGCGGGGAGAGTGCAAGGCTTGTACAGGCGGCGCGCCGCAGGCATCGCTGCGACGCCTGGCGTCATACGCGCAAGCCAAAACCCAAGCCTAAGAGAAGTTGCGCCAGCCGCTAACGAATCAGATCGCACATCGTTATGCCGTGGCCGCCGGGCCAGGGCAAAAGCGCATATGCATCAGCGATATTGTTCGTTCTGGCGCGAGCCCGCATTCCTTAGAGTGGAGACCTGCCGCCATCCGCCGCGGCATCGCATCGATGCATCGATAAAGGACGCCCCCATGACGACCCAGAGCCAGCGCAATGCCGCCATTGCCACCACCCTTGCCGAAGTCCGCGCGCTGACGGCGCAGCGCGAGATCGACCGCGCCACGCTGGCCAAAGTGGCCGTGGTCCTGCAGAACCTGGCCGGCCGCAAGGACCTGTTCAGCTTCGCCGACTTCCCGCCGCCCAGCGACGGCACCACCACCTCCGCCCGCTACCGCCTGAGCGAGGAAGGCCAGTTGCCGGCGCTCTACCTCAACGCGATCGTGCCGGGCAAGAAGACCATCCCGCACAACCACGACACCTGGGCGGTGATCGTGGCGGTGCAGGGCGACGAACTGAACCGCGTCTACCGCCGCACCGACGACGGCAGCAACCCCGGGCAGGCCACCCTCGCGCTGGAACGCGAGCTGGTGGTGCGGCCGGGCACGCCGATCAGCTTCCTGCCGCAGGACATCCACAGCATCCATGTGGTGGGCGAAGCGCCCACCTTGCACTTCCACCTCTACGGCCGTCCGCTCGAAACCCTGACCGGCCGCATCGGCATCGAGCCGGCTAGCGGGCGCATCGTCAACTACAACACCACCCAGATGAACCGCAGCGAGCAGGTTGCCGCCTGAGACGGCGGCAGCCTTTCACCTTCTGCCATCTTCTGCAATCGCCATCGATCTTCTGCAGGCGGAGCATGCCATGACCCGATCCATCGACGCCGTCACGCTGCGCGGCTGGCTTAACGACGGCGAACCCATTGCCTTGCTCGACGTGCGCGAGCACGGCCAGTACGGCGAGGGCCATCCCTTCTTCGCCGTGCCGCTGCCCTACAGCCGGCTCGAGCTTGATATAGGCCGCCTGGTGCCGCGCCTGGCCGAGCGCATCGTGCTGCTCGACGACGGCGACGGCGTGGCGGAGCGCGCCGCGCAGCGGCTGGCGGCGCTGGGCTACCGCAACGCCAGCGTGTTGTCCGGCGGCGCCCCCGCCTGGGCGGCGGCTGGCTACACCTTGTTCAAGGGCGTCAACGTGCCGTCCAAGACTTTTGGCGAACTGGTCGAGCAGCGGCAGCGCACGCCGCGCCTGAGCGCCGCGGAACTGGTGGCGCGCCAGGCCGCCGGCGAGCCGCTGGTGCTGGTCGATGGCCGTACTTTCGAAGAACACCGGAAGATGACCATTCCCGGCGCGCAAAGCCTGCCCAACGGCGAGCTGGCCCTGCGCCTGGCCGCCCTGCTGCCGGATGCGCAGACTACCGTGGTGGTGCACTGCGCCGGCCGCACGCGCAGCATCATCGGCGCCCAGACGCTGCGCAACCTTGGCTTGCCCAACCCCGTGCTGGCGCTGGAGAACGGCACGCAGGGCTGGTACCTGGCCGGCCACGCGCTCGAGCACGGCAGCCAGCGCCGCTACCCGCCCGCCCCGGCCGGGCACGACCTGGCCGAGGCGCGCGCGCGCTCGGCGCAACTGCTGCAACGCTTCAACCTGCCGAGGCTGTCGGCATCGCAGGCGCAGCAATGGCTCGATGACGGTAGCCGCACCACGTTCCTGCTCGACATCCGCACCGCCGAGGAGTTCGCGCAAGGTTCGATCGAAGGCGCGCGGCACGCGCCTGGCGGCCAGTTGGTGCAGGCCACCGACCAGTACATCGGCGTGCGCGGCAGCCGGGTGATCGTGTTCGACGACGACGGCGTGCGCGCGCCGGTGGTGGCAAGCTGGCTGTATCAGCTGGGCTACGAGAGCGCCGTGCTGGCGGATGGCATCAAGGCCGCGGTCAAAGCGCCCGCGCCGCCGCGCACCCTGCCCGCCCACGCCCTGCCGGTGCTCGACGCCAGCCTGCTGCGCGCGCTGTACGCCGAAGCGTCCGATGTCATCCGCATCGATCTGCGCGAAAGCGCCGCCTACGCCCGCGGCCATGCCGAAGGCGCGGCATGGTCGATCCGCCCGCGCCTGCCGGCCGCGCTCGACGGCCTCGGCGTCGCCCATGACCGTCCGGTGGTCCTGATCGCCAGCGAGCCGCACATCGCCAACCTGGCGGGCCAGGATCTGCTGGCCGCAGGCTACCGGCATGTGTACCGGCTGGCCGAGGGCTACCGTACCTGGCAGGCCGCCGGCCTGCCGGAAGCCACCGCAGCGGCCGCGCTGCCGCCCGAGGCACGCATCGACTACCTGTTCTTCGTGCATGACCGCCACGAAGGCAACCAGGCCGCGGCGCGCGCCTACCTGGCCTGGGAAACCGGGCTGATCGCACAGTGCGCGGCGGATGAGCTAGGGGTGTTCCGCATTGGCGTGCCAGGCGGGGGCGGAAATACCAGGCAGGCGGGCGTGCTTAGCGCAGTGGTCTGATGGCTGCGGAGGCAGTCATTATTAAATATCATAATTACACATAGATAGATATGTCTTGACATAGCATTCAAGCACCGATGTGCTATGCTATTTCATATCTTTTGATATGAAACTATGTCATGCCATCCTTCTATGATCAGCTGCAGACCCGCCGCGCCGCCCGCAAATCCACGCTGGGGGAAGTTGCCCGGCTGATCGGCATGGCGCCATCCAACCTGACCACTGCCCTGAGCGGCAAGCACGATGTGCGCGCCTCCACACTCGAGGCGATCGGCGCGGCGCTGGACGCGGAATGGGTGCTGGTGCCCCGCGAGCACCTGCTCGCGGTGCGGCGCCTGATCGAAGGCAAGGACAGCGGGCCCGACCGGGAAGCCAAGACCTCGGTCGAAATGTTCCTGGAGCAGGCATCGTGAGCCCCGGCCTGCGGCCCCGCTACCTGGAAGTGCACCTGCACGGCGTGCTGTGCGGGCACCTGTGCGAGGTCGAGCGGACCTGCCGCTTCGTCCCCGCCGAGGCCTTCCGCGGCGACCCGCTGCGGCCCACGCTCAGCCTGTCGCTGACCTTTCCCGGCAACGAGGGGCTGACCGCCGCAGTGCTCTCCAACCCCTTCCATCCCGCGCTCTACAACACCAACGCCGCGCTGCCGCCCTACTTTGCCGGCCTGCTGCCCGAAAGCGAGCTGCGCAAGCGGCTGGAGGCCACCCGCCACAGCCCCGAAGACCGGGACGATTTCGGCATCCTGGCCGCCGCCGGCGACGACCTGCCCGGCGCGGTGGTGGTGCGCCCCGCGCCCATCGATACCCTGCCCGCGCACGTACGTACCGTCGGCGTGACGGGCGGCGCGGACAACCTGGAAATCGCCGTGATCGAAGGCGCCACCGAAGGCGCGGCCTCGGTCTCGGGCGTGCAGAACAAGCTCGCGCTGTCCACCGCGCATGCCGGCAAGCGCTACACCATGCCCACCCACGGGCACCTGTCCGACCTGATCGCCAAGCTCCCCGCGCGCAATGACGACAGCCAGGTCTTCAACGAATACGTATCGATGCAGCTGGCGCAGGCCGCTGGCGTGGCAGTGGCGCCGTGCCGTCCCGCGCCGCTCGCCGCCATCGAGGTGGAAGGCCTGGCCGATACGCTTGGCGCCGGGCTGCACTTCCTGGCGGTGGACCGCTTTGACCGCGAGCCGGGCGGACGCGTGCATGCCGAAGACGGCTGCCAGTTGCTGACGCGCATGCCCAGCCGCAAATACGCCGGCAGCGAAGCCTACGCCGTGCTGGTGCAATTGCTGGAGCGGCTCAGCGTGCGCGGCATCGAAGACGTGCGGCAGTTCTTTATCCGCCAGGCCGTCAATACCCTGCTGGGCAACAGCGACGCCCACCTGAAGAACTTCTCCTTCCTGTACCGCAACGGCATCGCGCCGGAGCTCTCGCCCGCCTACGACATCGTCAGCGTGGCCGCGCTGCCCGGCTTTGCCGGCTTCGGCCAGAACGTGGCCATCGACCGCCAGCAGCGCGGGCAAACCCTGCAGACCTACCGCGAGTTCGCGCGCGAGGCCAGGATCGCCGAGCGTATCGCCACCGCCGCTGTGAAGGACACCGTGGCCCTGGCGCACGAGCGCTGGCCGGCCCTGCTGGAAAGCCTGCCCGCACCGGAAGGCATGCGCGCGGTCGTGCTGGAACGGCTGGCAACGCTGCCGCTGGCGCGGCGCGGGCGAACCTGAGCCCAGCGCCAGCCACGCTAACTCAACCCATCCAGCACCAGGTGCTGCCCATGGATGGCCTTTGCCGCGTCCGAAGCCAGAAAGGCGATAGCGTGCGCCGCCGAGGCCGTCGACACCCAGGCCTGCGCATCCGCGTGCGGCATCGACCGGCGATTGGCGACGGTATCCAGGACGCCCGGCGCGATGCTGTTGACGTTGATGCCCGCCTGCCTGACTTCGTGCGACAGGCTTTCCACCAGGCGTTGCAAGGCGCTCTTCGAGGCGCAGTAGGCCCCCATCGCGGCCGCCCCGTTGCTGGCGCTGCGCGCCGTGACCGCGATCACCTTGCCGGCATGCTGCGCGAGCATGGCCGGGATGAAGTGCTGCGTGACAGCCACCAGCGACCAGGCGTTCAGGTCCATCATGCGCATCCAGGATTCCCGGCTCAGCGCATGGGCGGGCTCGCCCATCTCGAAGCCGCCGGCTACGTGGACCAGTACGTCGACGCCGGCGAACGCGTCGAGGATGGTACTCGCCGCGCCCGCCATGCTGTCCACGGAGGTCACGTCGGCCGCCAGCGGCAGATGCCACCCCGCCGCCTCCGCCACCGGGGCATGGGCGCGCATGGCCTCCACGTCCCGGTCGATCAGGGCAAGGCGGGCGCCCTCGTCCGCAAAGGCCTCTGCCACCGCCCGGCCTAGCGCGCCGCCGGCACCGGTGATCACTACGCGGCGCGGAGAGGAGGATGCATCCATGGTGTTCTCCTGAATCGGGTTGCCGGTATGCCGCAACGGCTCCGGCGTGAGGGCCGGCGGCCCCATAGCCACAATAGACGGCGAATGCAGGCAAGGGAACCTGCCTGTACCGCTGTGCGGCTGTGCCACCGTGCCGTCATTCAATTTCCACAAATAATAACCATTCTCATTTACAATGCGACGCCTTTGCCATTCGTCTCCCGCGCCGCACCATGCTCACCCGCCAATTGATTGCCCCCGTCACCCTCGGCTGCCTGCTCTCGCCGGCCATGGCCCAGGCCGCCACGGACACCGAAACCACCCTGCCGGCGGTGACGGTCAGTGCGGCGGAAGACCCCCGCGCCGACACGGGTTTTGCTACCCGCAGGGCCGCCGGCGTGACCAAATCCAGCAGCTCGGCGGCGCAAAGCGCGCAGTCGATCACCGTCATCACGCGCGACCTGATGGACAGCCAGCAGGCGCAAACCCTTGGCGACGCGCTGGCCAACTCGGCCGGCGTGGTCACCAATGTGTATGGCCGGCGCGGCTGGGACGATTTCATCATCCGGGGCCAGCGCGCGTCGGAATCGGTCTTTGTCGACGGCCTGCTGGTCGAGAGCAATAACCGCGTGGCGCAGGAGCTGTTCGGCGCCGAACGCGTGGAAGTGCTCAAAGGCCCGGCCTCCGTGCTGTTCGGCAAGGTGCAGCCGGGCGGCATGGTCAATATCGTCAGCAAGCGGCCGAAACCGGAGCTGTTTGGCGAACTCGGCCTCACGGTGGGCAGTTACGGTTTGCGCCAGGTCTCGGCGGACGCAGGCACGCCGCTGTCGGAAAACGGCAAGGCCGCGCTGCGCGTCAACGCCCTGGCGATGAACAGCGACGACCCGACCGACTATGTGTACTACCGCAACCGCTATATCGCGCCGTCGCTGTCGCTGGATCTCGGGGCGCGTACCGACCTGACCCTGCTGGCCAGCCACAACGAGCGGCAGTATGTGCGCCAGCAGGGTCTGCCGGTCAACGGCACCCTGGCCGGCAACCGCAACGGCACCCTGCCCGCCAGCCGCTTTATCGGCGAGCCGGGCCTGGCCCCCTACGACGGCGAGCAGAACCGGCTGGGCTACGCGCTGACCCACCGCTTCGATTCCGGCTGGACGCTGAACCAGAATTTCCGCTGGCAGACGCTGTCGCTGACCGGCACGCTGGTCTCGGCCGGGACCATGGCCGCCAACAGCCAGTTGCTGAACCGCAGCGCCACGCAGCAGGACATCTCCGGCACCACCATCGGCATCGATACCAACCTGCAGCGGCGCTTCGAGGTGGCCGGCCAGCAGCACGAGATCACGCTGGGCGTGGACTACAACCGCAGCACCGAAACGCGCCTGCAGCGCGCCTGCAAGGTGGCCGCGCTCAATGTCTACCGGCCGGTCTACGGCGCGGCCATCAACTGCCCCAGCGCCTACAGCCTGAACCAGGAGGACAGCGTCAGCGCGCTGGGCTTCTATGTCCGCGACCAGGTGCGCCTTGCCGAGCGCTGGCTGCTCACCGCGGGCCTGCGCCACGACACGGCCCGCACCGGCACCACCGACCGCCTGCTTGCCGCGCGCACCGGCGACACCGCGCGGGCCGTCACCGGCAGCGCCGGGCTGATGTTCGACCTGACCGCCTGGGCACGCCCCTACATCAGCTATGCGACCTCGTTCCTGCCGAACTCCGGCACCGACATCGGCGGCGCCACCTTCAAACCCGAGACGGGACGGCAGGCCGAGATCGGCGTCAAGTTCGACCTGCCCGGCAAGCGCGGCCTGCTGACGCTGTCCGCCTTCGACCTGACCCGGCGCAACGTGCTGAGCTCGGACCCGCTCAACACCGGTTTCAGCATCGCCACCGGCGAGCAGCGCACGCGCGGCCTGGAGGCCGAGCTCACTGCCGATCTCGGCGGTGGCTGGAGCCTGGCCGGGGCCTATGCCTATATCGCCAGCGAAGTGACCGAGGACACGGTTGCCGCCAACGTCGGCAAGCCGCTCAACAACGTGCCGCGGCATAGTGTCTCGCTGTGGGGAACCAAGCATTTGCGCGGCCCCCTGGCCGGCTGGTATGTGGGCGCCGGCATGCGCGCCGAGAGCGCCAAGCGCGGCTACAGCTTCAACTACACCGTGCCCGGCTACGCAGCGGCGGACCTGGCCGTGGGCTATGCGGCAGCGCACTGGAAGGCCGCGCTCAACGTCAAGAATGTGTTCGACAAGGCGTACTACGCGGGCGGCCTGAACAACAACGTGTTGCCGGTGGGCAATCCGCGCACCGTGATGCTGAACGTCGCGCTGAACTACTGAGTTGCGCCGCCGGCACGCGTGCGGGAAAGCGCGGGCGGCGGCCGGCGATGCCACCTAGCCAGCCGGCCCAGGATCGTTCAAGATGCGGAGTCGCCACCCGGCAGGCCGGTTCGTCGGAATGCCTGATGCCTGATACCTGAACCCTTGAACACCTGAGAGTCGCAATTGCCGCTGCATCGTCTTAGACAAAGCACCACCCTGGTCGCCGTGCTGGCGCTGATCGGGTCGATGGCCTCGCTTTGTATCGGTACCTCGTTTGCCAAGAGCCTGTTCGCCGCGGTGGGCGCCCAGGGCACCACCGCGCTGCGCGTGGGCTTCTCCGCGCTGATCCTGCTGTGCGTGTGGCGGCCCTGGCGGATGCCGCTGAGCCTGGCCAACGCCCGCGTGATCGCGCTGTACGGCGCCGCGCTGGGGGCCACCAACCTGTTGTTCTATATGTCGCTGCGCACCGTCCCGCTGGGGCTGGCGATCGCCATCGAGTTCACGGGGCCGCTGGCGGTGGCGATCTCGTCCTCGCGCAGGGCCATCGATTTTCTGTGGATCGGATTTGCGGTGGCGGGCTTGCTGCTGCTGTTGCCGCTTGGCCAGAACGTCGCCACGCTGGACCCGGCCGGCATCGGCTACGCCCTGGCCGCCAGCGTGGGCTGGGCGCTGTACATCGTCTTCGGGCAGATGGCAGGCAACGCGCACGGCGGGCAGGCCACCTCGCTGGGGCTGACCATGGCGGCGCTGGTGGTGTTTCCCTTCGGGCTGGCCCATGCCGGTACGGCCATGTTCAGCCCTTCGCTGCTGCTGGCCGGGCTGGCGGTCGGCCTGCTTTCCAGCGCCATCCCCTATTCGCTGGAAATGGTGGCGCTCAAGCGGCTGCCGCGCCGCACTTTCGGCATCCTGCTCAGCATGGAGCCCGCCATGGGCGCGCTGGCCGGGCTGGTATTCCTGCACGAAACGCTGAACGCGCGGCAGTGGCTGGCGATTGCCAGCATCATCGCGGCCTCGGTCGGGTGCACGGTGACGGCCGGCAAGCGCAAACCGGCGACAGCACCCGCCGAGGCATAGCGCGCCAGCCCCGCGGCGACGGCCCGCTTCAGGCCGTCGCCTGCCCCTGGGCAAGCCGCGCCTCGCTGGCTGCCTGCCCGCGCAGAGCGAGGCTTACCTGATACAGCAGGTTGTCTTCCGGGTTGCGCCGGCTGGAAAAACCGAATTCCCGCATCAGCGCCAGCATGCGCCGGTTTTCGCTCAATACGTCGCCGCGCAGCAGGTGCAGGCCGGCTGCCTGCGCCGCATCGCGCAGACGCAGGATCAGCCGGCGGCCGATGCCCTTGCCCTGCCAGTCGTCGGCCACGGCCACAGCGAATTCGGCAATCCCTTCGTCCGTCACCACATAGTTGCCGTTGGCGACGATGACCGGCTGGCCGTCGACTTCCGCCGTGACTACCAGGGCCAGGCCGGCATGGCTCGCGACAAACAGGCTGATCACTTCATCCGACACGTGCCCGCCGGTCAGGAAGCGGTAATACCGGCTTTCGCGCGACAAGGCCTGCACAAAGGCGCGCTCCTGCTCCACGTCGCCGGGGCTTACGGCCCGCACCACCACTCGCTTTCCGCCAGCCAGCAGCCAGCTTTGCGCGCATTCCGGGCAGGCCGCGTGCGAGCCGGCCGCAGGCGGATGCGATTGGCCGGCCAGGCTGAAGTGCTCTATGGTCTGCATGTCCGGCTCCTGACTTCAAATTTCATAGTCAGCAGTATAGGCAATACCCTGACTTTTTCAAATGAAGTCAGCCTGCTATGCTGGATTCATGCAACCCCGTCCTGACGACCTTCTCCACTGCTCGATCGCCGCGACCCTCTCCCTGATCGGAGAGAAGTGGACGATCCTGATCCTGCGCGACGTTTTTCAAGGTATCAGGCGCTTCGACGACTTCCTGGAACGGCTGCAATGCTCCCCCGCTGTGCTGTCGGCACGGCTCAAGACCTTGACCGAGGCTGGCATCCTGCGCCGCGTGGGCTATCGGGAGCCGGGCGAGCGGGAGCGTTTCGAGTACCGGCCGACGCGCGCCGCCGTGGAGTTGCTGCCGGTCATCATTGGCCTGATGCAATGGGGCGACCGTCACCTGACGGCCGACGGCAAGGGGCCGGTGGATCTGCTCACCCGCTCGGAGCGGCGCCCTGTGCGGGCCGCGCTGGTCGATGACCAGGGCCAACTGGTGCAGCCCAACGATATCGAGATGTCGCGCGCGCGCCGACAGGCGGAGGCTGTGGCCGAAAGCGAATCCACGACGGCGCCAGCCGCGCGGGCGTGAGGCAGGCCCCGGGCCCCTGAAAAGCGCCTCGGCCAGACCCGCGCCCGGCGATCAGCCAGCCCGCGTTCCAAACGAAAGACGGCCGTGCGGGCTGAATTGCGCATAGCGGCCTGTAGGCGGGTGGAACAGAAAGGGGCCTTCATCGCCGAGCATCAGGAACTGTTCCCAGTATGCGGAAAACAGCCCAAACTCGGTCGCGTAGATGCGCTCCTTCATAAGGACAAAGAAGACCTCCTCCTCGTTGTTCAGCCCAAATTCCTCAACCAGAAGCGCGGTCACGCTTGCATGCATCGGGGCAGCGGGCGCGTTCCGGCTGATGTCGCGCAGCCGGTCCGGCTCCTGAATCCCTGACGCAAGCCAATGATGCCGCGGCAAGAGCATGGGGTGGCGCGCCAGGCGATCTGACGATATATGGGCTTCCCAAAAAGCACTTGCGCCTTGTTGTGAAAGGGGCCGGATCAGGGATCTCCGGGATTGCGATAGCGCGCAGTCCGGCTCGAAGAACGGCCAGTCTTCTTCAGCCTCGAGGGACCGGATCATACCGAATCCGCGATGAAGTCACGCAGCCATTGATGCGCGGGGTCGCGATGGGAGCGCTCATGCCAGAGCATGGCCATCTCGAAGCCCGGCACCTCGACGGGCGGCTCGACAACCTGCAGCGTGCTGGTGTCGCTGACCAGGCGCGAAGGCAGCATCGCCACGAGGTCGGTGCTCTCAAGGACCGACCTGACAAACAGGAAGTGCGGAACGGAAAGCACAACCCGACGCGCCAGGCCTGCCTGCGATAGTGCCTGGTCCGTGACGCCGCGAAATCCCCCGCCATCCGGCGACACGATCACGTGATCGAGTTCGCAGAATTGCGCAAGCGTTGGCCGTCTCTTCAGGCGCGGATGACCCGCGCGGCCTGCCAGGACATACCGCTCCGAAAAAAGCGCCCGGCAATGCAAGCCGGGCGGCGCCTCCTCGCTGAGATGAAAAGCGAGATCGATCTCGCCCTGCTCCGCTTGCTTGGCTATGCGCGGCGGAACCGCTTCCAGGACTGCCAGCCGGGCACCGGGCGCCGCCGAGCGCAAGCCGGCCAAAGCTGGCAGCAGGATCGCCGATTCGCTGTAGTCGGTAGCGGCTACGCGCCAGGTATGGCTAGCCTCGGCAGGATCGAAAGGGCTGGCGGGAGAGACCGCGCGCTCAAGCGCTTCAAGCGCCCGGTGCAACGGCTCGCGCAATGCGTCGGCCCTTGCGGTGGGCTGCATTCCTCGCGGCCCGGGCAGCAGAAGCGGATCCCCAAAGACATCCCTCAGCTTGGCGAGATGCACGCTCACCGAGGGTTGAGAGAAGTTCAGGCGCTGCGCCGCACGCGTTACGTTGTGTTCAGACAGCAAGACATCGAGTGTGACCAGCAGGTTCAGGTCCAGCCTTCTGAGATTACTCATTGCAATACCTGGAATATTGGAAATTCATTTCCAATATACCTGACAAAGACCTACCCTGCTCTCTCCTTACCTTTGAAAGCGTTGAAAGCCCCGTCATGAATATTCTTCTGGTCTATGCCCATCCCGAACCAAAGTCCCTGAACGGCTCGCTTAAGCGCTTCTCGGTCAAACGCCTCGAGAAAGCCGGACACGTCGTCCAGGTCTCGGACCTGTATGCAATGAAGTGGAAGGCGTCGCTTGACGCGGACGACAGCCTGGACCTGCAGACCCGGCCGTCCGATATGCGCTTTGATCCGAACCTTGACTCCAGGCGTGCGTTCGAAAGCGGTCGACAAAGCCAGGACATCGCACTCGAACAGGACAAGTTACGCTGGGCGGATGCTGTCATCCTTCAGTTTCCCCTGTGGTGGTACTCGATGCCGGCGATCCTGAAAGGCTGGGTGGATCGTGTCTATGCGTCCGGCTTCGCGCATGGCGTAGGGGAACACTCCGATGCGCGCTGGGGCGACCGCTTCGGGGAAGGCACGATGGCAGGAAAGCGGGCGATGCTGATCGTCACTGCGGGCGGATGGGAGTCGCATTACAGCCCGCGGGGCGTCAATGGCCCCATGGATGACATTCTGTTCCCCATCCAGCACGGGATTCTGTATTACCCCGGCTTCAGCGTCTTGCCGCCGTTCGTGCTCTATCGGACCAGCCGAACCGACGAAGCGCGATATTCCGGTATCTGCGATGCGCTCGGACAACGTCTCGATGACATCTTCCAGACCGCGCCCATCCCGTTTCGCCCGCAGAATGGCGGCGCGTATGACATACCGGCGCTCACATTGCGAGCCGATATCTCTCCTGGCACGACCGGCTTCGCTGCGCACATCGCATAGCAACTGCGTCGCCACGCAATGCCGGCCTTCACATGCCGGCGCAAATTCGAACGGCCTCGCTCCAATGGCCGCCAGGAATCCGTCAAAAAGAGCCGCCGGCGCGGCAACCGGCAACGAAGCCTGGCCGGCTCGCCGAGCTTCAGTCCAGACCGGCCTCGCAGGCGGAGAACCTGCCTTTCCCGTCGTGCTTTGCCCCATATAGCGCGGCATCGGCGCGCGAGAACAATTCGGCGGCAGTCTGGTCACTGTCGCGGCGGCGCACCGCTACGCCAACGCTGGCGTTTGCCATCACCTGATATCCGGGGAAGATGTAGGGGTCGGCCGAGAGTTCCACGACGGCTTGCGCAATGCGTTGCGCGTCCGCCGAGGATCCGACATCGTCCAGCACGACGGCAAATTCGTCACCGCCAATGCGGGCGGCAGCGCCCGCGTCCGAGACACTCAAGGCGAGCCGTTCGGCGAAAGCAACCAGCAGCTTGTCCCCGATTGCATGTCCGTAGCAGTCATTGACGTGCTTGAACCCGTCCAGGTCCACCAAGAGCAGTGCCATCGCGCCCTGGTTTTCATCGGCTCGCTTGATGGCCGTGGACAGGTAGCGATCAAAGCCTTTGCGGTTGAACAGTCCGGTCAGATAATCCGCCAGGGTCTGTTGTTCCAGGCGGTTGACCTGAGCCCGCGCCACTGTGACATCCCTCACGAAGACATGGAGGCCCTGCACGACATCGCAGCCTTCAGCCAGGGCAGGCTGATAGGTGATCTCGATGCATTGGTATTCGCGCAGGTCACGGGGCACCCGTTCAAAGGTAAGGCTCTCCCCGGCATAGGCGCGGTCCAGGTAGGGTTTCATTTCCGCATAGGCGGGCGCACCCCACAGTTCTTTCACGGAAAGCCCGACGATGCTGGCCGCCGGCAGCCCGAAGCGGCGCTCATAAGCGGTGTTGACGAAAACATGGCGCTCGTGCGCATCGATGTAGGAGATGAGGTCCGGCACCTGGTTGGCGATGGTCTGGATCCGTCTTTCTGAAGCGTGCGCCTGCTCCTTCGCCTTCTGCAATGCTGATTCACGCTCCACCAACTGCCTGATCACCCGCGAAAAAGTGCTTGCCAGCTCGCTGACTTCATCGCGCGGCGTATCGGTTTCCGGCAGATGCGCCTCAAGGTTGCCGGGATCCCGCTGGATGGCGCGATGCAGCCGCTCCAGCGGCACCAGCAGGTGCTGGACCACGATCCACATCAGACCAACCGCGACCAGCAAGCCGATACCTCCCGCCAGCACGACCTTGCGACGGACTTGCGCCAGGGGCCCATACGCCTCCATGGCGGGAAGCGTGGCAACGAGCTCCCAGCCATTGGATTCGAGCAGGTACCTTGCAACGACTGGCTGGGTCGGCTCGAGGATCTCGAAGGCGGAAGACGTTTTCTCCGTACCGCAGGACTCGCCGACGGCCTTGGCCGCTTTCATCAACTTCGCCCCGTCGGCATGCATCACGTAGCGGGGATTCTGCCCGGACGACGTGAGGCAGTACATACCGGTGGCGCCCACCCGGTTGTGCGCAAGATCCAGCAGGAAATTGTTGCGCAGCAGGTTCAGGCTGCCAACCACGATGGCGCGCAAGCGCCCCTCGGGCGAGCGAAGCGCAACGGCAAGCACGAATCCCGGCGCGCCATTGTTGCGGCCGAACAATGGCTCGGAGATCGCCGTGGATGCACCTTGCACGATGCGTTGCACGTAGTCCCTGTCCGCCAACTGAAACTGCTGACTGATCGGCATGGCCGTATTGAAGGCGAGGCGGCCATCCGGCCAGATCAGCGAAACCGAGTTGAATGCCTCGGGTACGGCGACGGCCTGGCTGGCGAATGCCTTCAATGTCTCCGGCGAGCGCTCCAGCATTGGCGCCAGCTGCCGCGCGAGGGTGCGCAGCAGGATGGCGCGCGCTTCGAACTTTTCGTCAAGTTGCTTCGCGACCAGCTTGACCTGGGTGTCCTGCTGCGCTTGCAGGAGCTCTTTCAGGCTGATATAGGCGTAGTACTGCGCGATTGCGGCCAGCGCAATACTGAAGAGCGACACCACCAGCGCCGTCGCCAGTGCCGCGCGAGTTTTCAAAGTCCAGCGCACGAAGTACTCTTCCTTCAGGTTCTGCCCCAAGGACACCCCTCTTCCGGCGGCCTTCAGCTCGCAATCCTTGCTTGCTTGCCTGAAACGCAGCGGTTCCGCTTTGATAACGGCAGCAGCCGGTCCGAACTTTAGCCGTGTGGACATTGGCGAGATTATTGCGGGTCATTCCCGGAAGCTGACAATCGCCCTATTGCGCAATTGCGACGGAGCAATATTGAATGCGAGCCGGAAAGCGCTCCCCCAATGCGAGGCCTCCGCGCATGCGCAACGCACTGCCGCGCAAGCACCCTCGCCTGGTGCTGCGCACTCCGGCACAGGGCCAGAGTCTCTGGCCAGAGGCTACGCTTCGCCCGGATGGCCCATATCCGCCTGATTGCGCCACCGAAAACAGCGCGCAGCACAGCCATCCCGTCCCGTTTGATATCGGCGAATATTTCCGGTAGTTGAGTCGATACCACAGAATATGCAGCAGACAGCACCGCATCGAGAACCGGCGCCTTCCAAGGGCGCCACGCAGCCGGCACCCGGTGGCGGAGAAACGGGCATTCATGCCGATGCGCCGGATGGCGACCCCTGGCCGGATATCAGGCTACCTTGCCTGGGGTGCACGAAAGCAATGGATGTCCCATCCCGCGTCTTCCGTTGTCACGAAGCCGTGACGCTGATAGAAGCGGTTTGCGTCGCTATCGCACCGCTCGGGCGGATCGGGGCAATGGCCGTTGCCGGCCACGAAGCCCGCAGGCATCTTTCATTGGGTGGCGGTGGTCTGTGCCGGCCTGGCGGTCTCGGCTGCGGCGCCAGCTTCCGCCCGATGTTTCGCATCCAGCTTTTGCAATGCCTGCTGCAGATCATCCGGATACCGAGTGTCACCGGGGGTGGAAGGATTGTAGCCAACGGACTCCAGTTCCTGGAGTTCTCTCAGGATGCCGGCGCGTGTGACTTGAGGCATGTCGCGCGACGCCGCCGGTTGTGCTTGGGCAAAGCCGGCAGCAAAGGACATGGGTGACGCAATGGCGAACACAAGCCATTTCAACGATCTCGTTTTCATTTCATCACTCCTTGGGTTGCTCACGCGCCGTCCGTGAAGCGCTCAGATGAACCGATGCGCGCACCATCGGTGTACGGATCGCGCTTGTCCGTGATTTTCGCGCCCTCCGAATAGACATCAAACCTGCCTGCTCTCGCGCCGTCGGTGTACGGATCGCGCGGCCCGGAAACATGGGCCGTGGCATCGACAGTAGCCATGTCGGCGACACGGTTGGATGCCTGGGCCAAGGTTGCAAATGCGGCTAGTGCAGCTAAACCCAATGGGGTCAGGATTTTCATGGCATTCTCCAATGTTGAATAGTGAGAGACTCCAAAACACATTGCGGCAAGGGTAGAGCCTCAAAGCATGCGCGCCGCGCCGGCTTGCCGTGAACCCGGAAATCGATGCGCCATGCAACTGCAAAACTGCCCTGGCTTCGCGTTTATTCCCTGTCAGCGTGCTAACTTTGGCTTGCACTGCTCAGCACCTGCCTGACACTGACGGCGTGTCCCTCAGGGTCGATCTGGGCTGCTCGTTTGGCTCCGTCAGGAGCAGGAAGAGCCGGCGCCGGGAGCCATCCGGCAACTGATGGATTTCGCGGGGCGCGTCGAGCCTGGCCTGGCGCTCCGCTTAGCCGGCGCCTGGTGAGGGCGGCTGGATATCCGATTGTCTTTGTGAGCTGCCGTTGACGGGGCGCAGCTTCGAACGACCGCAAGAGGTCGGGAAGAGCCCTGCGCTACCGTGGCGGTCAACGGCGGCTTCTCGGCAAAAAACGCCACTCCCTCCCCCACGGGCCGGCGAGACCGGCATGACCCCATTCACGGGCAAGATCATCCGTGGCCGCAAGCGCACATCCGGCGGTGCGCATATCGAACCCCGCAGGAGCAGGAAGGCGCGCACTTCAGCTTGGCTTCACCGAAGAAAGTGCACTACCGCATGCGCTGCCAACCGCGCGCTTGCAGCCCCATGCGATCATCGACTATGTTGAACCTCAAGGCCGACGTGGCCGCTTCCGTGAGGAGCGATGATGAACAGGGTCATAGGACACCTGGCCGTGCTCGTTGTCCTGGTTCTGTCTGCCTTCAATGTGGCGCAGGCATCCGACATCGACTGCAAGTCAGCGCGGAGTGCTGGTTCTGTTCGCTGCGAAGATCCACATGGCGACGGGATGAGATGTGCGCTGGTGACCGACCACCGCCCGCGCAACAAGCACCTGGTCTGCGATGATCCGCAACTCTCGATGCGCTACGAGCGCATCTACGCCGAACAGCAGCGGCTGCTGCGGACCGGCGCCACGACCGATGCCGAGGTCAGCGCCTGGCGCATCCAACGGGATGCTTGCGGCTCGGTGCGCTGTCTTGATAGCCTGTTCCACCAATGGTGGCGGTGGCGGGAGGCAGCCCGCATCAAGCCGGCACGGCCCACTCTCCCGCCAGGTACAACCGTGACAACCGGCGCGGCGCCCGTCTCGCCAAAGCAGGCGCCAACACCTTCCGCGCAGGATCAGGCGACACCGGCTCAGCCGATCGCCATGCAAGAGAGCCCGCAACCGGCCGGGCCAACACCGCCGGCATCCGCTTCTTTGCAGACCTCGCCGACCTCGGTCGCAACCGGGCAAACCCAGCCCAAACCAGCCTCGGGCGCGGTGGTGTTGCCAGGCCTGCTGACAGGCTTCGCAGCCTTGGGCATTGGCACGGCCTGCCTGTGGAAACGCAAGCGCGACCGGCGTGCCACGCCAGGACATGAACGGCGCCGGGCCATCTCCGCGGCCATGGCGCTCATCTATGGCTTGCTCATCGTGAATGCGCTGCTTCTGGCGTTCACGCTGGGGTTGCGTTAAACACCTCCCCGCTGCCGCCGCGACAGATCTCGCGCCCGGCCACCGGGTTGGCGTACCCGCCTTGCTTTTTACCTGTTACTTGTTACTTGTTACGCCGGCACTGTGTGTCAATGTATTCCAGAGCCCTCGGCAGCGTCTCGCGGAATGTAAGCCACTCGTGGTCGCCATCGACTATGCGAAGCTCAACTTGCTTTGGCTGCATCTGGAAGAGCCGCCAATATAGCTGCGCGGACATCAATGCAATGCCGAGGCGGTCGTGGTCGCCGGAGACGATCCACATCGGCACCTTGGTTCCGGCGTGCGCATAGGCGTCGAGGTTTGCCGGATAGTTGTGCGCTTTCCATGTCTCGGCGTCGAACCTTCCGTCGCGAACGAACTGGGGGGCGCGGCGCGAAGCCGAAGTCTCGGGCGGAAGCGGGTCATAGATCGCCGGACTGATGATCGCCGCAGCACAGAATCGGTCGGGATACCTGAGCGCGAGATTCAGCGAGCCGTAGCCGCCCATGGACAGGCCGGCGACCGAACGCGCGCTTCGCTCGGTCGCAACCTTGTACTTGCTCTCCACATAGGGAATCAGCTCACGCATGAATGCGGTCTCTGCCTTCTCGCTGGCCCCGTCGGTCCACCAGGACGCGGGTCCGAAGCTGGGCATGACGGCCACTGTCGGGCGCATCAGCCCGCGTTTGATCAGCCCGTCGAGGGTGACAGCCGCGCCGCCCCTGTTGTTCCATGTGTTTTCGTCCTCATCGGCCCCGTGCAGCAAGTATGTGACCGGGAAGTGCCCTTGGGCTGCGTTATAGCCGTCCGGCAGATAGACCGCGATATTGACCTCATGACCAAGTGCCGCCGAAGCAAATCTATCCTGCACGACTTCACCGGCGCTGGCGGCGCAGGCTACTGCCATCGTGGCGGCCGCTACAGCCCGACTTCCCCATTCCCTGAACCTCATTGACAGATTTCCCTTGTTTTGTTGTTGTTGAAAAGTGTACTTTGCATCACCCAGCGTGACGGATAACAGCGTGCCACCCGTTGCGCCCGCCTTATGCTGGCAAGCGGCGGGATGGCATCTTACCCGCCCGTCGCCAGGCGCCATACGGCAGGGGCATTCTGTCTCGCGCATCTCGCGCAAACGGCCACCGCAAACCGGGTTCACAGGCAGCGAACGTTGTCCACATGAAACAAATGTAATCGTCTGTAAGTGCCACGTGCCGCGGCCCCGTTTTGACGGCAGAAGCGCCCTTCCGTTTTGGTACGATCCCGCCTTTTCCGCCAGCGCCCCGCCACAGTGAATCGTCGCTATGTATCGTTGCTTCGTGAGCATTGCGCACGGTGGCTCACCCGCGTCCGGCCGCTGGCCGCCACCGGCAGCACGAAAGCCAGACTCGTTTTCCGCAGCGCGCTGCGCCGCCTTCGCCATCCGACGCGACGCGGCGTCGCGCTGACGCTCGCCGCAGTGCCGGTGCTGTTCCTGCTGTACGTGCTCGCGCTCGTACCGTTTACGCCGGGCATCGGCGACATCCGCAGAGCCCGCGCCGACCGGCCAGCGCTGATCCTGTCGGCCGACGGCAAACTGCTCGCGGCATTCAAGCCGGTCAATCGCGAGTGGGTGTCGCTCAAGCAGATCTCGCCGTACATGGTGGATGCCTTGATCGCGACCGAAGACCGCCGCTTCTACGCGCATCACGGCATCGACTGGAAGCGCACCGCTTCGGCCGCGCTGCACACGTTCTCCGGCGACCGGCAAGGCGGCTCGACGATCACGCAGCAGCTCGCGCGCAACCTGTATCCCGACGAAATCGGCCGCGCGCCGACGCTCACGCGCAAGCTCAAGGAAGCGATCACGGCGTTCAAGATCGAAGCCGTGTACAGCAAGGATCAAATCCTCGAGACCTACCTGAACACGGTGCCGTTCCTGTACAACGCCTACGGCGTGGAAATGGCCGCACGCACCTACTTCCGAAAATCGGCCGATCAGCTCGACATCCTCGAAAGCGCGACGCTCGTCGGCATGCTGAAGGCCAACAGCGCCTACAACCCGGTGCTCAATCCCGAGCGCGCACTGCAGCGGCGAAATACGGTGCTTGGGCAGATGAACAAGTACGGGAAGCTCAAGCCCGCCGCGTACAACTGGTTGACGCGGCAACCGCTGAACGTGGATTTCGAGCTGCAGACCACGGCACCGGGCGCCGCGCCGCATTTCGCCGCGCAGTTGCGCAAGTGGCTGATCGCATGGGCCGATCGCAACGGCTACAACATCTATGCCGACGGGCTGGTGGTGCGCACCACCATCGATTCCCGTCTGCAGGCGATGGCAACGCAGGCGCTGAACTGGCAGACGAACCAGTTGCAATGGATCGCGGACGATGCATGGAACGAACGCACGGGCTGCTGGCCGGGCAACGACCTGTTCCAGACGTTCATCCGGCAGACGCCCGACTACCGCGCCGCGCGCGATGCCGGCCAATCGGACCAGGCCGCGCTCAGGAAGCTTGGCACGAACCCCACGTTCGTCCGCGCGCTTTGCCGGAGCAAAACGCAGATCCAGGCGGGTTTTGTCGCCATCGATCCGCGCAACGGAGATATCAAGGCATGGGTCGGCAGCCGCGATTTCAGCGACGAGCCGTTCGATCACGTGCAGCAGGCGCGGCGTCAGCCGGGTTCGACGTTCAAGCCCTTCGTCTACGGCGCGGCCTTTGCGGACGGCGCGCGGCCGAGCGATACGATCGTCGACCGGAACGTCGCCATTCCGCTGAGCGGGCATGCGATCTGGCGGCCGACCGATGCGGAACCGCCCACCGGCCGGCCGATGACGCTGCGCGACGCGCTTGCGTATTCGCGCAACCGCGTCACCGCGCAGCTCATGCAAAAGGAAGGTCCCGAGAAGGTGGCACGGCTCGCGCGCGCGATGGGCGTGCGCGAGAGTCCGCTCGAAGCCGTGCCGTCGCTCGCGCTCGGCACGAGCCCGGTCACGCTCAAGGAAATGGTCTCGGCGTACAGCACGATCGCGAACCGCGGCGCCTACCTGGAACCGCGCATGGTCACGCGCATCGAGGATCATGACGGCAAGACGCTCGCCGAATTCGCGAGCGCATCGCCGCAACAGGCACTGCCCGCCGGCGCCGCGCGAACGCTCGCCGACGCGATGCGCGACGTCGTGAACCGGGGCACCGGCGCGGGCATCCGGACGCGCTTTGGGATTCGCGCCGACGTGGCCGGCAAGACGGGCACGTCGCAGGACAACACGGATAGCTGGTTCATCCTGATGCATCCGCAACTGGTCGCGGGCGCGTGGGTGGGCTTCGACGATGGACGTGTGACGCTCGGCAACTATTGGGGCGAAGGCGCGCACAGCGCCCTGCCGATGGTGGGCGCGTTCTACGACATGGCGCTGCGCGCGCGCGCCATCGATCCGCGCGCCCAGTTCGGCCCCGAGACCCAGCCGGCTCGCACGGTCCATCCGCGACGGCAACGACACTTCCTCTTCTGGAGGTACTGATGCCGTCGCGGGCGGAGGCGGCATTGGCTTGCGCCGGCGCGGCATCCCGACCTTTTCGCTGCCCGGCGCAATCGGCGTGGTGACGAACCCGGTCGTGGCGTTCGTCCCGCTTGGGCTACTGCTTGCGGTATCGATGAAACTGCTAAAAGAGATCGGGACCGGGCTTATCTACCTGGGCACATATGCTGGCTTCAACACTGGCATCCTCAATCCGGTGAAGACTGGATCGTCACAACGCATGCCCGCTCAGTGTATTGCCTGTGACTTCAATAACTTTTCCCATCCCGCGCGCGTCGACCAGTTTGCGATGATTTGAAACATCACCTCCGGGAACCTGTTGCCTGAGCATCCTGTTCGCGCCATTCCTTGCGCTGCCGGAAGAGTGTATCGATGGCGGTGCGCGCGACTTTGCTCCACGCGAACGGCCGCGGATCGGCGAGCATGCTGAGCGCGCGCGCATAGTCGAGCGTCAAGCCCGGCGTCCACGCCATCGTGACAGCGCGCTTTCGGATTTGCGCCGCGACCCACAGCTCGGGCGTGACAAGGACGCGCAGGAGGCTGCCCCAGCCTACGCGATCACCGTGCAGGCGACTGGCCGCGCCGTCGATTGCCGCCTCGAGCGCGTTCGATACCGAGCTCGAGCAGTTCCGGTGCGTCAGGTTGTAGGTGGTGTTCTGGCGGTAGCGATCCCAGAACTGCTGCAGTTTCGCGGGATCGTAGTTCCGGATCCGCACGCGCACGGTCGACGGGCACCATGCCTTTGATTCGGTAGCGTAGTCCGGCTGGAACACGCCCGGCACGTCGTTCTCGCGCGTGGCGCGCAGGATGCGGCCGAAATCGTCCGGCGAGCGATCGATCTCGACGCTCGGATACAGGCTGATGTAGATGCCCTCGGGCGACTCGAGCGCCGCATGCCCGGTGGAGATCACGCCGTTGACGTCCACGGCCGCGATGTACCGGTCGACGATCGGACGAGGCTGCGCGGGCGCTTTCGACGATCCGGTAGGCGTCCACACGTGCACCGTCAGCGCGTGTTCGTCGTCGGCAGGCGGGCCGTCCCACTCGGCCTGCTCGAACACCTGCGCGTCGCCGGGCGCGTCCTCGTCCGGCAGCAGCGCTGATTTCGGCGAGTTGCGCAGCGCCGGGTTGCGCGCAAGGCGCCGCGCGCGCGCGGAAAGCGAGAGCATGTTCATGCCGCTGAAGATCAGGAACAGGCCGAGGCAGTACGGCAGCGTGCCGGCGTAGTGGGTCGGATACGGCTGATAAAAGAAGACGGCGATGAGAATCTCGGAGACGCCCCACGCAAAGGCAACCTTCCAGCGCTGGTAGCGCACCATCCATGCGGACACGCACTGCAGCAGTCCGTCGGCAAGGAACAGCGTGCCGAAGATCATCGACAGGATCAAGTTGCCGTGATGATGCCCGGCGAAGATCAGGATCGATGCGCCCACGACGGCGAAACCCTTCACGTACCGCAGCAAGCGCTGGCCGCCGACGCCCGTCCACGCAACTGCGAGGGTCACAAGGCCTTCAGCCAGGAACAGCCAGGCAAAGAAAATGATCGGAAAGTATGCGGCATTGTCCAGCGCGTCGATGAAGACCACCAAGCCTGCGACCATCCAGAACACGCCTATCCAGAAAATCGCGCGCGCACGCTTGCGCAGGTAGTCGACACCCAACAGAAGCATTACCAGCCTTACCATCGTCCCCTCCAAGGCACATTCCCGAGCGGCATGACGATGCCGCTCGGGCAGAACATGAGAGAGCATCGAACCGAATCCTATCGTTCAGAAGCGACACTAATTTCTAGTCGTCAACCAGAGTCCCGCGCCGCACCGCGAGAGTACCTTTCCTTTGGTATCCCTCAATTCCCGCTGCCCGCCACGCCAGTAGTCGGCACGCCAATCGTCGCGATGGCCAAGGCCGCCAGCCCCGCGAGGATGAAGAGCGTTGCAAAGCGCTCCGGCGGAAAACAGCAACGAAAACAACAATGCCCGTCAAGGAGAACGCGATCCCTGTCATGGTCAAGGCTCTGCCGCGATTTTTTGGCGATCGGCCCCAGCAACAAGATAGTGGAGCCGAGATCATATTCTAGGCTGTCATGCGGCATGATGGCTAGTTGAAGAGGGCCAGTAGCAATTCTCTATCTTTGATTATTTTTTGATAGCTTTAGAACGACTGGAGAATATCTTCTTTCGCATCAGAGATAGCGTTTGACGCCGGTCGGCCCATATTCATGCCGGCCACCCCTGCACCAGCCCCAGGCACGCCCCCGCCCATTGCACTGCACCATGACCGTGCCCCGCCGCCCCACCTCGGCGCATCCGCGCCCCGCCTGACGCCCCTGCGCAGCGCAAAAAACCGGCCATCCATCACAAAACGCCCTGGCACGCCGCTTGCGTAATCCCATCCGAGCGGACCAACGGCGGCCCGCTCACCCCACACAGGGTGGCAGCGGTCTTTACCGCTGCCACCAGGACAACGGCGTCCCCTGGTCCGGTCTTTCGACCGGATTGCGGGACGCCATTTGTTTTACGGAGCCATGATGACCGGCAAAGCCACCCGCATCGAACTGCTAAGCCTGCGCACCCCGCAGATGCGCGCCTTCCACCTGACGTGGATGGCCTTCTTCGTGTGCTTCTTCGCGTGGTTTGCCTGCGCGCCGCTGATGCCGGTGCTCAAGGGCGAGTTCGGCCTGAGCGCCGACCAGGTCGCCAATATCAATATCGCCGCCGTGGCCGTGACCATCCTGGTGCGCCTGGCCATCGGCCCGCTGTGCGACCGCTTCGGCCCCCGCCGCGCCTACACCGGCCTGCTGGCGCTCGGCGCGATTCCCGTGCTGGGCGTGGCGATGGCGCAAAGCTACGAGGCCTTCCTGTTCTTCCGCCTGCTGATCGGCGCGGTGGGCGCGAGCTTCGTGATCACGCAGTACCACACCTCGGTGATGTTCGCCCCCAATGTGGTGGGCACCGCCAACGCCGCGGCGGCCGGCTGGGGCAATGCCGGCGGCGGCGCCGCGCAGGCGCTGATGCCGCTGCTGCTGGGCGGGATCCTGATGCTGGGCGTGAGCCACACGATGGGCTGGCGCCTGGCGCTGCTGGTGCCGGGCGTGCTGATGCTGATCATGGCCGTCCTTTACTGGTGCTTTACCCAGGATTGCCCGCAAGGCGACTTCGCCGAACTGCGCGCACGCGGCATCGCCGTGGATAGCGGCAAGAAAGGCGGCTGGGCCAGCTTCGCCGCCGCCGCCGCCAACTATCGCGTGTGGATGCTGTTCGTCACCTACGGCGCCTGCTTCGGCGTGGAGATCTTCATCCACAACGTGGCTGCCACGTATTACGTGGACCACTTCGGCCTGTCGCTCGGCCACGCCGGCCTGGCCGCCGCCAGCTTCGGCCTGCTTGCCCTGTTCGCCCGCGCACTGGGCGGCTGGCTGTCGGACAAGGCTGCGCTGCGCCGCGGCCTGGATGCCCGCTCCGGCCTGCTGTTCGTGCTGATCCTGGGCGAGGGCCTGGGCCTGCTGTGGTTCGCCCAGGCGCATAGCGTGGCAGCAGCCATCGTCGCCATGCTGGGCTTCGGCCTGTTCACCCATATGGCCTGCGGCGCCACTTACGCGCTGGTGCCCTTTATCGACCGCAAGGCGTTGGGCGGCGTGGCCGGCATCATCGGCGCCGGCGGCAATGTGGGCGCGGTGGCGGCGGGCTTCCTGATGAAGGGCCTGGGGGGCAACCTGCAGCAAACCCTGACGGTGCTCGGCGCAGTGGCCATGGTGTCGGCCCTGTGCGCCATCGCCGTGCGCTTCTCGGCCGAGCACAAGGCCAGCGAGCAGGCGTTGTTCGACAACGCGCTGGCCGGCTCCTGAGCCAGCCTTCCAGACAAACACCAGCACCAGCACCCGCGGCCCCACAGAACAAGGAAACCATCATGAAACTGATCATCATCGGCCACGGCATGGTCGGCCACAAATTCCTGGAATGCCTGGCCGAGGCCGGCTCGCAAGATATCGAAGTGACCGTGCTGTGCGAGGAGCCGCGCCCGGCCTACGACCGCGTGCACCTCTCCGAATTCTTCGCCGGCAAGTCCGCCGAGGACCTGTCGCTGGTGGAGGCCGGTTTCTTCGAGCGCAGCAATATGCTGCTGCGCCTGAATGCGCGCGCCACCGGCATCGACCGTGCTGCCAGGACGGTATCGGTTTCCACCGGCGAGACGCTACCCTACGACAAGCTGATCATCGCCACCGGCTCCTACCCCTTCGTGCCGCCGCTGCCGGGCAAGGACCGCAAGGATTGCTTCGTCTACCGCACCATCGAAGACCTGGAAGCCATGCAGGAGTGCGGCGCGCGGTCGAAGACGGGTGTGGTGATCGGCGGCGGCCTGCTCGGGCTGGAATGCGCCAAGGCCCTGCGCGACATGGGCCTGCAGACCCATGTGGTGGAATTCGCCCCGCGCCTGATGGCGGTGCAGGTGGACGAAGGCGGCGGCACAATGCTGCGCAGGAAGATCGAGGAACTCGGCGTCACCGCGCATACCCGCAAGAACACGGTTGAGATCGTCGATGGCGAAGCAGGCACCCATCGCATGAACTTCGCCGATGGCAGCCACCTCGACACCGACATGATCGTGTTCTCGGCCGGCATCCGCCCGCGCGACGAACTGGCCCGCGCCAGCGGCCTGGCCACCGGCGAGCGCGGCGGCGTCACGGTGGACAACCAGTGCCTGACCTCCGACCCCGACGTGTACGCCATCGGCGAATGCGCGCTGTGGCAAGGCAAGATCTACGGCCTGGTCGCGCCCGGCTATGAAATGGCCCGCGTGGCCGCGAAGCACCTGCTCGGCCACCAGGCCGAGTTCGCCGGCGCCGACATGAGCACCAAGCTCAAGCTGATGGGCGTGGACGTGGCCAGCCTGGGCGACCCGCACGGCAACGCTCCCGGCAGCCGCGCCTACCAGTTCACCGACGAGCGCAAGCAGGTCTACAAGAAGCTGGTGGTGTCGGAGTGCGGCAAGTACCTGCTGGGCGGCGTGCTGGTGGGCGACGCGGAGGAGTACGGCACCCTGCTGCAGATGATGCTCAACAAGATCGAGCTGCCCGAGTCGCCGGAATTCCTGATCCTGCCCTCCTCCGACGGCCAGGCCAAGCCGGGGCTGGGCGCCGATGCCCTGCCTGATAGCGCGCAGATCTGCTCCTGCAACAACGTCTCCAAGGGCGACATCTGCGCGGCCGTGTGCAACGGCGCCACCAGCATCGGCGCCCTGAAGAGCTGCACCAAGGCCGGCAGCACCTGCGGCGGCTGCGTGCCGCTGGTCACGCAGGTGATGAAAGCCGAGATGAAGAAGCAGGGCCTGGCGGTCAACAATCACCTGTGCGAGCACTTCGCCTATTCACGCCAGGAGCTTTACCACCTGGTGCGCGTGGGCGGCTTCAAGACCTTCGGCGAGCTGCTGGCGGCGCACGGCAAGGGCCTGGGCTGCGATGTCTGCAAGCCCACCGTGGCGAGCATCCTGGCCTCGTGCTGGAATGAGTTCGTGCTCAAGGAAGAGCACGCCAGCCTGCAGGATTCGAACGATTACTTCCTGGGCAATATCCAGAAGGACGGCACCTACTCCGTGGTGCCCCGCATGCCGGGCGGCGAAGTCACGCCCGACGGCCTGATCGCGGTGGGCCAGGTGGCCAAGAAGTACGGCCTGTACACCAAGATCACCGGCGGCGCGCGGGTCGACATGTTCGGCGCGCGCGTGGAAGAGCTGCCGATGATCTGGGAAGAACTGATCGCCGCCGGCTTCGAGTCGGGCCATGCCTACGGCAAGTCGCTGCGCACGGTGAAGTCCTGCGTGGGCTCCACGTGGTGCCGCTACGGCGTGGACGACTCGGTCGGCCTGGCCGTCGAGATCGAGAACCGCTACAAGGGCCTGCGCGCCCCGCACAAGATCAAGTTCGGCGTCTCCGGCTGCACCCGCGAATGCGCCGAGGCCCAGGGCAAGGACGTGGGCATCATCGCTACCGAGCGGGGCTGGAACCTGTACGTGTGCGGCAATGGCGGCATGAAGCCCCGCCACGCCGAACTGCTGGTCAGCGACCTGGACCGTGCAACGCTGCTGCGCTATGTGGACCGCTTCCTGATGTTCTACGTGCGCACCGCCGACCGCCTGCAGCGCACCAGCGTCTGGCGCGACAACATGGAAGGCGGGCTGGACTACCTCAAGGCGGTCATCCTGGAAGACAGCCTGGGCATCGGCGCCGAGCTGGAAGCGCAGATGCAGCATGTGGTGGACACCTACGAAGACGAATGGAAGGCCGCCGTGACCAACCCGGAAACCCGCAAGCGCTTCCGCCATTTCGTCAACAGCGACCTGCGCGACGACAACCTGGTCTTTATGGAGGAGCGCGGCCAGATCCGTCCGGCCACGCCGGAGGAACGGAACTTGCGTCGCTCCAGGCTCGAGCAGATCCCCGTGATCGTCAAGGCAGCCTGAACCACCACGACCCGACCTGATCCGCAAGCATCGCACCAACGCACCAACGCCAAGGAAAACATCATGAGCCACGTCCACCATTCCGAAACCTGGACCGCCGTTTGCACCCTGCGCGACATCGTGCCCAATACCGGCGTGTGCGCCCTGGTGGACATGGCGCAGATCGCGGTGTTCCGGGTCGGCCCCGGCCAGAGCGACGATCAGGGCGGCAACGGCGACCAGGTGTTCGCCATTGCCAACTACGACCCCAACGCCAACGCAGCGGTGCTGTCGCGCGGCCTGGTGGGCAACCTGAGGGAGCGCATCGTGGTGGCGTCGCCGATCTACAAGCATCATTTCGATCTCCAGACCGGCGAATGCCTGGAAGCCCCCGAGCATTCGGTCGCGGCGTACCCGGCCCAGGTCTATGACGGCAAAGTCTGGGTGGCCGCATGACCTCCTCCCCCCACAAACCCCGCCTGGTGGTGGTCGGCAATGGCATGGCCGGCATGCGCACGGTCGAGGAACTGCTGAAGCTCGCGCCCGACCTCTATGACATCACCGTGTTCGGCGCCGAGCCGCACGGCAACTACAACCGCATCCTGCTGTCGCCGGTGCTGGCGGGCGAGAAGACCGTCGCCGACATCATGCTCAACACCCGCGATTGGTACGAGCAGAACGGCATCGAGTTGCTGGCCGGCGACCCGGTGGTATCGATCGACCGCCGCCGCCGGCTGGTGCGCTCGCAATCCGGCCGCGAGGTGGGCTACGACCGCCTGCTGCTGGCCACCGGTTCCAAGCCGTTCATCATTCCCGTACCCGGCCACCAGCTTGAAGGCGTGATCGCCTTTCGCGACATCCAGGACGTGGAGACCATGCTGGCGGCGGCCCGCAACCACCGCCACGCGGTGGTGATCGGCGGCGGCCTGCTCGGCCTGGAGGCCGCCAACGGCCTGATGCGCCAGGGCATGGACGTCACCGTGGTGCACGTCGCCGACAGCCTGATGGAGCGCCAGCTCGACAAGCCCGCCGGCGCGCTGCTCAAGCAGGCGCTGGAGCGCAAGGGCCTGCGCTTCCTGCTCAGCGCCAACACCAGCGCCATCCTTGGTGAGGACCGTGTGACCGGCGTATGCTTCAAGGACGGTAGCCAGATTCCGGCCGACCTCGTGGTGATGACCGCCGGCGTGCGCCCCAATATCGAACTGGCCCAGCAGGCCGGCCTGCGCTGCGAGCGCGCCATCGTGGTGGACGACACCTTGCAGACCTACGACCCGCGTGTGTACGCCGTGGGCGAATGCGTGCAGCACCGCCAGGCCACCTTCGGGCTGGTCGCGCCGATCTGGGATCAGGCGCGCGTGGCCGCCGCGCACCTCGCCGGTGCCGGCCATCGCCGCTATGTGCAGCAAGCCACCGCGACCAAGCTCAAGGTGACGGGTGTGGATCTCTATTCCGCCGGCGACATCATCGGCAGCGAAGGCAGCGAGGACCTCGTCATGCGCGATCCGCGCCGCGGCATGTACAAGCGGCTGGTGCTGCAGGACGGGCGGCTGGTCGGGGCGGTGCTGTACGGCGACGTGCAGGACGGCCCCTGGTACTTCGACCTGATCCAGAGCGGCGCCCCGGTTGGCGCCATGCGCCAGCGCCTGCTGTTCGGCCGCGCGCAGTGCGAGGCGATGGCGGCCTGACGGGCGATGCCTGATACGCGATGCCTGCTGCTTGATGGCTGAATGACCTTGTATCCGATTGACCGCCAGCAACGAGCGATAACGTGAACCTGTCCGATATCCCAGTCATCCTCTCCACCGGTTCGCCCACCGTGCTGTCCGCCGACGCCGCGGTCACCGTCACCGACACCACCTGCCCCTATTGCGGCGTGGGCTGCGGCGTGCGCGCCACGCGCCATGCCGACGGCAGCGTGGAAGTGGCGGGCGACGCCAGCCACGGCTCCAACCAGGGCCGCCTGTGCGTGAAGGGCTCGGCGCTGGCCGAGACGGTCGGCCTGGAGGGCCGCCTGCTGCACCCGCAAATGCGCGGCGCCGATGGCGCCTTGCAGCCGGTGTCGTGGGACCGCGCGCTGGATGCGGTCGCCCAGGGTTTCAAGGACATCATCGCCGAGCACGGCCCGGATGCCGTGGCGCTCTATGTCTCCGGCCAGTTGCTGACCGAGGATTACTACGTTGCCAACAAGCTGATGAAGGGCTTTATCGGCAGCGCCAATATCGACACCAACTCGCGCCTGTGCATGTCGTCGGCGGTGGCCGGCCACAAGCGCGCGTTTGGCGAAGACCTGGTGCCCGGCAACTATGAGGACCTGGAGCAGGCCGACCTGGTGGTGCTGGTCGGGTCCAATACCGCCTGGTGCCACCCCATTTTGTTCCAGCGCCTGTCCCGGGCGAAGGAAGCCCGGCCCGGCATGAAGGTGGTGGTGATCGACCCGCGCCGCACGGCAACGTGCGAACTGGCCGACCTGCACCTGCCGGTCAAGCCCGGCACCGACGTGTGGCTGTTCAACGGCCTGCTGCACTACCTGGCGCAACACGGTGCCGCCGACCAGGCTTTCATCGACGCCCATACCAGCGGCCTGGACGCCGCGCTGGCGGCGGCTGGCCCGGACTGCACCGATGTCGCCAAGGTCGCCAAGGCCTGCAAGCTCGATGCCGATGCCCTGCGCGGCTTCTACGCGCTGTTCGCAGCCACGCCCAAGGTGGTCACCGCCTTCTCGCAAGGCGTGAACCAGTCCTCGGCGGGCACCGACAAGGTCAACAGCATCATCAACTGCCACCTGATCACCGGCCGCGTGGGCCGGCCCGGCATGGGGCCGTTCTCGCTGACCGGCCAGCCCAATGCCATGGGCGGGCGCGAGGTTGGCGGCCTGGCCAATATGCTGGCCGCCCACATGGAACTGGCCGACCCGCTGCACCGGGAGATCGTGCAATCGTTCTGGGGCTCGCCCGTCATCGCGGACAAGCCGGGCCTGAAGGCGGTGGAACTGTTCGAAGCCATCGAGCAAGGCCGCGTCAAGGCCGTGTGGGTGATCGCCACCAACCCGGTGGTGAGCCTGCCCGACGCCGACCAGGCCCGCCGCGCGCTGGCCAGATGCGCACTGGTGGTCAGCTCCGATGTCATGCTGCGCACCGACACCAACGACGCCGCGCATATCCTGCTGCCGGCGCTGGGCTGGGGCGAGAAAGACGGCACGGTCACCAGTTCCGAGCGCCGCATCTCGCGCCAGCGGGCGTTCCTGTCCGCGCCCGGCGAGGCCCGCGCCGACTGGAAGATCCTGTGCGACGTCGCCACGCGCATGGGCTTCGACGGCTTCGGCTATACCGGACCGCATGAGATCTTCGACGAACACGCGCGCCTCAGCGCCTACCGCAACGCGGCAGCCGGCGCGGCCGGCCATGCGCCCCGGATGTTCAACCTGGCCGGCCTGAGCGGCATGAGCCGGCAGCAATTCGACACGCTGGCACCGGTGCAATGGCCGGTGGCGGCAACGCGGCCCGCGGCAGGCAGCCTCGCCGGCGCGTCCGGCGGCACCGCCCGCCTGTTCGCCGACGGCCGCTTCGCCCACCCGGACGGCCGCGCCCGTTTTGTCGCCACCGCCCCGCGTGCGCCGGTCCACGCCACCGATGACGAATTCCCGCTGGTGCTCAACACCGGCCGCGTGCGCGACCAGTGGCACACCATGACCCGCACCGGCAAATCGCCGAAGCTGGCCGACCACATTGCCGAACCCTTTGTCGACATGCACCCGCAGGACGCGCTGCTCTGCGGCGTGGGCGAAGGCAAGCTGGCGCGCGTCAGTACGCGCTGGGGCGCCATGGTGGCGCGCGTGCAGCACAGCGGCGGCATTGCGCGCGGCAGCGTGTTCGTGCCGATCCACTGGAACGGCCAGTTCAGCTCCGATGCGCGCGTGGGCGCGCTGGTGAACCCGGTGGTGGATCCGGTCTCGGGCGAGCCCGAGTTCAAGCACACGCCGGTGCGCGTGGAAGAGTTCCGCGTATCCTGGCACGGCTTCGTGCTGAGCCGCCACGCACTCCAGGCCGACGCCCTCACCTACTGGACGCGCGTCCAGGGCCGCCAGTTCCAGCGCTACGAGTTCGCCGGGCGCGAGAACGTCAGCGACCGCGCCGCCTGGGCACGCCAGCTGCTGGGCATCGACGATCCCGACGCCGACTGGATCGAATACGAAGACCGCACCGCCGGCATCTACCACGCCGGCCATGTGGTCGACGACCGCCTCCAGGCCTGCATCTATCTCTCCACCCGGCCCGAGCTACCCTCGCGCGCCTGGCTGTCCACGCTGTTCGCCAAGGCGCGCCTGGAAGACGCCGACCGCATCGGCCTGCTGCTCGGGCAGCCGATGGAGAAAGGCGTGGACGCCGGTCCCACCGTGTGCTCCTGCTTCGGCGTGGGCCGCAACACCATCTGCGACGCCGTGCGCAAGCACGACCTCAAGACCCCGGCCGAAGTCACCGCCTGCGTCAAGGCGGGCGGCAACTGCGGATCCTGCGTGCCGGAGTTGAAGAAGCTGCTGGCGGAGATACGGGTGGCGGAGGCGGCCTGAGGCTGCCATTGGCGTGATCGGGAGCGCTGCGGCAGGCATACGGCTCGCCGTGGACCGTGCGGCGCACCGGACGCCTTGCGATGCCGTACCGATGGCGGGCCGGGAACCTGAAGGCCCTCGCCCCGCGCAGGCGGGGCGGCCTCGTGCCAGCCTGGCCGTCACCGACATAAGGTATCATTCGCTGCCGCTGGCCATTCCGGTCCGCCGCCCCGAGCGACGCAAGCCTCGTGCACTGCACTCGGGGGAGCCGGCCACGACGCCGAAGCCCGCTCTGCCCGGCGCGTGAAGCCTCCAAGCCATGCGTCGCTATTCCTATCCTGGCTGACGCCAAAAGTGGCGTCAGCCGTTTCGCATGCTTGCGAACCACCAGACCAAAGACTCCCGATGTTCGGATTTCTCCGCAGCTACTTCTCCAACGATCTCGCGATCGACCTCGGCACCGCCAACACCCTGATCTACATCCGCGACAAGGGCATCGTCCTGGATGAGCCCTCCGTAGTCGCGATTCGCCAGCAGGGCGGCGCCAATCCCAAGAAGAGCATCCTGGCGGTCGGCAAGGAAGCCAAGCAGATGCTGGGCAAGGTACCGGGCAATATCGAGGCCATCCGCCCGATGAAAGACGGCGTGATCGCCGACTTCACCGTCACCGAGCAGATGCTCAAGCAGTTCATCAAGATGGTGCACGACACCAAACTGCTGCGCCCCTCGCCGCGCATCATCATCTGCGTGCCCTGCGGCTCGACCCAGGTCGAGCGCCGCGCCATCCGCGAATCGGCGCTGGCCGCCGGCGCCAGCCAGGTCTACCTGATCGAAGAGCCGATGGCCGCCGCGCTCGGCTCCGGCCTGCCGGTGGCGGAGCCGTCCGGCTCGATGGTGGTGGATGTCGGCGGCGGTACGACCGAGGTGGGCGTCATCTCGCTGGGCGGCATGGTCTACAAGGGCTCGATACGCGTCGGTGGCGACCGGTTCGACGATGCCATCGTCAACTACATCCGCCGCAATTACGGCATGCTGATCGGCGAGCAGACCGCCGAGGCCATCAAGAAGGAAATCGGCTCGGCCTTCCCGGGCGCGGAAATCCGCGAGATGGAAGTCAAGGGCCGCAACCTGTCCGAAGGCATCCCGCGCGGCTTCACGGTGTCGTCCAATGAAATCCTGGAAGCCCTGACCGATCCGCTCAACCAGATCGTCTCGGCGGTCAAGATCGCGCTGGAACAGACCCCGCCGGAACTCGGCGCCGACATTGCCGAGCGCGGCATGATGCTCACCGGCGGCGGCGCGCTGCTACGCGACCTGGATCGCCTGCTGGCCGAGGAAACCGGCCTGCCGGTGCTGGTGGCCGAAGACCCGTTGACCTGCGTGGTGCGGGGCGCCGGCATGGCGCTCGAACGCATGGACAAGCTCGGCAGTTTCTTCTCTTACGAGTAACGGCAGCGCTGTCACGTCGACAGCCGGCCCGGCAGGGACCCGTTCCCGCTGACCGGCCCGCCCGGCGCCATGGGTGGGCCGGGCGGCGGGCTGGCGGATATGCCGGGCGTCCATGTGGAACGCAGCCTGCGCAGCCGCGCGGCAGTCCGCTTACTCGGGCTCAGCCACTTCGTTGCCCTTGCGGTCGATGTGGAACCAGCGCCCGCCGGTCATCGGGGTATGCCCGTGGCTATCCGTTACACCGCGATAGCAGCCATTGCAGACCCTGGCGATGCCGTTGCGGAATGGCCATCCCCAGTCGTAAGTGGTGGCGATGGCCTGACGAAAATCGGGGCCGAAGTAGCCGATCTTTCCGTCCACCCGCGC
Source organism: Cupriavidus sp. 96C5-1 (assembly GCF_057798855.1). Lineage (NCBI taxonomy): Bacteria > Pseudomonadati > Pseudomonadota > Betaproteobacteria > Burkholderiales > Burkholderiaceae > Cupriavidus > Cupriavidus sp. 96C5-1. The sequence continues at coordinate 7,272 of NZ_JBYOJU010000025.1, read as the reverse complement.
ACGCACCAGGCCCTCCGCAAAATCGTCGGCCCAATTGTCGTGGCTGATCACCGCCAATGATGCGCCGCTGCGGTCGACGTAGTAGTACTGGCCGTTGGCCAGCAGCGAAGCGACGCCCCGTTTATCGAAATCCAGGCGGCGCAGATGCCCTTTTGCGAGGTGCAGGCCTGTGGCGTCGGGGCGTACGCAGTCGCGGTAGATGCGCCAATCGCCTTTCCTGTCGAAGTAGTTGCAGCTTTGCGCTGGATCGGTCCCGACCGGCGCGGCGGTGCCGGGCACCGCGCCAACCAGGCACAGGGCGGACAGGCAGAAGCCATGCAGGAGACGGATGGGATAGCGGCGCAGAATCGCGCTGGACAGACAGAACATCAAGGCTCCCGGTGACTGGCGATTCGTCGATTATGCCGTCCAGGCAACGTCGTGCTGCGAGGTTGCGCCGAAGGCGCGTCATATGCTGACAGCGTGCGCCATCGCATCATTCCATCCGGGCTCTTTTTAGCTGCTGGCGCAGCCGTATGCCCTTGGCAATCCGCGCCAGGGAGAGATGCCGCTTGTCCTCGCTCAAGCCGCAAGCATGGAAAGCAAGGCCCGCTACGCACGGGGGTTGCCGGCCGGAGATGACAGGGCTAGCGGGTAACCGAGCCCGGCCGCGCCGCCAATGCCGGCGCCCGCCAGCTGCAACGTGCTGCCCCGCACCTCGATCCTGACCGGATCGGTCTTCTTCCATTGCTTCTTCGGCACCACCAGCTTCCAGACCGCGTCCTTGTCCGCATCGCGGAAAAGTGCCACGACGCCGACGTATTCGGCGTCGGCATGCATCGGCTCGGAGAGACTCACGCTCGCTTCCGGGCGCAGTACCACGTCCATGGTGCGGAGCAGATCCGGTTTCAGCGATTCCAGGTCATTCATCTGCATCTGTGCATAGCTCAGTTGCTCGAAGGCCTGGGGGGACTTCAGCTGGTAGATCCGCACCACCGTCGACAACGATTGTCCGGCGCTAGTCGCATTCAGCGACGTCCGGCTGGCGAGATCGAGGTTCATGGTCTTGACCTGCGTCGTGAAGGCCCATTTCGCCGCCTCCACGGTGCTGTCTTTCATGGCTTGCCCGATCCCGCAACCGGCGACGGCAAGGGTAGTGAGCAGGGCTATGCCACCGCTTCGAAGCTGTTGCTTCATCGTGTTGAACCTCTTTCTGTAGTATGTTGCTGCCGGCCATTGGCCTGGCCGTCTTCCTGCTGCGCGGGCGACCCGGCGCCGCCCCCCTGCCAGATTCCCAGTTGCACGCGCGTGATGGCGTCGCCGGGATCCGCGTCTTCCATGGCGGCGGACCGCCTGAGCTGCGTGGTGTAGCCGAGACTGGCCTGATCCGAATTCAGCGCCGGCGCCGGCATCAGCGAGCGCCGCACGTGCATTTCCAGATGCGCGTGCGCTGCGTAGCCCAGGTAGAAGCGCAGCAGCGCCATGACCTCCCGGTGCATCTCCCGCCCCGGCATCAACCCGAGCACCGATTCGCGCGCCGTTGGCTGGATCACGACGCGCACGGCATTCGTGCGATCGTGGAAGCCACGTCCCAGCACGCAATTCTCCCCGAGCGGCATCCGTTCGGCCGAATCGAGGCGAACCCACACCGGGTGGAATTCCGCTACCGTGACCTGCGCATCCGGCACGGCGTGCTGCAGCACGCCGGCCAGGCCTTCCGCGGTGCGCGTGCGCTGGCTGGCCAGCCCCAGCATCGACAGCAGCTTCTGCGTGGGAACGCACTGCCCCGGCTCCGACTGGCCGAAGCCCAGCCCCAGCAGGCTCAGCAGATAGCGCGACACCGCATCCTGCCCGCCCTGCCGGAAGCCCACGGGATAGCGGTATTTACGCGCGACGCGGTAGAACTGCGTAACGATCCGGTGATGAAACAGGTCGAGAAACGCCGCCAGTGGCTCCGCGCCATCGCGATGCTGCGCAATCTCGTCCACGAAATAGGACGGCATGCGCGCGTCGACGCCATAGAGGCCGAGGAAGGTCGTGCGGACCACCGGCGGCAAATCGGGATGGTCGCTGTCGTGCTCTACCGCATCGATCTCCCGGCCAGGAAACCCGAGCCGCCCGCGCGAGCGGAAACGCACTGGCTCGCCGGCCGGTGAATCGGTTGTGCCCAGCGGTGGCCGCTGCGGCGCCGAGAGTTCGATCAGCTCGCACAGCCGGAAGAAGTTCATTGCCGGCGCGTTGGCCAACAGGGCCGGCAATAACGCAGCAGGTGCCGCCGTAACCCGATCTGTCCGGTTCAAAACGGTGCCCCCTCGCCCTTGCTGTCCGGCCACACGATACGCTCCCCGCCTGGCTGCGCGACGATCACCAGCCGGGTGTAGAGGTTCAGGGTGGCGTACAGCGCCAGGAATCGATCGAGCATCTCGCCGAACAGTTCCACATCGCCCGCGCCGGCAAAGCGGGTGCCATCGAGCGTGACCTCGATTTCCACCCCGCGCAGCAGGCCGCCCTTGACGAGCTTCTGCAGGGGTCGGTGACGCACATCGGTAATGGCATCGATGCGGCGGCGGTTCAGTTCCCCGTCGGTCCAGTCGTAGAGGGCAAGGCTGCCCCGGAGGACCTCGGCATCGAGCAGCGACAGATAATTTGGCGCCAGGTGAGACAGCACGCGCCAGTGGAAACGGTCGGCGGTCGGCGGATAGACCGGCAAGGTCGGCGCCGTCAGGTTGCGCACCGCGCCGACATGGTTGAAGCCGCCACGCATCCGGGCAATGCCCGCCTCGCGCAGCCCCTTGCGCGGCAACATGCCGTTGGTGCCGGTCACCGACAGCGACAGGGTCTCCTGCGGCAATACCTGTTGCTGCTCCCAGGCATGGCCGCCGAGCACCACCCAGGTATCGAAGCGGCCCGAGGGGCCACGGCGCATGCGGGTGTGGAAGTAGCGCTCCGGCATTTCGTGCCGCAGCATGCCGCCGCGGTGGCGGAAGGCCGCGAACGGGGCATACTCGAAGCGCTCGCCGGAGGCGGCCTCGAAGCCGCGCACGGTGTCGACCGAGTACGCCTCGACGTGTTGCCCGTGATGCTCCAGCGCCCGCACCCGGTACTCGGTCTCGAACTGCGTGACCGTGATCGGATCGGCCTCCAGTTCGAACAGGTTGATGATGGGAGCGCAGAAGAGCCGCACGTTCTCGGCCGAGAAACGCATGTCTTCCGGAAACGGCTTGGCCAGCACCACCTCCACATCGAAGTGCCCGGCCTGCGGCGGGATGGCGTCCATGTCCAGCCCGACCAGATCGACGAACATGAACTTCTCTGGAAACGTGAAATATTCCAGCAGCAACTGGTAGCCGCCAAAGGCGTTGTCCGGCTTTGGCCACAGGCGCTCCTGCGTGCCAAAGCCGGCAGGCTCCAGACGCAAGCCCGCCATGGGCTGCGGCAAGCCCGGACGGTCGGCCGGGTAGCCGGGCACCCGCACATGCATGGACACGGGATCCGCGGTGAGCGCCGCGTAGAGCGCCAGCGCCAGCGGCCGGTCAGCGTGCAGGTAGAGCCGAAGACGGGGCACCGCCAATTGCTCACGCTGTGCCTGTGCCTGCAAGGCGAGCCGCAGGCGAATGACGGAACGGCCATCCTCGCGTGCATGGGCGCTGGCCTCGGTCAGGCGCAGCGGGTACAGTTCGACCGCCTGCGTGGTCCGGTAGATGCACTCGACCCCATCGCGGCCACTGCCCGCCTGGGTGTCGAGCGCCACGGGATCGGACACGACCTCGAGTCCGGCTGGCAGGGTCTCGTGGCGCTGCAGCGCACCGCCGGCCGGCGTCAGCTCCAGGATCGACAGCGACGGAATCATGCGCAGGTAGTGCGGCCACAGCATGCTGACCAGCCCTTCGGTCAGCTCCGGCAACTCGTCGTCGAGCTTATGGCGCAGGCGCCCCATCAGGAAGGCGAAGCCCTCGAACAGCCGTTCGACGTGGGGATCGCGCTCGCCGATGCGGTCGATGTTGAGCATGCGCGCGCGGTCGGGAAACGCCTGCGCGAATTCCTTGCCGGCTTCGCGCAGGTAGCGCATCTCCGCTTCGTAGTAGCGCAGGATCTCGTTGTCTTGGGTGGGATGATTCATAAGGGAGAGTGGTCGCTGATGGTGGTCGCTGATGGTGATCGCTGAGCGTGCCGGCTATCTAGGCGAGGGCCACGGCGCGGGCCGGGTCGATGGCGGTCAGGTCTCCCACCAGCGCTTCGATGCGATGGGCCAGGGCAACCTTGTCCGCATCCTTGCGCATCATGCGCACCTTCAGCAGCCGCAGCAGTTGCTGCTTGGCCTCGAACGCCAGCGCTGGCTCCCAGGCGGCCACCTGGAAGCGCTGGGTATGCTGTTCCAGGGCATTCAGCAAATGCAGGGCCGTGTCCGCCCGGTCGGCACGCTCGGCCACGCGTGCCATCACCAGTTGCCGCACAAAGCGGTCCCGCTCGCCGTGCGGCGCCGGCAGGCCCTGCAGCCAGGCGAAGGCGGCATCGAGGCTCTGCTGCGCGGCGAGATCGGCCGCCTGGGCCTCCGTTTCCGCCCAGTCGGTGCTGGCGCACACCACCGCCACGGGCGCCACCGGTTCTCCGCGCTCTACGTCACGCACGGTGGCGTGGCGCGCTATCCATTCCAGCGTGGTGTCATCCGCGAACGGCGTGCCGTCGGCAAAGGCCAGTTGATCCAGGCCGGGCAGGCGCTCCAGCATCAATGCGCAGTCGGTGGCCAGCAGGTCTCGCACCCACGCGCGACCGCGGGCAGCCCCGGCGGGATACTCGCCGCCGGCCTGGTCCTGGGCGGCGAAGGCGTAGCACTGCAAGTCCAGCCAGAAGTGATTCGCCCCCTCGGCAAAGGCCTGCTCCACGCGGTCGAGCAGTTCCGGCCACTGCCTTTGCAGCAGCAGGCGCTTGAGTTGGGCGCGCAGTTCCGCGCGGGGCGCCACCAGGCGCGTCCTGCCGCTGGCCTCGTGCGGCGGGACCTCGGTGAGCGTATCCCAGCGCACGCAGCGCAACAGCCGGTAGGCGGCGAGATAGCCCTCGGGCTGCTCGCGCAGGAACAGCGCCATCTGGCGCGCCCGGTCCAGCAGGTCGCGCGTGGAAGCCACCTCGCCCGCCGCGGGCGGGCCCGCAATGGCACGTGGCCTGGATGTGTCGTCCCGCCCGGCATGATCGGTGGCTGGCGCGGACTCGACCCGGCCCTCGAATCTGCGAAACAGGGCGTCCAGTGCCGGGCGCGCCGGTTCCGGCCATTGCGCGGTGCGCTCCACGATCAAGGCCAGCGCGGACAGGGTTCGCTCCAGGTGCGCGCCGGCGAGGCCTTGTACCCGCTCGAGCCGGTTCGTGAAGGTCGCGCCGGCCAGCCATTCGAGCGCCGCCTTGCGGCTTTCCGCACGGGCCGGCAGCAACTGGGCGCCAAAGCGGTCGATCAGCGCCGACAACAGTTCGAGGCCGGCGGCGATACCCTCGGCGCCATCGCGCCGCATGCGTCCGTAGACGTAGTAGACCGCCAGGCGCACATCCTTCGCGTTCGCCTTGAGCAGCCGCTCGGCGGATTCCACGATCATCGTATCGTTGACGTCGGACAGCTTGGCCACCTCATCCTTGATGGCAAGGAAGTCATCGTCGTAGCCGGGATCGTCCCCGGCCGGCGCATCCTGACGGATCGGCTGCAGCCACGGCTCCCAGCGGGCCTGCGTGGAGCGGGCCAGGTCCGATGGCGCGCGCGCGCCGAACAGCGCGTTAAGCAGATTGCTGAACATCGTCTCTCCTCCTCTTGCCCTAGCGAAGCGGGCCGGGATTGGCACGCGACGCAACCGGCGGCTCCCTGCCCACAAAGATCCGCGACGGCAGCACAAAGCCGCGCAGCGCCAGCATCTCCAGCGGGCCATGGCCGACCTCGGTGCGCAACTGGTAGCGGATCGGGTAGACCATCCCCGCCGGCGCCGGCAGCCGTGCGTCGCGCTCGGTCAGGCTGTCCGGGTCGGCGGGGTGGGATGGCGCCTGCCCTTCCGGCTGGCGCTCGCCCGTGCCGGGCTTCGGCCCCGTGCCGTCGGGCACGCCCTGCCAGGTCAGCTGGAAGGTGGCGCTGTCGATCGGTACGATGCGCGCCCGCTCCAGCATCCGCACCAGCCCCCAGCGCCCGCCGAACTCGTAGTTCTTGTTGGTGCCGGCCTTCTCCGTCTGCCATTGCAGCCGGGTGCCCGGATCCTGCGGGTGGCTGGCCGGCCAGGCCATGGCCTGCCACGTCTCGCGCTGGTTGTAGTAGTGCAGCTTCTGGCCGTCCAGGGTCAGCACCGTGTCGGTCAGGCCCGGGGTCGGAATCGGCATGATTTCAAAGCGGTACCGCGGCTCGCCTTGCGCCAGCAGGTGGGCGGCAATCCGCTGCAGGGTATTGATGGCCTTGAGGAAGGCCGGGTCGAAGGCCTGCGCCTGCCCGCCGGTGGCGGCGGGCACCCATTGGTCGCCCTGCAGCTCGAGCACGCCGGCCAGCTGGGTGCCGAGGAAGCTGGCGATCAGGCCGCCCTGCGGGCGCAGGAAGCGCGCCAGCTCCGCCAGCGAGGCGTCATTGGCGGTGTCCGCGAACGGGTAGCGGCCGGCGAACGACCGGCCCCACGCCATCGCGATGCCGTGCCGCCAGGCGTCGTTCAGGCTCGCCTGCGCCGGTTGCAGCACGGTCTGGGTGGCCTGCGCGATCGGCCGCACGAACAGCGTCTCGCCCATGCCGGCCCATTGGGTGCCCAGGCTGGCGGCCATCAACTGCGCATAGGCCTGCGTATCGGCCAGCTCCGAGCCCTTGCCCTGGAACAGCGCCTGCGCCATCTGCCGGGCCTGCGCATCGGCATCGGCGCTGTTGCTGATCTGCTGCAGGCGCAGGCGCAAGGCCGTGGCGCGGTCGAGGAACCGTTGCAGGCTCAGGTCGCCGCCGGCGCCCTGCCCGCCCTGGCCACCCTGGCCCTGTCCCACCAGCCGCAGCACCGGACCGAACGCGGCCCCAAGCGGCCCGGCCGGGTCGGCCTTGGGCGCCTCGGGTCCGGGCGCCTGCTTGCCGAGCAGGTCCTGCGCCTTGGCCACCAGCGTGTCGGACAGCGTGTCCTTGCGCGCGCCGGCGCCGCCCTGGTACTCGAGCGACCGCATCAGCGCGATCACCGGCGACTGGCGCGCATCGGCCAGCAGCTTGAGCTGCCCGATCGCCGCCGGCAAGGTGGGGGCGGCTTCCCACTGCAGGCTGTTCATGAAGCGCTGCCAGTGTTCCGCGTAGTCGGCGAAGTACTGCTC
>NZ_JBYOJU010000024.1:0-145689 GCF_057798855.1 Cupriavidus sp. 96C5-1 | reverse complement strand
TCCACCACCACCAGCGACGTCATATTGACGATGCGGCGCACCGTGGCCGACGGCGTCAGGATGTGGACCGGCGCCTTGACGCCCAGCAGGATCGGGCCGATCGCCACATTGTTGCCCGCCGCGACCTTGAGCAGGTTGTAGGCAATGTTGGCGGCGTCGATATTCGGGCACACCAGCAGGTTGGCCTCGCCCTTGAGCGCGCCATCCGGCACGAGCTGGTCGCGCAGCTTCGGGTCGAGCGCGCAATCGCCGTGCATCTCGCCATCCACCTCGAGTTCCGGCGCGCGTTCGCGCAGGATCGCCAGCGTTTCGCGCATCTTCTGCGCCGACGGCGCTTCCGACGAACCGAAGTTCGAGTGCGACACCAGCGCCACCTTGGGCTCGATGCCGAAGCGCTTGAGCTCTTCGGCGGCCATCAGGGTGATCTCGGCCAGCTGGCAGGCGGTCGGGTCCACGTTGACGTGGGTGTCGACCAGGAAGATCTGGCGGCCCGGCAGGACCAGCCCGTTCATCGCGGCGTAGACCTCGTTGGTGCCGCCCAGGATCTGGTCGATATAGCGCAGGTGCGCGGCGGTGTTGCTGACCGTGCCGCAGATCATGCCGTCGGCCTCGCCCTTCTTGACCAGCATGGCGCCGATCAGCGTGGTGCGGCGGCGCATTTCCAGCTTGGCGTACTGCTGGGTGACGCCCTGGCGGGCCATCATCTTGAAGTAGGCCTCGGAATAGTCGCGGAAACGCGCGTCGTGCTCCGGGTTGACCACGGTGAAGTCGATGCCGCCGCGCAGGCGCAGGCCAAAGCGTTCGATGCGGTGGGCGATCACGGCCGGCCGGCCGATCAGGATCGGGTTGGCCAGCTTCTCGTCGACGATCACCTGCACCGCGCGCAGCACGCGCTCTTCCTCGCCCTCGGCGAAGACGATGCGCTTCTTCTCCATGTCGACCTGGCGGGCGGCCGCGTAGATCGGCTTCATCAGCGTGCCGGAGTGGTACACGAACTGCTGCAGCTGCAGGCGGTACGCGTCCATGTCCTTGATCGGGCGCGCGGCCACGCCGGACTTCATGGCGGCCTCGGCCACCGCCGGCGCGATCTTGACGATCAGGCGCGGATCGAAGGGCTTGGGAATCAGGTACTCGGGACCGAAGGACAGGTCCTGGATGCCGTAGGCGGTGGCGACGATGTCGCTCTGCTCCTGGCGCGCCAGTTCGGCGATGGCATGCGCCGCCGCGACTTCCATCTCACGCGTGATGGTGGTGGCGCCCACGTCGAGCGCGCCGCGGAAGATGAAGGGAAAGCACAGGACGTTGTTGACCTGGTTCGGGTAGTCGGTGCGGCCGGTGGCGATCACCGCGTCGGGACGCACTTCCTTGACCAGTTCCGGCAGGATTTCCGGGTTGGGATTGGCCAGTGCCAGCACCAGCGGCTTGTCGGCCATGCGCTGGACCATGTCCTGCTTGAGCACGCCGGCGGCAGACAGGCCCAGGAAGATGTCGGCGCCGTCGATCACCTCGGCCAGCTTGCGCTTGTCGGTCTTCTGCGCGAAACGGGCCTTTTCCGGGTCCATCAGCTCGGTACGGCCTTCGTAGACCACGCCGGCCAGGTCCGTCACCCAGATGTTCTCGAGCTTCATGCCGAGGTCGAGCAGCAGGTCCAGGCAGGCCAGTGCCGCGGCGCCCGCGCCGGAAGCCACCAGCTTGACCTTGCCGATGTCCTTACCCACCACGGTCAGGCCGTTGACCACGGCCGCGCCGACCACGATGGCGGTGCCATGCTGGTCATCGTGGAAGACGGGAATCTTCATGCGCTCGCGCAGCTTGCGCTCGACGTAGAAGCACTCGGGCGCCTTGATGTCTTCGAGGTTGATGCCGCCGAAGGTAGGCTCGAGCGCGGCAATGATCTCCACCAGCTTCTCGGGGTCCTTCTCATCGAGTTCGATGTCGAACACGTCGATGCCGGCGAACTTCTTGAACAGGCCCGCCTTGCCCTCCATCACCGGCTTGGAAGCCGCCGGGCCGATATCGCCCAGGCCCAGCACCGCGGTACCGTTGGTGATCACGCCAACCAGGTTGCCCCGCGCGGTGTAGCGGAAGGAATTGGCCGGATCGGCCACGATTTCCTCGCACGCGGCGGCCACGCCCGGCGAGTAGGCCAGCGCCAGGTCGTGCTGGTTGGACAACGGCTTGGTCGGCGTGACCGAGATCTTGCCCCGGGTCGGGAACTCGTGATATTCCAGGGCAGCCTTGCGCAGCGCCTCCCGGCCCGGGTCGAGCGTGCCATCCAGCTTTGGTTCGTTGCTTTCGGATATGGTGGTCATGGTTTGCAGTACGAGATCGGCAAGGCAATCGTGTTGCGAACCGGTTCGATGGAATTTCCTGAATCCACTAATTATCGAGGGGCGGTTTCGCGAGCGATATTCCGGCATGGTCGGGACGAGAAAATCATGGCCTATCAAGGGCGATAGAGCGGGACAGCCGCGGAAACCGCGGACTGAACGCCATGAGATTCATCGTGCGGAGCGTATCGAGCCAAGCGTAGCCGGGCCCCGGGGCGCCGTACAGTATCAGAGCGCGCTGAATTCACCGTATCAGCGAAGTGCGCGAGAATTCAGGAAGCGACTGGAACAAAGCAATGGCCGGGATTTGAAATAATCCGAGATTGTTCATTAGCCCCTCTGGGCGATCCTTGCAAGCAAGGACGTCCCGAAGGATAATGACGGCCGCAAGGACGGTGCCAAGAACGCCACCGTTGGGGGCAAGACGCTGTCGCTGTTTGCCGAGGACGCCGATTTGCAGGGCTGGCGCTACGGGGCCATGCTCACCGATCTGCAATTTCCCGCGCTGGAAGTCTGGCGCCTGTATCGAGGCAGGGCCGATTGCGAGAACCGCATCAAGGAACTCAAGGCCGACTTTGGTTTGAGTAGCCTTGTGTTACGCGACTTCTGGGTCATGGAGGCAGCGCTGGGCGTGGCGATGCCCGCTTGCAACCTGATGAGCGTGTTTCGCCATGCAGTGATGCGTCTGAAGGTGCATCACACCCTCTCCACGCTTCACCATCAGGTACTGGCCGTGGGCGCCCTGTGGGATGACGATGCAAGAAACGTCAAGCCAGTCTTGCGCCTGGCCGTCGCGCGAAAACGAAGACCGTGGTTTGAGGGCTTGTGGAGCAATGCCGGCGAGCCAGTCGACCTCTCGCGGGCGCGAGCACATTGCTAATGAACAATCTCGGTTCAAATGTTATCGAGAGAATTGAGCGTTGCAGTGGCACCTCCGGGGTTTGCCCTCGATTCAGATCTGATTTATACAACAGGGCTACATGAAAAATGAAAATAAAAACTTTATTCATCGCTTCGCTAGGAATTTTATCGCTAATTCAAGCGTCACTATCCTTCGCGGATAATGTCAATGGGAAAAATCTCTATTCACAGAGATGTGCCATGTGCCACGGAATAGATCTCAAGGGAACAGGGCCATTGGCTAATAAAAGCAATCCTCCTACACCTGATCTTACGACATCCGCTTTCAAAAAACGACTAAATGATTATCCGGGCGTTATTGTATCATCGATAATACTTCGGCCAAATGGAGACTTGATTCCCAAAACTTTGCAAGAGAATGGTGTAAAGCTACCGCCGTACTCTTGGAGGGTTAAGGATTTTCGTGATTTAAATCAATACATGAGTGGCGCGATCTCAAAAAATCGATGATTTCGAGATGAGAGGTGGGCGCAGAAATCTAAGAGCCATTTCAGGGTTGGTTGCAAGCAAGTTATTCAGCGAAGGGCTGATGAGATATTGGATATGATCAGTGGCTCTCGCTGAATTTTCTTCAAGCTTTATAACTTGGATGGATAAACTCATGCGGACAAAGGTTGCAATCGTTGGAGCTGGCCCAGCTGGATTGATGTTGGGGCAATTTTTTTCTCATGAATTTAAGCAACGTGGTTATTGAGAATCGCTCAAGAAATTACGTAGAGAGCTGGAGTCGCGCGGGCCAGGTTACCCCTGCCAAGGTCCATATTCTTACTGAGCCAGTCGACCTCTCGCGGGCACATTGCTAATGAACAATCTCGGTTGAATTCGGCGATGATTATCGCTTGTCGAAACCCCTTGCGCCGCGCCATGGAAGCTTGAATATCGATGGCAGTCGCATGCCGACTCGGAAGCGCGGGCGGACTAACGGCAGGCTAGCCGGCTCGGCGCTGCTCCCGTTCTACCGGCCGCGCAAGCCCCCGGCGCTCGATCGGCGTCGAGAAAACAATGGAAGTTCGCGTCTCGCCGAACCCGTTGATCTCGGACAGGAATCGCTCCAGGTCCTCCAGATCGGTGGCTACCACGGATAGCATGTAGGAATCGTTGCCGCTGACATGGTGGCATTCCAGTACACGTGGCGAGCTGCGCAGCTTGTCCAGCAATGCCTGTTTGCCAGGCTGGGGCGCATTGATCCCCACGATGGCGCGTACGCCATAGCCCACCGCTTTCGGGTCGATGTCCGCATGGAACCCCCGCACCACGCCGGCCTCCTCGAGGCGGCGCAGGCGCTCCAGCGTGGCGGGGATGGACAAGCCCGTGGCTTCGGCAAGCACCTTGAGCGGCTGCCGCCCGTCGGCCTGGATGGCCTGAATCAGGCGCCACGCCTTGTCATCGAGTTCAAGCATGGAATCTCCGTATTTTGGCTGGACGGCTTAAAAAATCGCAAGCACTTCTGCCGTACAGCAGAATTTACTCGATTCGTTTGCCGCAGAGAACTGGCTACCATGTGCGCATGGACTCCACGACGCTTCTCCTCTTTCTCAAGGCGGCCCTGGTCGGGATCTCGATCGCGGCCCCGGTCGGCCCCATCGGGCTGCTGACGATTCAGCGCACGCTTGAGCGCGGCATGGCCGTGGGACTGGCCACCGGCATGGGTGCCGCGCTGGCGGACGCCGTTTACGGCGCGATCGGCGCTTTCGGGGTTGGCTGGATCATCCATGCGCTTGCCGCCGCGCGCATGCCCTTGGCGCTGGGCGGCGGCGCCCTGTTGCTCTGGCTGGCCTGGCGCACCTGGCGCGCGCCGCTGGCGACATCGGCGGCGTCCGTATCCGGCGGCTCGGATCTGCTGCGCTGTCTCGCCGGTACGTTTGTACTGACCCTGTCCAATCCCGCCACCATCCTGTCATTTGTCGCTGTGTTCGGCGCATTGAGCGGCGGTGCCCTGGGTCCCATTTCTCCCGTTCCCATGATCCTGGGGGTATTCGCAGGGTCGTCGCTCTGGTGGCTGGCGCTCTCCCTGGTGGTCGCGCGGGGCCGCCATTTCTTCACGCCCGCCTGGCGCCGGCGCATCAACGCGGTCTCGGCGGTCGCGCTGGCCGCGTTTGCGATCTGGCAGTGGATTTCGGCTCTGGCAACGTAGCCGGGGCGGCCATGCGGCGTGATCAGGTAGCCCGAGATGACAAAGAACATCGGCCGCCGATCCCTACCGTCTGCCGTGTGCCCTCGGGTAGACTTCCGTTGTTCTCCGTTTCATCGTGTGTTCCGTCTCCTTCATTTCCCTGACGCCATGCATCTGTCTGCCGCCATCCCCATCGTCCGCATCTTTTCCGTTGAGAAGGCCAAGGAGTTCTATCTGGACTTTCTCGGCTTCTCCCTGGATTGGGAACATCGTTTCGAAGAGGGTTTGCCCCTGTACGCCCAGGTGAGACGCTCCGGCCTGACGCTGCACCTGAGCGAGCACCACGGCGATAGCACACCGGGATCGACGATATTCGTGCCGGTCGAAGACATCGATTCCCTGCACGGCGAACTTGCCGCCAAGCAGTATCCATATGCCAGGCCCGGCATCGAGACCGTGGGCTGGGGGCGTCTGATGCAGGTAGCGGATCCCTTCGGCAACCGGCTTCGCTTTTGCGAGCTGTCCAAGGATTGAATGGCGCCGTCGCCAAGGGCTGGCTGCATGGCCAGCCATGGATCGCCCCGCCGGCGGCGGCAGATCGCGCTTGAAAGCCCCGATCAAGCGGACGTGATTCGCCTCATCGACGAACTCGACGCATACCAGGAACCGCTATACCCGCCCGAGAGCCACCACGGCATCGATATCGCGGCACTGTCGCAGCCCAACATCCTGTTTGCGGTCGTGCGGGGCGTGGTCAGGCAGGCCCGCTTGCGTTTAGATGAGCAGGTCCTCGTAGAACGCGCCGAAGGGCCGGGTCGGATGCGCGAGCTGAATTTCGAGAATCCAGAGCCCGGCATCCGGACAAGGGGCGAAGTCGCCCAGATCCCCGGCTCTGTAGATGGCGTGCGGGAAGTCGCTGACGCGATGCCCCTTGATCTCCAGGTTGAGCCGCCAGCCAAGCGCCGATGCCCGCCCGGCGGCGTAGTCATACAGTGCCTTGCCTCCTGCGCCGGTGCTTCTCCAATGATGCTCGACCTCGTCGAAGACCGACTTTGCGGCATCCGCGCATGCTTTCATTTCCGGATCGCTCCCGACCACGAAGGTCGCACCCGCATCGCCTTCGTGCCGATCCCAGACGACCCCGAGGTCAATGAAGAAGATGTCGTTCTCCTTGAGCCGCGGATCGCCGACGGAGCGCTGTTTGAACGTTCTCAGGGTGTTCTCGCCGAAACGGATCAGGACGGGGTGCCAGATGCGATCCATTCCAAGTTCTTCCAGGACGGCCTTGCACTGCGTCGTTGCCTCCGACTCGAGCATGCCGGGCCGGACCAGCTCGGCGACCCGGTTGACGACTTGCCACGTCTTGTCGCGTGCAAACTGCATCGACTCTAGCGCGTATTGACTGCCGACCGCCTGTTGCATGCTTCCTGCCATCTGGATTTCCCGTAGTGTGTTGCGTTATATTTGCAAGAATATAATGGTGCCATATCCAGCGTCCAGCGCGTTGGTTGCCATGGCCTCACGGCCGCGCATCCTGATCGGTGCGCCGATATAGAATCCAACTCCCGGAATCCAGCTCCCGCTGCCACTAGAGTCCAGCCATGCCCGCTACCCGTCAAGACTTCACGGAAAACCTTTTTTCGTACGGCACGCTGCAACTGGAGGCGGTGCAACTGGCGACGTTCGGCCGAATGCTCGACGGCCGCGCGGACGTCATGCCGGGATACGCACTCACCATGCTCAAGATCGAGGATCCGCAGGTCGTCGCGACCAGTGGCAAGACCCACCATCCCGTCGTCGCATACAGTGGGAATGCCGGCGACAGCGTGCGCGGGACGGTATTTGCCATCACGGCCGAAGAACTGCGCCATGCGGATGCTTACGAGGTATCCGACTATCGGCGGGATCGGGTGGCGCTTGCCTCCGGCGTTCAGGCATGGGTGTATGTCGCAGCGGACTCGGCTGTGCCGCCTGCGCTGGAAGGGCATACTCCTGGCTGACCCCGGCCGCCGGGGGCGCTGCGGTGGCTATTGCTCTGTGCGTCTACGCAGGCTTGGACAGACTCGAAACCCGATTGTCGGCTTCATATGTTCATATGGATTCACGGCTTGTCCAGATCCATTCCCTGAGAACCCGAAAATGAGCAAAGACCGGCTATCAGTCCGTCCATTGACGGCAAGCGACGCCTCCGCATTCAAAGCGCTCCGCCTGCATGCCATTTCCGATTCTCCGAGCGCCGTCTGGCCGACTTATGAGGAAGAAGACAGGCGCACGCTGGAGGCGGTCCAGGAGCGCATCCGGGCGAGCGGGGATCAGATCGTGTTCGGCGCATTCAGCGGGCCGGTCCTGATCGGCATTGCCGGCCTGCGGCGCGAGCCGCTCGCGCAGGTGGCGCACAAGGCGGTGCTATGGGGGGTCTTCGTTGTGCCGCAGCGGCGCGGAGGCGGCGTTGCCCGTGGCTTGCTCGAGGCTGCGTTTGCGCATGCCCGCGAACTGGGCATCCTGCAGATCCACCTTTGCGTCAATGCCGAAAACCCCCGTGCGCAGGCTTTGTATCGCTCCCTTGGATTCAAGACGTTCGGCCTGGAACCGCGCGCCATGCGTGTCGGAGACCGGTTCTATGACGAAGAACATATGACGTTGAGCCTGGACTAGCGGACTAGACGATTCTCCACATGAAAAAAGACCGCATTCTCGTCCTGGACATCGATGGCACCCTGTCGGACTCCGTCGGCCTGCACCAGTCGGCATTCCTGGCAGCGATGACGGCGCTTGGGTTGCCGGACCTCGATACCGACTGGGGAAGCTATCCCCATCACACCGACACCGGCATCCTCGCCCACGCGCTGGCGGCGGGTGGGCGTGCGCAGATGTTGCCGCATGAGCAGGCGCTGTTCGAGCAGGACCTCGACCAGCACTTTGTGTCCCGGTTGTCCGAACGCGGCCTGGTGGAGATTCGCGGCGCAAGGGCGTTTGTCGAGGCCGCGGGAAACACAGGCTGGGCCGTTGTATATGCCACGGGCGGCATCAGGAGCGTCAGCCGGCGCAAGCTCCAGGCAATCGGCATCGCGTATGCGGAGCCAACCCTGATGACGGCGTCCGAGCATGCTTCCAGGACGGATCTGGTGGCGGCGGCCATCGAACGGGCGAAGCAATGCTATGGCATTGCCGAGCCCAGGGATGTGGTTTCGGTGGGTGACGGACGCTGGGATCTCGAGGTTGCCGGTCGGCTGGGGATCGGTTTTATCGGCGTCGGTTCTCCTCCGGCGGCCGACGTGCTGACGTCACGCGGCGCCACGGTGTTTCCGGATCTCGCACGCGCGATGCCGTGGCTGCAGGGCGGCGGCGGGCCGGTGTCGTCCGCGCTCCCGCGCGCCTAGACAGCCGGCAGTCTCGCAAGACGCTCCGCCGCGCGCTGCGTGGCATTCCTGCGGTGCTCGACGAACGACGCGATTTTCTCGCGCGTCGCGTTGACAAGCGCTGGCGGCGCCGTGCGGGGCGAGCCGGTCCGATAGGGCGGTTCCGGGTCGTATTCCATCTGGCGCTGGATGTCCTGCGCCACGCCGTGGCCCGCGAGATCCGCTACCACGCTCAGTGCAAAGCTGGTGCCCGGGGTCACGCAGTCCCATTGCTGAAGCCCAGATCGTTCTGAATGGTGTTCTTGATGTGCTCTATGCATATCTTTCTGCGCTGCAGGCAGTTCTGTTGAGGGCTCCGGCTGCGCATTCATTCCTCGTTGTGTTTTTTCTATTGAAATATACATATAGATTTAAATAATTCATCAACCGACCGGTCGGTTTATAAATATACTGCGTCATCGGTCCACAGGATGATTCCCATGTACACACAGTCCCTCGACATCCCCGGCGGCCTTCAGCCGGTCGACCCGGCGAACACCGACGTGTCGCCAGAGCAGGCCCGCTTCGATGCGGTGATGCAGGCCGACGGCAAGATCGAAGCGCAGGACTGGATGCCCGATGCGTATCGCAAGACCCTGATCCGGCAGATCTCGCAGCACGCGCATTCCGAGATCATCGGCATGCAGCCCGAAGGCAACTGGATCAGCCGCGCCCCGAGCCTCAAGCGCAAGGCGATCCTGCTGGCCAAGGTGCAGGACGAGGGCGGTCACGGTCTGTACCTGTATAGCGCCGCCGAAACGATGGGCGTCTCGCGCGACCAGCTGGTGGAGGCGCTCCATGCCGGCAAGGCCAAGTATTCGAGCATCTTCAATTACCCGACGCCCACCTGGGCGGATGTCGGCGTGATCGGCTGGCTGGTCGATGGCGCGGCGATCATGAACCAGATCCCGCTGTGCCGTTGCACCTACGGCCCGTATGCGCGCGCCATGATCCGCATCTGCAAGGAGGAGTCGTTCCACCAGCGCCAGGGATTCGACGCGCTCCTGTCGATGATGAGGGGTACGCAAGCGCAGAAGGATATGGTCCAGCAGGCCGTGGACCGCTGGTGGTGGCCGGTGCTGATGATGTTCGGGCCGAGCGACAAGGACTCGATCCACAGCGGCCAGTCGTTCCAGTGGGGCATCAAGCGCATTTCGAACGACGACCTGCGCCAGAAGTTCGTCGATGCGACCGTCGAGCAGGCGAAGATCCTCGGCGTGACGCTGCCGGACCCGGACCTGAAGTGGAACGAGGAACGCAAGGCGCACGACTACGGCGCGATCGACTGGGAAGCGTTCTGGCGTGTTGTCAATGGCGATGGCCCTTGCAACAAGGAGCGCCTCGCCACCCGGGTGAAGGCGCACGAGGATGGCGAGTGGGTGCGCGAAGCCGCGCTTGCGCATGCCGCCAAACAGGCCGCGCGGGCCAAGAAACAAGCCGCTTGAACAGGAGACGAAAATGAACAAGGAATGGCCGATCTGGGAAGTGTTCGTGCGCAGCAAGCAGGGGCTTGACCACAAGCATTGCGGCAGCCTGCATGCGCCCGATGCGAGCGCCGCGCTGCGCATGGCGCGCGATGTGTACACGCGCCGCCAGGAGGGCGTGAGCATCTGGGTGGTGCCGTCGGCAGCCATCACGGCCTCCGACCCGGCCGACAAGGAGGAGCTGTTCGAACCGGCGGGCGACAAGATCTACCGCCATCCGACCTTCTTCGTGCTGCCCGACGAAATCAACCACATGTAAGGCGCGACATCACCATGACTACGCCCCAACATTTGTCCTATGTGCTGCGCCTGGCCGACAACGCGCTGATCCTTGGCCAGCGCAACAGCGAGTGGTGCAGCCACGGTCCCGCGCTCGAGGAAGATATCGCGCTGACGAACATCAGCCTCGACCTGATCGGCCAGGCGCGCCTGCTGTACTCGCACGCGGCCACCCTCGACGAAGCGCTCAGCGGCGACAAGAAAACGGAAGACAGCTACGCGTACTTCCGCACCGAGCGCGAATTTGCCAACTACACCATCGCCGAGCTGCCGCATTTCGGGCCGCTCGCCGGCACGGCGCGCGCCGAGCGCGACTATGCCGTGACCATCGTGCGCAACTTCCTGTACTCGGCGCTGATGAGCCATTTGTGGACGGCTTTGCAAGCCTCCGCCGACGAGCACCTGGCGGCCATCGCCGCGAAGTCGCTGAAGGAAACCCGCTATCACCTGCACCACGCGAGCGACTGGCTGATCCGCTTCGGCGACGGCACCGATGAGTCGCACCGGCGGGCGCAGGCGGCGCTGGATTACCTGATGCCGTACACGCGGGAGTTCTTTGCGACCGACGCCGTGGAGGCCGCGATCGCCGCGGCCGGCATCGGCCCCCTGGCGGCGGATCTCGAGCCCGCATGGCAGGCAGACGTCGCCGCGACGCTTGCCCAGGCCACGCTCAAGGCGCCGGCACAGGTGGAGCACATCACGACCGGCAAGCATGGCGAGCACTCCGAACACATGGGCTACCTGCTCGCGGAAATGCAGTCCCTGGCGCGCCAGCATCCCGGCGCAACCTGGTAGGCCGCAATGAACGCCAACGCCACGCTGCATGCAGACGCCACGCTGGCACGCGCCTGGGCCGTGCTTGAAGCGGTGCCGGATCCGGAAATCCCGGTGGTGTCGATCCGCGAACTCGGGATCCTGCGCGATGTGCGCCGCGCCGCGGACGGTGCCGTCGAAGTCGTCATCACGCCAACCTATTCGGGGTGTCCGGCGATGTCGCAGATTGCCGAGGATATCGGGCAGGCATTGACGGCGGCCGGCATTGCACCGCATCGCATTGCCACCGTGCTGGCTCCCGCATGGACCACCGACTGGATCACGAGCGACGCGCGCGAGAAGCTGCGCCGCTACGGCATTGCGCCGCCGACGGGCAACTGCGGCAGCCAGCGCGCGCCGCAGGAATCGACCATCCGCTTCGTGCCGCGTGCCGCGGCCGGCAGCCTGCCTGCCTGCCCGCAATGCGGCTCCGTGCACACCGAGCTTCTCGCGCAATTTGGCTCGACGGCATGCAAGGCGTTGTATCGCTGTCTCGACTGCCGCGAACCGTTCGACTACTTCAAACCGTATTGACTGGACCGACACCATGGCGACTCCGCAATTCCATCCGCTGCGTATCCGCGAGGTACGGCCCGAAACAGCCGATGCCGTCACCGTCTCGTTCGAGGTGCCCGAAGACCTGCGCGACGCCTATCGCTTCACGCAGGGGCAGTTCGTCACGCTGAAGGCGCATCTCGACGGCGAGGAAACGCGCCGTTCCTATTCGATCTGCGTGGGCGTCACCGATTACGACCGCGATGGCGAATTGCGCATCGGCATCAAACGGGTGCGCGGCGGGCGTTTCTCGAACTTCGCCTTCGATACGCTGCAGCCCGGGCATGAAATCGAAGTGATGACGCCCGATGGCCGTTTCTTCACGCACCTGAACGCCGAGCTGTCGAGATCGTACGTGGCGTTCGCGGGCGGCTCGGGTATCACGCCCGTGCTCGCGATCATCAAGACCACGCTCGAGATGGAGCCGACCAGCCGCTTTACGCTGATCTACGGCAACCGCAGTGTCGACGCGATCATGTTCGCCGAGGAACTGGAAGACCTCAAGAACCGCTTCATGAGCCGGTTCTCGCTGTATCACGTGCTGTCAGACGATTTGCAGGAGGTCGAGTTGTTCAACGGCGTGCTGGACCAGGAGAAATGCAAGGCATTCCTGGATACGCTGGTGCCGGCCGCCGAGATCGACGAAGCGTTCATCTGCGGCCCCGGACCGATGATGGATGCCGCCGAAACCGCGCTGAAGGCCGCCGGCGTGGCGCCGGAGAAGGTGCATGTGGAGCGCTTCGGCACACCGTTGCCGCAGGCGGGCGTGCTGCCCGTCGAGATCACCGACGATATGCCGGCCGCGGACCTGGAGCTGATCATCGACGGCAAGAAGCGCAAGCTGCGGCTGCCCTATGTGGGGGTCAGCGTGCTCGATGTCGGTCTCAAGGCCGGCCTTGCGCTGCCCTACGCCTGCAAGGGCGGCGTGTGCTGCACGTGCCGCGCGAAGGTCCTTGAAGGCGAAGTGAAGATGGAAAAGAACTACACACTCGAACAACATGAAATCGACGATGGCTTCGTGCTCACGTGTCAATGCCATCCGGTCTCGGATCGGGTTGTCGTGAGCTACGACGAACGGTAATCGAAGTACAGCAACCCCTTTTTGCAAACGGCCGCACGCGATGAATTCCTCACTCTTTGAACAACACCAGAAGACGCTCGAAAGCGCACTGAACGCCATCAAGACCCGGGGCTACTGGAGTCCCTTCAATGAGATGCCCAGCCCGCGCGCCTACGGCGAAACCGCCGCCGCCGACGGCGAAGCAGCATTCAAGGCACAACTCGGGCAGCCTTTCCGGCTCGACCAGCCCGGCAGCGGCACGGTCGGCGAAGAGCGCTCGCCTTTTGGCTTCGCGCTGAATATCGGCTATCCCAACGCGGAACCGGATGCATTGATCGCGGCGGCGCAGCAGGCGCAGGCCCAGTTTCGCAAGGCGGGCCCCAAGGCCTGGATCGGCGTGAGCCTGGAAATCCTCGCGCGGCTGAACCAGGCCAGCTTCGAAATCGCCCACGGCGTCATGCATACCACCGGCCAGGCCTTCATGATGGCTTTCCAGGCCGGTGGCCCGCACGCGCAGGATCGCGCGCTCGAGGCGATCGCCTATGCGTGGGACGCGATGCGCGATATCCCCGAGACCGCGTACTGGGAAAAACCGCAAGGCAAGAATGCGCCGCTCGCCATGGAAAAGCGCTTCACCATCGTGCCGCGCGGGATCGGCCTGGTGATCGGCTGCTGCACCTTTCCCACCTGGAACAGCTATCCCGGCCTGTTTGCCGATCTCGCGACCGGCAACGCCGTCATCGTCAAGCCGCATCCGGCTGCCATCCTGCCGCTGGCCATCACCGTGCGCATTGCGCGCCAGGTGCTGCAGGAGGCCGGTTTCGATCCGAACGTGGTGACGTTGCTGGCGACTGCCCCCAACGACGGCGCGCTGGTGCAATCGCTTGCCACGCGCGACGAGATCCGCCTGATCGACTTCACCGGCAGCACCGCCAACGGCGACTGGCTGGAGACGCATGCCCCGCAGGCTCAGGTCTATACGGAGAAGGCCGGCGTCAACCAGATCGTGATCGATTCGGCGGACGAACTGAAGGCGGTGTCCCGCAATATCGCGTTTTCCCTGGCGCTGTACTCGGGCCAGATGTGCACCGCACCCCAGAATATCTATGTGCCGCGCGATGGCATCAAGACGGCCGAAGGCACGGTCTCGTTCGACGACGTGGCCCAGTCCATTGCCGATGCCGTGCGAAAGCTGACTGCCGATCCGGCCAAGGCCGTCGAGCTGACAGGCGCGATCCAGAACAAGGGCGTGCTGGATCGCATCGAACAGGTCGCCGGGCTCGGTACGCCGCTGCTCGAGAGCCAGCGCCTGGCGCATCCGGCATTTCCGCAGGCCACGGTCAGCACGCCGATCCTGCTGAAGCTGGACGCAGGCCGCGACGAGGCAACGTTCACGCAGGAATGGTTCGGCCCGATCGCGTTCGTGATCGCCACCGACTCAACCCGGCATTCGCTGGAACTCGCCGCCCGCATCGCCCGCACGCGCGGGGCGCTGACACTGTCGGTCTACAGCACGGATGAAGCGGTGCTGGATGCCGCCGGCGAGGCCGCGGTGACCGGCGGTGTCGCGCTCTCGGTGAACCTCACCGGCGGCGTTTTCGTGAACCAGTCGGCCGCATTTTCGGACTTTCACGCCACCGGCGCGAATCCCGCGGCCAATGCCAGCCTTGCCGACGCCGCCTTCGTCGCGAACCGGTTCCGCGTGGTGCAGAGCCGCCGCCACGTGCCGCAGCGCGAGCCGGCCTGATGCCCGTGCCGGTGTCGCGCGGCGCGCCCGCCCGGCGGGCGCCCGAACGGCTCCGGATCGCGAACCGGCGATAAGTCATCACGTCCACCATCCGGTCGGCCGGCTCGCATGGGCCGGCGGCGTGGACGTCTCGTTGTTTTTACCAGTCACTTGCCAGCCTGGCGTGGCACGACGGCGAAGACCGTTGCCGCGCATCGCCGCGTTCCGCTGCGTACGCCAGGCTGGCAAGCCGCTGAGTGGCGCCCCCATCCCCGCCACTGTCCAATCCTATTGCGTCGCGTCATCACCAGGAGACAACCGTGGTCCAGCCAATCCCTCAACCGGGCGAACTCGAGCCCATCGAACTAGCCAGCCGCGACGCGTTGCAGGCGCTGCAACTGCAACGGCTCAAGTGGTCGCTCAGGCATGCCTATGACAACGTGCCGCACTATCGCCGCGCCTTCGATGCCGCCGGCGTCCACCCGGACGACCTGCGCCAATTGTCCGACCTGGCCAGGTTCCCGACCACGTCGAAGCAGGACCTGCGCGACAACTATCCGTTCGGCCTGTTCGCCGTCCCGAAGGACGAGGTCGTGCGCGTGCACGCATCGAGCGGCACGACCGGCAAGCCGACCGTGGTGGGCTATACGGCGAAGGACATCGATACCTGGGCCAATGTGACGGCCCGTTCGATACGTGCCGCGGGCGGGCGCCGCGGCGACACGCTGCACAATGCCTTTGGCTACGGCCTGTTCACCGGCGGCCTGGGTATCCACTACGGCGCGGAGCGGCTCGGCTGCATGGTTGTGCCGATGTCCGGCGGGCAGACCGAGAAACAGGTTCAGCTGATCCGCGATTTCGAGCCTTCCATCATCCTCGTCACGCCCTCGTACATGCTCAACCTGATCGACGAAATGGCGCGGCAGGGCATGGATCCGGCGCAGTCGTCCCTGCGGGTCGGCATTTTCGGCGCCGAGCCGTGGACCCAGGGCATGCGCAGCGAGATCGAGACACGCGCCGGCATACAGGCCCTCGACATCTACGGTCTCTCGGAAATCATGGGTCCGGGCGTGGCGTGCGAATGCATTGAAAGCAAAGACGGGCCGGTGATCTGGGAGGATCACTTCTATCCCGAGATCATCGATCCGGTCAGCGGGGAAGTCCTGCCCGATGGCAGCCCGGGCGAGCTGGTGTTCACCTCGCTCTCCAAGGAAGCCATGCCGATGATCCGCTACCGGACGCGCGACCTGACGTCGCTGCTGCCGCCAACGTCGCGCGGCATGCGGCGGCTGGCGAAGATCACCGGCCGTTCGGACGACATGCTCATCATCCGCGGCGTCAATGTATTCCCGAGCCAGATCGAGGAGCTGGTTCTCGGCATCTCCCGGCTTAGCGGGAACTACCAGCTATGCATCACGCGCGATGGGCATATGGATGCGCTATCCGTGTCGGTCGAGGCGCGGGCCGGGATCTGCGACGCGCTCGCCGATAGCGAGCGCGCGCAGCTTGCGCGCGAACTGCAGCATCGGGTGAAGACGATGGTCGGCGTTTCCGCCGCCGTGCGGGTACTGAATGCCGGCGAGATCAAGACGACGGCCACCGGCAAGGCGCAACGCGTGATCGACATGCGGCAGGCCGGCGCATTGGCCTGAGGCAGGCCCGTTCCCGCAGGCGCGGCTGCGTACCGGGCGCAGCCGCGGCTCCCGGCGCGCGGCTACCCGTGCCGCCTGTCCGGGTGCGAGGCCTCCAGGTGCGCCCGCACCGCCGAAATGTGATCGCCGGCCTTGGATACCGCGTCTTCAAGTTCCGCTTGCGTGCAGTTCAGGTCCGAGCACCAATACTGCACATCGATGGCATCCATCGTGTTGACGCGGCCCGGGTCCAGCGGCTTGAAACGCTTCAGGTCGATGCTCATGCGGTTCTCCCGATCCTTGCCGGCGTGGCCAGCCGCTGCTTCGATTGCGGGGGCAAGCCACCTTCGAAATTCCGTCTTGCATTGTAGTCATTCACGGGCCGCGCATGGCCATGACTTCGGTCCACCCGATGCCGGCCGGCGTTCATGTGCCCGTTCAGGCGGTTATCTTCGGGCGCGGGCAGTCCTTGCTCGCCACTGCATGCTCCGCCGGCATGCCTACCAGCCGTGGAACCGGCTCCAGGTGGCGATCTGGCCGTCTTCGGCGAGGGCCTGGTAGGCGGGAAACTGTGCGCCGGTGGCGCAGGCATGATTGGGCAGGATGCGCAGCAGCGTGCCGACCGGGAAGCGTGCCGCGATGCCGGTATCCGGCGAGCCCTCCCGCGCGAGGATGCCGTGCTCCTGGTTGGCGCCGCTGAGCACGTAGCCAGGGATCACGGTACCGTCGACGGCGCAAACCTGGCCATAGCCGCAATCGTGCTTCTGCTTCTGCGTGCCGCGGTCGCGGCTCATCGCCATCCAGCCTGCATCGACGATGGCCCAGCCCTTTTCCGGCTGGTGTCCGATCACGGTGGCCAGCACGCTGAGCGCCACATCGTCCGTGGCGCAGACACCGACGTTGCGCATCACCAGGTCGAAGAACACGTAGACCCCGGCGCGCACTTCCGTAACGCCTTCCAGGTGCCGGGCGGACAACGCGGTGGGCGTGGATCCCACGCTGACCACCGGGCAAGGCAGCCCCGCTTCGCGCAGCCGCTGCGCCGCCGTGACGCAGCCGGCGCGCTCCTGCTCGGCCATCGCGGCCAGGGCCTCGGGCGTATCCAGGTCGTAGCTGGAGCCGGCGTGGGTCATCACGCCGCCCAGGCGCGCTCCGCCTTCGTGCAGGATGCGGCCAACCTCGATCAGGGCGGCTTCGTCCGCACGGATGCCGGAGCGGTGGCCATCGGTGTCGATCTCGATCCAGACCTCGAACGCTTCGCCATGCTCGGCGCCGAAGGCGGCGATGGCCTGGGCGGAAGCCACGCTGTCGGTGACGATCTTCAGGTCGCAGCCGCGCCGGCGCAGCGCCAGGGCCTGGGGCAGCTTGCTCGGCACCATGCCAACGCCGTAGAGGATGTCGTCGATGCCATCGGCGAAGAAGTGCGCCGCCTCCTTGATCGTGGAGACGGTGATGCCGCGCGCCCCGGCCTGCAACTGGGCTTGCACGACAGGCGTGCACTTGCTGGTCTTGGCATGCGGGCGGAAGCGCACGCCGAGCGCGTCCATGCGTGCCTGCATGCGCTGGATATTGCGTTGCATGCGGACGGTGTCTATCACTGCAGCCGGCGTATCGAGGCGCAGGAGTGCGGCCGGGGAAAAGTCGATATTGTCCATGTCTTCCATACTCGTCGTAACTTGTCCTGAGAGGAGGGCGTTGGCGCTAGGCATCCTGGCGGCCCGTCGCATGAAAGCCCCGGAGCCACGGCAGCGCCGGTTCCAGTGTCGCGGACTCGGCTTCGGGTGCCGGGGCGCCCGCGGGCAGGGCAAGGCCCACCCGGTTATGCCAGTAGGTGCGCAAGCCTGTGGCCGAGGTGCCGAACATGTCGTAGCCCGAACCCGCGACGAATGCCGCATCCGCCGCCGGCACGCCCAGTCGTGCCAGCGCGAGCCGATAGGGCCGGGGATCCGGTTTGTAGAAGCCGGCTTCCTCGGACGTGACCACCGCGTCCCAGTCGATATCCAGCAGGGCAGCAGCCCGGCGGCCCAGCCGGGTCGAGCAGTTCGTCACTACCGCCAGGCGGCAATGGGGCCGCAGGGCCTTCAGCAGGGCGCGGGCACCATCCCAGGCCGGGAGTGCGTCCCAGCCGGCTTCTAGCGCATCCGGCGCACTTGGAGGCAGGCCCACGTGCCGGGCGGCTTCCCGCACAAGCTGTTCGTAGCTGACATAGGCGCCGCAGCCGTAGGTTCGCTTCAGGTACTCCGCACGCCACGCCCGGCCTTGCGCCTCCGAGCCGGCGGCGGCATTCCAGACGGTCCAGGAGTCCAGCAGGGCGGTCAGCAGATCGAACAGGACCGCGCGGGGCCAGGTTTGGGCAAGAGACGGATCGGAAGTATCCATGGGGTCCTTTTCAAAGGCGAAGGTGAGATGTGGCGCGCCGGTCATCGCAGCGACAGGCCCTCAGTGTAGGAACGAATGGGTGGTACGTGGTTAAATACTGGAACATCAATCGTTAAGCGGAAGTGAATGATCCAGATCGAGGACCTGCGCCTGGTCGACGCGCTGGCGCAGGCGCCATCCCTCAGCGCGGCGGCGCGCGCGCTGAATGTAACGCCGCCGGCGCTCTCCGCGCGCTTGCGGAAACTGGAAGCGACCCTGGGGCTGGCGCTCGCCACGCGCACCGCCCGGCGGCTTAGCCTGACGGCGGAAGGGGAGCGCTTCGCGCAGGAGGGCGCGGCGCTGCTGGCGCAACTGGAAGCGTTGCCCGAATCCTTTCGGCGCGAGGATCGCCGCTTGACGGGCACGCTGCGCATTGCCGCGCCCTTTGGCTACGGGCGGCACCATATCGCGCCCTTGCTCGCGCGCTTCGCGCAGTTGCACCCGGGCTTGCGCCTGCAACTGGACCTGCGGGAAACGCCCTGGCCGGACCGGCAGGACTCCGACGCCGTGATCCATATCGGCGTGGTGCGGGACTCGTCCTGGATTGCCCGCACGCTGGCGCCGAACGCGCGGTGGCTGTGCGCCAGTCCGGCCTACCTCCGCGCGCACGGGACGCCTGGGGAGCCGCGCGAGCTGCTCGGGCACGCCTGCATCTGCATCCGCGAGAACGACGAGGACGTGACACTATGGCGCTTTCGCCGGCCGGGTGCGGAAAGGGGGCGGGGGCGGAAGTCACCGGTCCGTGAAACCTTGCGTGTCGTACCTGCCTTTACCACCAACGACGGCAGCGTCGCGCGGCAGTGGGCGGAGCAGGGGCTTGGGCTGGTGCTGCGGTCGGAATGGGATGCCGCCGAGGCGGTGGCGCGTGGCACGCTGGTCCGCGTCCTGGCCGACTGGGAGTTCGACAGCGCGCCGGTGACCTTGCTGGTGCCGACCCGGCGCGGCCGTACGGCCCGGGTCCAGGCGCTGCTGCAGTTTTTCGAGGAAACGCTGGGAAGCGGCGCACGGAACAGCGCCGCGGCACCGGCGCGAGGCCAGGCCTGAGCAGGCGGGCGGGCCGCTCAAGCCGGCACGCCGGCTTTGCGCAGATTCCGTCGAACGTCTTGCGGCTTGCGCGAAGCCTGGCTTGCGCGCAAGCGCGCCGCATCCCGCAAGGCACATCCTGCATGCCGCTCGCCTTATATAAAACGGGCCGCGGTATCGGCAAAGCCTCGCCAGCGGCGGATCTTGCCGTCAACGACAGTGAAGACGTGTACCCATTCCGTCTCGATCAGCTTGCCCTCGGCGCGCGCGGTCCCGCGCAGGAAACCGAGTACCACCACATGGTCGCCTGACTCGATGAACTCGCGCGGCTCGAAGAGAAGCGTGTCGTCCGTCTGCTCGAGCTGAGTGAAGAAGGTGGCGACTTCGGCCTTGTCGTTGCGCTGCCCGGTGTAAGGAATCTGAGGCGGGCCCACCAGCTTCCAGTCGACCTTGTCTGCTACCAGATCCAGGATGGCATTGACGTCGTGGCGGCCATATGCTGCATAGGCTGCCTGCACGATGGAAAGCGGGGTGGTCATGTCGGTCTCCGGTTGCGTGCGCCCCACGCCCTTGCCAGGACGCGCGCGTGCCTCCAACTTAGGGCGCGACGATGCACCATTCAAGGCGCCGCTTGCGGCGTCACGATATTGAAGTGGCCGTCAAACGTATCCAGCATGCCGAACAGCGACGCCACCGCCTGCGGGTCGCCCGCAATGCGGATGCTGCCGTTGCGCACGGCATCGGGCAGGGTCAGCTGCTTCAGGCTGATGCGGTCC
This sequence comes from Cupriavidus sp. 96C5-1, assembly GCF_057798855.1. NCBI lineage: Bacteria > Pseudomonadati > Pseudomonadota > Betaproteobacteria > Burkholderiales > Burkholderiaceae > Cupriavidus > Cupriavidus sp. 96C5-1. The sequence continues at coordinate 125,162 of NZ_JBYOJU010000024.1, read as the reverse complement.
AGCGTGGCCTTGTCCAGCGTGATCGATGCCGTGGCCTGGGGATGCTGCGCGTCGGCCAGGTAGGTCAGCGCGCTGTTGCGCAAGGTCATGGCATAGCGCTGCCGCAGGTCGGTGAAGCTCCAGTTCAGCGTCATGGTCTTGCCGGCGGCCTTGTCGGCATTCAGGCGCACGGCCAGGTAGTCGAAGAAATGCGGCACGGTCAGCGCGCGCACCAGGTCGGGCGAGGAAGTGCCGCCGGGCGTGCCCTTTCTGACGCCATTGCGCAGCTCTTGCGCGCCGCTCAGGTAGGCGTTGCGCCAGGTGGCGTTCTCGCTCTGGTAGCCGAGCTGTTCCAGCGCATCCGCCTGCAGCGCGCGGGCTGCGGCGTTGGACGGGTCGGCGAACACCAGTTCATTGCCGATCTGCGCCACCCAGCGGTATTCGCCACGGGCATAGGCTTCACGCGCTTTCGCCAGCACGGCGTCGGGGCCGCCCATCCATTCGATGGTCTTGGTTGCGGTCTGCACCGGCGGCAAGGGGTCGAGGTGGGCCGGATTGCCGTCGTAGAAGCCCAGGTAGCGCTGGTAGACGGCGCGTACGTTGTGGCTGATCGAGCCGTAGTAATCGCGCGCATACCATTTGCTGGCCAGCGGTTCGGGCAGCTTGCGCAGCGTGTCGGCAATGTCCATGGGGGTGAGGCCGTGGTTCATCAGGCGCAGCGTCTGGTCGTTCAGGTAGGCGTACATGTCGCGCTGGTCGGAGAGGAACTCGTTGATGCGCGCCTGGCCCCAGGTCGGCCAGTGGTGCTGCGCGATCAGGATGTCGCTGCGCTCGCCGTAGCGGGCCAGGGCCTGGCCGATGTAGTACGACCAGGCCTTGGCGTCGCGCACCTGCGCGCCGCGGATGGTCAGGATGTTGTGCTGGGTGCGGGCGGCGTTCTCCGCGATGCACAGGGTGCGCATCTGCGGGAAGTAGAGGTTCATCTCCGCTGGCGCCTCGGTGCCCGGCGTGAGCTGGAACTCGATGTCGATGCCGTCGATGCGGCGGGTGTCGATGGTCTTGCCGATCAGGTCGGTAGGCGCGAGCAGCGTCACCGTGCCGCGCGAGGTGCCCTTGCCAAGGCCGGCGTCGACCTGTCCGGTCGCGCTGCGCGGCAGGCCGGCGCCGTACATGTATTGCGCGCGCCGGCTCATGGCGTTGCCCGCCAGCACGTTCTCGCTGATGGCTTCCTCCATGAAGCCGGCCGGCGCGATCACCGCTACCTTGCCGGCTTTTACGTCGGCCTCGCTGACAATGCCCTTGGCGCCGCCGAAATGATCGACATGGCTATGCGTGTAGATCACCGCGACCACCGGCTTGCGCGGCCGGTGCGCGTAATACAGCGCCAGCGCGGCATGCGCGGTCTCGGCCACGATCAGCGGGTCCATCACGATGATGCCGGTGTCGCCTTCGATGATGTTCATGTTCGACAGGTCGGCGCCGCGCACCTGGTAGATGCGGTCGGTGACCTTGAACAGGCCGGCTTCGTTGTTGAGCTGCGCGAGCCGCCACAGGCTGGGGTTGACCGTGGGTGGCGCACCTGTCTCGCGCTCGAAGGCATAGGCGTTGAAATCCCAGGCCACGCGGCCGTCGGCGCCGTGGATGGCGCCCTCGGGGAAGCGTGCCACGAGGCCGCGCCGCGCATCCTCGAAATCCTGCCGGTCGCCGAAGGGGAGGGTTTGCAGCCAGGCCGCATTGGCTTGCGCGGTGGCGGGCGAGGCCGGCGCGCCCGGGACCTGGGCCAGGGTGGACTGGAGTGCGGTGAGCATGAGCAAGGTGAGCAGCGCGGGGAGGGCAGTGCGGCGAAGAAGCATGGCGGGACGCGAAGAGAGGCAGGACGCTAATTGGAGTCCATTGCCAGCTATAATTCAATTGCAAGTTTTTTATCCCTGCAATGCATGGAGCGCATACATTGAATCTGAAGCGGCTGGAATACCTGATCGCGGTGGCGGAAGAAGGCTCGCTGGCGGCCGCTGCCCGCCGCGTGCACCTGAGCCAGCCCGCGCTGACCCGCAGCATCCAGGCGCTCGAAGCCGAGGCCGGCATGCCGCTGTTCGACCGCGGCGCGCGCGGCGTGTCGCTGACGTCGGCGGGACGCATGGTGGCGGAGCGGGCGCGGCGCATCCTGTTCGAGACCCGTTGCCTGGCACGCGATCTCACGCTGGTGAGCCAGCACGAAATCGGTAGCGTCCAGCTTGGCATGGGGCCGTTCCCTGCCGCCATCCTGCTGCCCGAGGTATTGTCCACGATGAGCCGGGACTGGCCGAAGCTCCGCATCACGGCCGAGGTGAACAGCGCGCCCGCGCTGCTTGCCGCCCTGCACGCCGAGACGCTGGATTTCGTGGTGGCGGAGCGCCGCACGATTCCGCCCGTGGCGGAACTGGAGGTGCGGCGGCTGCGGCCGGAGCGTTCCGGCTGGTTCGTGCGCCCGGACCATCCGCTTTGCCGCGGCCGCAGCCGCGTTACGCCGGCACAGTTGCGCGAGGCAGCCCTGGTGTCGGTGACCCTGCCGCCGTATGGCCATGGGCAGTTGCGCCGGCTGCTGGGCTGCCGCCCTGGCGAAAGCCTGCCGTTCCAGGTGGAGTGCAACGACTTTCGCGCGCTGACACGCCTGGCTTGTCATTCCGATGCCGTCCTGCTGGCGCCGGCGCGCGCGCTCAAGGCCGAACTGGAGGCGGGCGCGCTGGTTGCCCTCGATCTGGCGGGGAGTCCCGCCATGACGGTGGAGTTCGTCGTCGTGCATCTGGCGCAGCGCACGCTGTCCCCGGCGGCGGAAAGGGCGGTGACGGTGGTGGTGGAGGCGGCCGCATAGGCCGGTTTCCGCAGCCCTCTTTTCCTTAACTGCGTCCAGGCATGCCGGGCGGAAAGCGTCTGCCGAACGGTTCCAGCGGCAGGCACAAGACGTTGGTCAGGTAGCTGACCGTCCGGTAGAAGCCGGCAAGCATCAGCAGTTCAAGCAGCGCCTCCTCGGCATGGTTCGCCGCGAGCTGCGACCACAGTTGGTCGTCCACCTGGCAATCCCGATGCAGCGCGTCGCACAGGCGAAGCAGGGTGGCCTCGCCGGGAGTCCAGCAGGCGTCGTTCGGTCCGCCGCGCGCCAGCGAGTCGATCTGCGCCTCGGTCAGATCGGCGGCCGCTCCAAACCGTGCCACATGCACGCCCCATTCATACTCCGATCCGCACAGCGCGGTGGTGCGGTTGATGACGATCTCGCGGTCCCGCAGGCTGATGTTTCCCTTGTCCAGCAGGCCGGAGCCAAAGAACTTGCCCGCCAGCCGCGCATCCCGCGCCAGGGTTGCGAACAGCGCGATGGGCGGTGCCCCTCGCATGACGCGATCGATACTTTGCTGGATGGCGGGGGCGAAGGGGGCGGTGGCGGGGGCAATACGGGCAGTCATGACGATCTCCTGTGCTATTCTTTCCATAGCAAAATTAGACCATCTGCTATGGAAAGTAAAGCATGAGCAATCCGATTCCCGGCGCACCGGTGCGCGGCTCCGAGACCGGCCGCCCGATCATGGCCGCGTTCGACCTGCTTGGCCGTCGTGGCGCCATGCGTATCATCTGGGAGCTACGGATGGGGCCGCTCAACTTTCGCGCGCTTCAGCAGGCGGCGGATACCAATCCCGCGGTCCTGAACACGCGGATCAAGGAACTGCGGAGCGCGCGCCTGCTCGACCACGACGGTGGTGGATACCATCTCACCGGCCTGTGCATCGACCTGCTGAATCTCATGACGCCGCTCAATGATTGGGCAGAGCGCTGGGCGCGGGAGCTCTCGGTTTCACGGCCGGATTGAGTCCGGTCGCAGGACAAGGCGTGGCTTTGCCGGGGAAGGCCAGGAATGCTGCTATATTGATGCCATTTTTCCTGGCGTGAGCGGTAGGAATTATCTGTCCGGGAAAATATAAGGTTTGTTCGCATGAATCCTGTGATGCGCCTGGCTTGATGGATTCATGAATTTGTCATCCGCATTTTGGGATTTTTCTGAAATTGTCCTAACGGACCGGCAGGAGGATACGCATGTCGGAAGCACCATCGATCGTGGGGGTGCCTGCAAGGCACCGTTCTGGCGTGACTGTTCTGGGCCTGTCCGCGCTGGGCGTGGTATTCGGGGATATCGGCACCAGTCCGCTGTACACCTTGAAGACCGTTCTGGCCCTGTCGGGCGGCAAGCCTTCCGCGCCGGTGATCCTGGGTCTTCTGAGCCTGCTTTTATGGACCCTGATTATCGTGACCACGGTGAAGTACGTTTCCTTCGCCATGCGTATCGATAATAACGGGGAGGGCGGTATTCTGGCGCTGATGTCATTATTGGGCATCAAGAAGAAAAAGCGCCCGCTGGTGGTGGCGGCCGGATTATTCGGGGCGGCGCTGATTTATGGCGACGGTGCCATCACACCTGCGATTTCCGTGCTCTCCGCGCTGGAGGGACTGAATATGGTGTTCCCGGAGGCAAAATCCTACGTGTTGCCGGCAACGGTGGCCATCCTGATGGCGCTGTTCGCGATACAGCCCATGGGTACCTCGCGTATCGGCAGGGCGTTCGGCCCGGTCATGGCACTGTGGTTCCTGTGCATCGCGGTGTTGGGGATACGCGGGATCGTGCAGCACCCCTCGGTCCTGGTTGCGATCAACCCGGCCTATGGCCTGGAATTCCTGTTTTCCAACGGCTATACCAGCTTCCTGGTACTGGGCGGCGTATTTCTTTGCGTGACCGGTGCCGAGGCGCTGTACGCGGATATGGGGCACTTTGGCGCGCGTCCGATCCGTCTGGCATGGTCCGCCATCGTGTTTCCCAGCCTGCTGCTCAACTATGCCGGGCAGGCTGCGCTGGTGCTGTCCGGCGCGGACACCGCCGACAATATCTTCTTTCGCCTGTGTCCGCCGGCTTTGCTGGTGCCCCTGGTCATCCTGGCCGCCGTGGCCACGGTGATTGCCAGCCAGTCGATCATCACCGGCGCATTCTCCATGACCCGGCAAGCGATCCAGCTGGGCTGGATGCCGCGCTTGCGGATCAGGCAAACCTCGGAAGAGGGCTATGGGCAGATCTACGTCGGCGTGGTGAACTGGCTGCTGATGGCCGTGACGGTCGGGCTGGCGCTGTTCTTTAAATCGTCGGACCAGCTGGCTTCCGCCTACGGTATCGCCGTATCGCTCACCATGCTGATGACGTCCATGCTGCTGTTCATCGCCATGCGCGATGTCTGGGGCTGGAGCGTGTGGGCCAGCGGGGCGGTGGCGGGTGTTTTCGTGGTGATCGATGGCGGGTTCTTCGTGGCTAACCTGGCCAAGGTGCTGGATGGCGGGTACGTGCCGTTGTTGCTGGCGGCGGTCGTCTATACCGTCATGCTGATCTGGCATCGGGGCACGATAGCGATCTCCACGGCCATCGACGAAGAGATCGTGCCGGTCGCGCAATTCCTGGCGGACGTCGAAGCGCAGGGGATTCCGCGCGTGCCCGGCGGCGCCGTGTTCCTGAGCCGGACGCTGGATGGCACGCCGCCGGTGATGCGATGGCATGTCAAGCGCAACCACGCCCTGCATCGGAAGGTCATTGCCTTGAACGTATCGACGGAGACGGTGCCGTGGGTCAGGGATGCGGAACGCCTGACGCTGACGCAGCAGGGGCCGGACTTCTGGCGTGCCGCCGTGCGCTACGGGTTCATGGAGCGGCCCGACATTCCAAAGCTGCTGCAACGGCCCGAATTCCTGCCTTGCGATTTCGAGCTGAATTCGGTGACCTACTATATGGGGCTCGAAACGGTCGTGTTGCGCGAGGGAGATTCCCGGATGTCGCGGTGGCAGGGCAGCCTGTTCGCCGTGATGGTGCGCAATGGCATGCACGTGACCGATTTCTTTCGCCTGCCCAGCGACCAGGTGGTGGAGATCGGCCGGCGGGTGTCCATCTGAGCCGTCGGGACCAGACCGGCAGGCCGCCGCTTCACCGGTGGCCCGGCACTGCTGCCCTGGGCGGGAGTTGTTTTTTTGTTTTGCAGTTTAGTGCCTTTCTCTTAACATAGACGCCTTGCACGCAATATCGCGGCCCGGACGACCAGGTCCGCGGGCCGTCTGCGATGCTTGTCGACGATGTGAAGTCAAAGGAAAAGCAAGGCAATGAGGCGTTTCGAGTTCCGCAGCGACAGTTCCAGCAAGTTTTGGGAAGTTGAACAGGACGACACCCAGCTCAACCTGCGCTGGGGCAAGATCGGCACCAACGGGCAGAGCCAGAGCAAGGCCTTTGCCGATGCCGCCAAGGCCGCCGCGGCGATGGCCAGGCTGATCGCAGAGAAGACCGGGAAGGGCTATGCGGAGGCCGCAGTCGCGGCTGGGGCGAGCATCGGGGCCGTTGCTGCCTCCACCACAGCGCCTGCGCCTGCGCTTGCCGCGGCGCCTGCAAGTCCGTCCCCGGCCATGCCAGCGCCGCAAGGCCCCCCCGCCGAACCGGATGCCGCCGCAGCCACGCCCGCCCCCGCAGCCGGCGTACCGCCCGTGCGCGGCGATACGCCGCCCTGGCTGGAGCAAGGCGCTGCCGTGCTGATGCCGAAGGCGATGCAGGACCTGGCGCTGCCCAGCCGGCGCCATCCCGGCGACGCGCCCGCCGAGCCCCTGGAGCCGATGCGCGCCTGGGTGCGCCTGCGCGCAGCCTTGCTGAAGCATCTCAAGCCGGATATCGAAGGCAGCGCCGCCCACTGGCAGGCCGCCTATGCCGAGGCATGGCAGCGTGTCGAAAGCCGCCGCATGGAGGGCTCGCCCGAGTCCGACGCGGTGCTGATGGCGATCGTCGTCAAGCTGTCTTCCCAGTATTTCCGCGACGACGACGGCCTGGGGGCCGCCGGCGTTGCCTTCATGGCTGGCCGGATCGGCCTGGAAGGCGCCGTGGACGCCTTGCTGACGGCGCAGACCATGGGCGCGCAGTTGGGCTGGGAGCGCGATACGCGCAAACGCCGGCTAAGCCTGAACGACGATGTCGGCGAAGCGCTAGGCGGCGGCTATGCCGGCATCCACAGCGATGCCGAATGGCAGGTCCGCGGCTTGCTGGCGCGTGCCGGCCAAGCCCAGTGGCAAGCCTGCGCGGACAAGATCCGCGCGGCGCTGCCGCTGCTGCCGCCGTCGCGCCAGCCGGCGATGGCCATGCTGCTGCCCGACCTGCCGGCACTCAGCAACGAGACCGCGCTGCGCCTGCAAGGTCCCGCCGCGCCGGCGTCGCTGCACTGGCTGCAACTGACCGCGACCGATCCCGCTGCGGTGGCCGTCGCCCAGCGCCAGAAGGTGGACGGTTGGGGCAGCAATTTCTGGGGCGCGGAGGACATGGTGGCCACCGTGCTGCGCGAGCGCGGCGCCGAGGCCTTGCCGGTCCTGGCGCCGGGCGCGGCCATCGAGGCGGCCGGCGAGGGCCTGGCGGCGATCGGCCTGCCCGGGGCCGTTGCCGCGTTGGGGCGCGTGGCCGCCGGCAGCAAGCCTGCCATGGCGCGCTTCCAGGAGGCCACGCGCCGCTGGCCGCTGGCGGCGCTCGCCGCCTTGCCTGGCCTGGCGCTTGCCGGCGGCAAGGATGCCAGCCTCTACGCGGCCAGCCTGACGGCGCTGCTGCAGGCGCATCCGGCGCAGGCCGAGCGCGTGCTGCCGTGGCTGAGCCCGGGCGAGGGCGACCTGCTGCGGCAGTTGCAAGCCCGCCTGGCGCAGCCTGCCGAGGCTGCCGCCATGGAAGACCTGCCAGCCGTGCTGGCCGATCCGCCCTGGTTGCGCAAGAAGCGCGCCGCAGCGGCCGGCCCGCTGGCGCTGGCCCCGCTGGATCTGGCCGCGGTCGAGCGCTGGGACGAGGGCCAGCGCGAGGAATGGCTGGCGCAGAGCGAATGGCAGTTGCGCCGCTATGACCAGGCCAAGGCCGGCGATGTGCAACGGCTTGCCAGCGACATGGGGTTCGACCTCTCGCGCGCCAAAAAGAACGGCATCCTCGCGGAGGCGATGGTGGCGATCCGCCAGCGCGATGCCCAGGCGCTGATCGCCGCCTGGCAGGCCGTGCGCAAAGCCACCAGTTGGTGCTTGCTCGATGGCATGATGGCGTCCTTGCTGCCGGAGGAACTTGTGGTGCCGCTGTTCAATGCCGCCGCCAGCGAGGGCTCGGTCAGCAACGACGCCTATGTGGCTGCGCGTTTCGGCCTGAAGGTACTGCCCGGCGTGCTCGGCACCGTGCGCCGCGCGCCTACCGAGGGGCTGCCGCTGGCGACGCCTTTCGGCGCGATCGAGCTGGCGGCGCCGGCGGCACGCGCGCTGGCGCGGCTCAAGTCGCTGCGCGAAGCAGGCCGTGCCTGGCTGCTGCGCCATCCCGAGCATGCCGCGGCCGGCCTGATCCCGGCCGCCGTCGGCCGTGCCGGCGAGGCGCGCGACGAAGCCGCCATGGCGCTGCGCACGCTGGCCGGCGCGGGGCACGAGGCGCTGGTGATGGAGATGGCGCAGCGTTTCGCGCAGCGCGACGGCGATCCCGCTATCGCTGCCGCCGTGCGTGCGGTGCTGGACGAGGACCCGTTGCAGCGCTTCCCTGCCAGGCTGCCCAAGCTGCCTGATTTCTTCCAGCCCGGCAGCTTCCGCCGCCCGGTGCTGGCGGCCGGCCCCGGGGCTGGCAAGCCGCTGCCCGACGCGGCCTTGCAGCACCTGGGCACCATGCTGGCCTTCCCTGCTGCCGAAGGCCGCTATCCCGGCCTGGACATGGTCAAGACCGCCTGCACGCCAGAGTCGCTGGCGGACTTTGCCTGGGACAATTTCGCGGCCTGGCTGCTGGTCAACGCGCCCGCCAAGGAGAACTGGGCCCTGAGCGCGCTGGGCGTGCTCGGCAACGACGATACCGCGCGCCGCCTCACCCCGTATCTCCGCGCCTGGCCCGGCGAGGCCGCGCATGCGCGCGCCGTGGCCGGGCTCGATGTGCTGGCCATGGTGGGCAGCGACGTCGCGCTGATGCACCTCAACGGCATTGCGCAGAAGATCAAGTTCAAGGGCCTGCAGGATCGCGCCCGCGAGAAGATCGACGAGATCGCCGAGGCGCGCGGGCTCACGCTGGAAGAGCTGGAAGACCGTCTCGCCCCCGACCTGGGACTGGACGAGCATGGCACGCTGTTGCTCGATTTCGGGCCGCGCCAGTTCCGGGTCGGCTTCGACGAGGCGCTCAAGCCGTTCGTGCGCGATGCCGACGGCGCGCGGCTGGCCGACCTGCCCAAGCCCAAGAAGACCGACGATGCCGCGCTCTCCAAGGAAGCGGTGGATCGCTTCAAGGCGCTCAAGAAAGACGCTCGCACCATCGCCAGCCAGCAGGTGCTGCGGCTGGAGCTGGCCATGTGCGCGCGCCGGCGCTGGAGCGCCGCGGTGTTCGAGCCCTTCCTGGCGCAGCATCCGCTGGTGCGCCACCTGGTGCAGCGGCTGGCCTGGGGCGTGTACCGCGTGACGGATGGCGGCAACAGCGGCGGCGAACTGCTGGCCTGCTTCCGCGTGGCCGAGGATGGCAGCTACACCACGGCCGGGGATGATGGCTGCGTCCTGCCGGAAGGCGATGATATCCGCGTGGGCATTCCCCATGCGCTGGAGCTGCCGGCTGCCGATGCGGCAGCCTTCGGCCAGCTGTTCGCCGACTACGAGCTGCTGCAGCCGTTCCCGCAGATCGGGCGCGATACCTATGCGCTGACCGAGGCCGAGCAGCAGGCCGTCGATCTGGAGCGCTGGAAGGGCGTGGTGATCCCCACCGGCAAGCTGTTCGGCCTGGCCAATCGCGGCTGGCGTCGCGGCGCCGCGCAGGACGGCGGTGGCATCTGGTACTACACCAAGCAGGTTGACGGCAGCCGGGTGATCGAACTGACCTTTGATCCCGGCATGATCGTGGGCATGCCCGAAGAGTATCCCGAGCAGACCCTGCAAGGCTTGCAGTACGGCGTCGACGGGCACGGCTGGGGCATCGCCAACGGCGGCGGCGAGAAGTTTGCCGGGCTCGACCCGATCGCCGCCAGCGAGCTGATCCGCGATATGGAGAGCCTGCGCGCATGAGCCCATACCGTCCCACCTCCCGAGTCTCGCTGCTCGCATCAACGGAAGACCACCATGGTTGACAAGACCGGCCCCGCGCTCCAGCGGCCGCCCGCCGAACTGCTCTACGCCGATGAACTCGCGCGCCTGGCCGCGGCCGACGACACCCCGCGCCCGCCCGGCTGGGCGCTGTCGCTGACCGCCGCGCGGCGCTTCATACTGGGCGACGCAGGGCAGGACATCGCCGCCAAGCTGGTGGCGCCCGCTGCCATGATCGAGCGGGCCCTGGTCACGCTTGCCACCGGGCGCGGGCTGATGCTGGTGGGCGAGCCCGGCACCGCCAAGTCCTTGCTGTCGGAGCTGCTGGCGGCGGCGGTCAGCGGCACCTCCACGCTGACCATCCAGGGGGGAGCCTCCGTCACCGAGGACCAGATCAAATACGGCTGGAACTACGCGCTGCTGATCAACGAAGGCCCGAGCCAGCGCGCGCTGGTGCCGGCGCCGCTCTACGTGGGCATGCAGCAGGGCCGCATCGTGCGCTTCGAGGAGATCACCCGCACCCCGCTGGAGGTGCAGGATTGCCTGCTGGCGATGCTGTCGGACCGGGTGATGGCGGTGCCGGAGCTGGGAGGCGAGGCCGGCATGCTCTACGCCCGCGAAGGCTTCAACATTATCGCCACCGCCAACACGCGCGACCGCGGCGTCAACGAGATGAGCGCCGCGCTCAAGCGCCGCTTCGATTTCGAGACGGTATTCCCGATCCTGGATTTCCAGCGCGAACTGGCGCTGGTGGAGGAAGCCTCGGCGCGGCTGCTGGCCCGCAGCGGCATTCCCCGGCGGGTGCCGGAGCCGGTGCTGGAGCTGCTGGTCACCACCTTCCGCGACCTGCGCGGGCAGGGCACGCAGCCGCGCCGCGGCGGCGAGGCCGAGGGCGGCACCGAGCGCATGAGCGCGGTCATGTCCACCGCCGAGGCCGTCAACGTGGCGCACGCGGTGGGCGTGCGCGCCTGGTTCCTGGAGCAGCGCGACGGCAGCCCCGCCGACCTGGTCGACTGCATCGGCGGCACCGTGGTCAAGGACAACGCCGACGACCGTGCCAAGCTGCGCCGCTATTTCGAGCAGAAAGTGTCGCGGCGGGCCGGCACGCACTGGCAGGCCTACTTCGCCGCGCGCGACCGGCTGCCTTGATGCCGCACGCATGCCCAAGCCGATGACAGCGCCGGACACCATGCTGCCGGCGCCGCCGCATGCCGAGCCGTACGTGATCGGCGTGCGCCACCACAGCCCCGCCTGCGCGCGGCTGGTGGCCGAGCGCATCGAGGCGCTGCGGCCCCGCTTCGTGCTGATCGAAGGGCCGGCGGATTTCAACGGGAGGCTGGACGAGCTGCGCCTGCCGCACCGGCTGCCGGTGGCGATCTTCAGCTATTTGTCCGCGCCGCGCGCGCAGCGTGGCTCGTGGACGCCGTTCTGCGAGTACTCGCCGGAATGGGTGGCGCTGCAGGGCGCCGCGAAGGCCGGTGCGCAGGCTTGCTTTATCGACCTGCCGGCCTGGCACGACGCGCTGTCCGATCTCAGCAACCGCTATGCCGACGCGGACGACCATCACCATGCCGAGCGCGCCGCCGCCTACGAGGCGGCACTGTGCGAGGCACTCGCCATCGATGGCCGGGATGCGCTGTGGGAGCACCTGTTCGAGGGCGGGATGCCGCTGCCGGCATTGGCCGAAGCGCTGGATACGCACTTCAGCCAGCTGCGCGGCGACGACCCCGGCTCGGTCGCCAACGCCGAGCGCGAGACCATGATGGCGCGCTGGATCGCCTGGGCCATGGGCCAGGCCCGGGGTGCGCCGGTGCTGGTGGTGTGCGGCGGCTACCACGCGCCGGCACTGCGGGCGCTGTGGCGCGGGCACGCCGATGCGGCGGGCGGCGAACCGCCCGCGGTGCCGATGCCGGAGGTGGATGCGGAGGATGCGGCGGACGAGGCGGCAGCGGAGGACGCGCTGCCGGTGCGCTGCGGCAGCTACCTGGTGCCCTACACCAGCAAGCGTCTCGACGCCTTCGCTGGCTATGCCTCGGGCATGCCTTCGCCGATGTACCAGTCATGGGTGTGGCGGCACGGCAGCGCCGAGGCCGGCAAGCTGGCGCTGGCTCAGACCCTGCATCGCCTGCGCGAGAAGAAACTGCCCGCGTCCACCGCCGATCTGAAGGCGCTGCATAGCCATGCCCACGGCCTGGCGCTGCTGCGCGGGCATGCGCAGCCCTTGCGCTGCGACTGGCTGGACGCCAGCGCCGCCACCCTGATCAAGGACGCGCTCGACGCGCCGCTGCCCTGGACCTATCGCGGCCCGCTGCTACGCGGAACCGATCCGGTGCTGGTCGAGCTGATGGACGTGCTGGCCGGCGACCAGGTGGGCCTGCTCGCCGCCGGCACGCCGCAGCCGCCGCTGGTGGCGTCCGTCGAGGCCGAGCTGGCGGCGCATGGCATCGTGCTGGAGCCAGGCCGTCCGCTGCAGCTCAGGCTGGACCTGCTGCAAGCTGCCGACCGCCAGCGCAGCCGCGTGCTGCACCGGCTGCGCATCCTGGCGCTGCCCGGCGTCAGCCGCGAGCGGGGCGCGCCGCTAGCACTATCCGGCGAGCGCGAGGAGCACTGGCGCCTGCTCGGTTCGCTGGAGCAGCGCGCCGCGCTGATCGAGGCCGGCGCCTATGGCGCCACGCTGCACGATGCCGCCCGCACCCGGCTGGAAGAGGGCCTGCGCGGCGCAGCCGGCAAGCTGGCGGCGCTGGCGGTGCTGCTTAACGATGCGGCCTTCGCCGGGCTGCCGGAAGCCGGCGCCGCCTCGCTCGCAGAGCTGGGCGAGGCGGTGGCCGCGGCTTCGCGCTTCGAGGAACTGGGCGAGGCGCTGGCGCTGCTCCATGCCTTGCTTCGCCACGGCCAGATGCTCGGCATGGCCGGTGCGCCGGTGTTGCGCACGGCGGTGGCGGCGGCGGTGGAGCGGGCGCTGTGGCTGCTCGACTTGCCGGGGCAGGTGGCATCCGCCGAGCAGCAGGCGCACCTGATGACCTTCCGCGCGGTGCGCGACGTGGTGCGCGATGCGCGCAACGGCGCGTTCGACGAGAGCCCCGGGCACGGGCAGGCTGCGGGCCAGCCGCCCCTGCTCGATCCGCAGCGCGCCCTGGCCGTCTGGCGGCGCAAGGCGCGCGATCCGCGGGCCGCGCCCGCTAGCCGTGGCGCGGCGCTGGGCGCCCTGGCCAGCCTGGATGAGCCGGCGCATGGCGAGGCGGCTTTGCAGGACGCCGCCGGCGACAGCAGCAACGGCGCGCTGCGCCTGTTGGCGGGTTTGCCGCCGGCCAGCATCGGCGATGCGCTGGCCGGCCTGCTGGCGCTGGCGCGCGATGTGCTGGCCCACGCTGGCGCATTTGTCGGCGGGCTCGATGGCCTCTTGCAACAGCTTGACGACGAGGCCTTCGTGCAGGCGCTGCCAGCCATGCGCATGGCCTTTGCCTGGCTGCCGCCGGCCGAGCGCGGCGCGCTGGCGCGCCAGGTGCTGGCATTGCGCGGCGCCGAAGCCTACGGCGAGCGGGCGCTCACCGCGCCGCTGGGCGCGCACGACGCGGTGGACCTCGCCGCCGCGCGCCTGTTGGAGGCTGCCGTGGCGGCACGCCTGCGTTACTGGGGCGTGCCTGTCGGTACGCCTGCCGATCTCAATCCGGAATCCGCCGCGCCATGAGCCTGCACCTGCCCGATCCCCTGCAACGCTGGCGCCTGCTGCTGGGCGAGGCTGCCCAGCCCGCGCTGGGCGAACTCGATGCCGATGCCGCCGCGGCCGATGCCGCGCTCGACTGGCTCTACGGCCGCGACCCGGAGCTTGCACAGCGCGGCGAGCGCCGCGGCGGCGGCGGCGCGTCGCAATTGAACACGCCGGACTGGATCAACGAGATTCACCGCCTGTTCCCGCGCGAGGTGATCGAGCGGCTGGAGCAGGATGCGGTGGAGCGCTACGGCATCGACGAAGTGGTGACCAACCTCGAAGTACTGGAGCGCATCGAGCCGTCCGCGGCGCTGCTGCGCGCGGTGCTGCACACCAAGCACCTGATGAATCCCGAGGTGCTGGCCGCGGCGCGCAAGCTGGTGGCGGAGGTAGTGCGGCGCATCATGGAGAAGCTCGCCACCGAAGTGCGCCAGGCCTTCTCCGGCACGCGCGACCGGCGCCGCCGCTCGCGCGTGCGCATCGCCCGCAATTTCGATTTTCGCCGCACGCTGCGCGAGAACCTGCACCGCTGGGATCCGCAGCGCGGCAAGCTGTTCGTCGAGGCGCCGGCCTTCTTCAGCCGCGTGCGCAGCCACGCCGAGAAATGGGACATCATCCTGCTGGTCGACCAGAGCGGCTCGATGGTGGATTCGGTGATCCATGCCGCGGTGATGGCCGCCTGCCTGTGGCACCTGCCGGGCATGCGCACGCGGCTGGTGGCGTTCGATACCGCGGTGGTGGATCTTACCGCCGACGTGGCCGACCCGGTGGAGCTGCTGATGCGCGTGCAGCTCGGCGGCGGCACCGATATCGCGCGTGCCGTGGCCTATGCCCAGGGGCAGATATCGTCCCCGTCGCGCAGCATCGTGGTGCTGATCAGCGACTTTTACGAGGGCGGCAGCGAGTACGAACTGGTGCGCCGGGTCAAGGCGCTGGTCGGCGCGGGCGCGACCGTGCTTGGACTGGCGGCGCTGGATGCGCGCGCCGAGCCGGTGTACAACCGCGCGCTGGCGGCGCGCCTGGTGCGCGAAGGCGCTCACGTGGCGGCGATGACGCCCGGCGAGCTGGCGGCCTGGCTGGCCGAGAAGGTGGCCGGCAAGGCGGGCGGGCAGGTGCCCGGGGGGCTGGCCGCATGAAGACGATGCCGCGGGCGTGCGCAGGAAAGAACATGTCGAAGAACGTATCGAGGGACGCGTCATGAAGGCGGATCGCGCCGACCTGCTTGAATTGACGCCCGAGGCGCTGGTTGCGCTGGCCAACGCCGGCTTCGTCAAGCGCGCGCAGAAGGAGATGGCCGAAGGCAAGGCCCCCGCGCTCGCGCAGGATGCCGACGGCACCTTGCACGCCACCTATGCCGATGGCACCCGGACCAGCCTTGCCGCGGGCCGCTCGCTGCGCGATGCGGCCTGCAGCTGTATCGCCTCGGGCCTGTGCCGCCACCGCATCCTGCTGGTGCTGGCCTACCAGCAGTCTTGTCGCGATGGCGCCGGTGCCGCTCAGCCGGCGCACGATACCGCCGCCGTTGCGGGCGAGGGCGCGCGCGCCGGCCTGGACGAAAGCACCAGCGACAGCCCGGGTGGCAACGCGGACCGCCAGCCGGCCCCGAGCAGCGACACCGTTGCCGAGGCCGGGACGCCGGCAGGCGGCCCATGGTCGCCGGCGGACTTCGACGATGCGGCGCTGCAGGCGGCGCTGCGTCCGGCCACCCTGCGCCAGGCCGTGGAGCTGGCCCGCGCACGGCCGGTGGCGAAGCTGGCCGGCTGGCGCGCGCAGGCGCCAGCGCCCACCGCCCATCTGCCGATGTGCACGGTGCGGTTTTTCTCGCGCCACAGCCTTGGCCATGCCCGCTGCGATTGCCAGGAGGGCGGCGGCTGCGCCCACGTGGCGCTGGCGGTCTGGGCGTTCCGCGCGGCGGCTGCGCGCCAGCCCGGCCAGACCGATGCCACGGTGGAGATCGTGCCGCCGGAGCCGGACGGCATGGACGCCGCCGCACGCCTGGCCGATGCGCGGGTATTGCGTGCCCTGGCCGCAGCGGTGGATGCGCTGGCCGGACAACTATGGGCCGAGGGCTCCGCCCAGGCGCCGCTGGCGCTGGCCCCGCGCCTGGGGCTGGTGCGCAGCCTGGCCGCCGATCTCGGCGCGGCCTGGGTCAGCGCCGACGTCGACGCGCTGGCGGCGCAGCTGCGCGACCAGGACAACCGCAGCGCCCGCTACGATCCGCGCCGGCTGCTCGATGCGCTGGCGGGCCTGCAAGGCCGGCTGGCCGCCGCGCTATGGGCGGCCGACGCGGCCGACGGCACCGGCACCGCGCGCCAGCCCCAGCCGTTGTTGCCCGCGCGGCAGATCCTCGGCCTTGGCATCAAGGGCGAAGTTACGCTCGACCACCTGAAGCTGGTTTCCCTGGGCGCGGCGATGTGGGACGACGGCGGCCATCCCGGCGCCGCCTGCGGGGCCGCCATCGCCTTCGCGGATCCCGACACCATGGGCGTGGTCGCGCTGGAGCGCAGCTGGCCCAAGGCGGAGGCTGCCGCGCCTGCGGTGCCGCTCGCGCAGCGGCGCATCGTGGGCAACCCGCTGGGCAAGCTGGCCGCCAGCCAGGTGGTCACGCGTGCGGCGCGGCGTCGCGCCAACGGTTTGCTGGAGATCGGCAGCGGCACGCGCCAGACCAATGTGCTGCCGCTGTCGCCGCAGGCCTGGAACGACCTGCGGCCGCCGCTGGCCTTCGCCACGGTGGCGTCGTTGCGCCGCCACCTGGCGCAAGCCGCGCCGTCCTGCCTGTTGCCGCGCCAGGCCATCCAGCACCTGCACGTGCTGTCGGTGGCGGACGTCGCGCACTGGGGCTGGGACGCCGCGGCGCAGACCCTGCACGCCAGCCTGATGGACGCCGAAGGCCAGTGCTGCCTTTTGCGTTGCCGCCACAGCAGCGGCATGCCGGGTGCGGTGGATGCGCTGGCAGGGCTGTTGCGGTCCGCCGAGGCGGGCGGCGATCCTGTGCTGCGCGTGGCGGGTACCGTGCGCGTGCTCGGCGGCGCGCTGGAAATGGAGCCGCTGGCCGTGATGACGCAGGCTCGGGCCGTGGTGCTGGCGGCGCAAGCCGCCAACGCCACGACACTACCGGCTGGCATCGCGCCGCCTCCGGCTTCCCATGCGGCGCTGGCCAGCAACGCGCTGGCGTTGCTGGCGCAATGGCTGCGCGAGGGTTTGCGCAACCAGCGTCCGACGGCGGCCGAGCGAGCTCGCGAACTATCCGCCGCGCTGGCGCGTGCCGGGCTGGAAGGGACCGCGCAGCGCATGGAAGCCGCCCTTGCCGGGCTCGGCGGCGGGCCGGGCGCAAGCGTTGCGGCGGACTGGTGGCAACTGGTCTTGTGGCTGGCGGAGGTCGAGAGCGCGGCACTGCATCCGGTGCCGGGCTGAAAGGGGCATCGACAAGAAGAGGCCTGCGGCCTTCCGGGTCGGCAAGTCCCTGCCGCGTACTCGCCCGAAGCGCGCAAAGGCAGCCGAAATCAGCCGCCGCACGCCGCAGGCAAGCGGGGCTGGAAGGGTGCGATATCGCTTCCGGTTTGGCGTGTACCGGCGCCCGCCGCCACGCCGAAGGAGATCGTCAACCGGCTCAATGCCGAGATGGCCAAGGTGATCCGCTAGCCCGACTTTGCCCGGCGCATGCCGTCCTCAATGCGGATGTTTCATCACTTTTTGTAACAAAATCGATACAATCCCCCCATTTGTAGATGTTTTGTCACTCTCGCATTACAATGCATTAGTAAACATTACAAAATGTTACCGGGTGGGCCAGAATCCACCCGGCTACAGCCGTGCTTGTAGCAGCCATGCCGCACCCGGGTCAGGGGCAGGCAAGACCGCAAGTCACGGATCAGGAAATACGGTGGCAAGGCCGGAGACCGGTTACGCCGTCTTATGCGACAGGGACGTTGTTCAATCGTGAAAGCACCAGCGACCGGCCTCCAGCGGCCGTATGGCCTCCATGGCAGGGGCTTCTTTCAGGGTTTCGGGCCGTATGTCTCGCCTCGCTTTGCGGGGCAGCCAACCGTGCCGAGGCGGGCCCTTTGCCAACCAGCCGCCGGAAGCGGACGAAAGCCCTGGCGGATCGGCCGTGCCGGCGTTGCATCGGCGCGCCGGCTGCCTTTCCGGCTCGCCAGACCCTGGCTTTCGAGAGTGCTCTCGTATCGCCCGAGATGAATGTGCGCATCAACCTTGCCGATGGCATCGAAACCATGCTGGCAAGGGAGCGCTATGTACTATGGCTGGCCGGTTCCGGGGCCGATGCATTGATAGAATTTTTCTTTCTCTATCTCATCCATTTTTTCAAGCAATTCCTCTTTTTTCTGCGAAACCAGGTAACGGACCGTTTCCGAAAAAGAGAGTCCCATGTACCCGGAGATTCTCTCCAGGTCCCTCTTGGCCGGGATCGGCAGGAGACAGCTTAGTCTCTCATATTCCCCTCCCGGGCCTATTCGCGAGATACGGTACTTCCTTTGTCTTTCGGAATTTGAGAGCGACATGATGGTGTCCAGTGTTGAAACTGCCGTTGACAGCCATCAATGCTGCCCTGCCGGGAGTATCGACCGGATTGCATGACAAGCAGGATCTCTCGAAAAAGTAACTGCGTCGCAATGATATTTTTTTCGTGAAATAGATGATGAACCGCGCGAGCAAGGACGGCCGTCACAGTGCAAGCAATGCGGCCCCGCGGCTTGGTGCTTCTCTGCATGATCGAGATTCCGCGATGCATGCTCAAAGGACTACGGTAACCAATCCCGCCGTGCTCGCCGAACTGCTGCGGCCGGTCTGCGGCAATGTTGCCATCGGACCCGGGGCCGGCGGGCGCATCGACGTCAGCATTGATTCGATCGTGGTCGGCGGCGCGGCGACGCATCAGATCCGGACCGTCACGGGCGCCGCATTTCGTTTCGAGGACAAGATAGACGGATACGTCTTCGTCATGCTTCACGAGGGAGAGATCCGGGCCGGGACCGGGCGATCGGAACGAATCTGGCGGGCCCCTTCCTGTGCCATCCTGAATCCGGAAGACATTGGCAACGGACAATGGCATGCAGGCAGCTACGAATTGCTGACGATCGGCGGGCACGATGTGAGGCGGCGGCTCTCGTCTCTGCTGGGTGCGCCGGTGGCGTACCCGGTGGTGTTCGGGGCGGATGCATCGCCGACTTCCGAGGGGGCCATGATGGCGCTTTCGGTGATGCGGTTCATGCGTTCTCTCCCCGGTGCCGGCGTGCTGCCGTCGATGGCGATGGCCACCGCCGGGAGCGTACGCGACGTTGCCGTGGGGGTATTCCTCGAGATGTTCCGCCACAACTACACCGAGCGGGTGCAATGCAAGGCGCCGGGACCGTTGCCCCGCCATATCAGGTCGGCCATCGAATTCATCCATGACCATGCGCAGGAGAGCATCTGCGTCGAGGAGATCGCCAGCGCGGCACATGCCAGCGTGCGCACGCTGCAAACCGGATTTGCGTCGTTCAGGGGCGTGACGCCCATGGCGTACTTGAAGCAGGTCCGGCTGGAAGGCGCGCGCGATGAACTCATCCGTGCCGGCAATGCGACGATTGCCGAAGTGGCGGCGCGATGGCGTTTTACTCACCTCGGCTTGTTTGCCAAGGCGTATCGCGATGCATTCGGCGAGCTGCCCTCGGAAACACGCCGGTTTTCCCGCGCCAAGGCGGGCATGGACGGTGTCCTGCCGCCGTGCGATAGCGATGCCGGGCGCGGGCACGCAGTGCGAGCTTGCGCCGGGCCGGCAACGTATCCCGGAAATCCCTGACACTGCGAAGTTGGCTGGATGCGCGCTGGCGCGCATCGTCCCCGGTGGCGCCTTTGGTGCCGGGCGGAGCGAGGATGGCGCGCTTGGGCTGCTGCCGGAAGACCTTTGCGATCTCCGGATTCCTGTCGGCTTCACCATGCTCTTCCAACACGGCCCCGTTCCATCGGGCGCCTGCTGCGGCAGCATTCCGGCATAAAAAGCCCCCCTCTTGGTAGAGGGGGGTGAAGTCGATGTTTAGTGACGCCAATACCAATAGAAATCTAGCTTCACTGCTTCTAGTTTGTAGGCAAGGCGACGCCTCAGTCAAGGCTGGCATCCGTTACTGCGTAACGTTAAAGTAAATCGATAATGCAATCGATATAGGTGGTCACGGAGATTCGTAATTTGATTGGCCTGGTTCATCAGATTCAAGATTTTTTTTGGAATCTGGCTATAAATTTAAGTTTGATCACTCCGATAACCTGGGAAGCGTTGGCATTGTTCGTGCGGCAAGACGAGTCGCTAACGTTTCGGATACTTCCGTGTTCAAAAACCTAGTAAGAAAATAGGAGTTTCACCATGTCAATGACCATCAATACCAATACGCTGTCCCTGATGACTCAGAACAACCTGAGCTCGTCGCAATCGTCGCTGAACACGGCGATCCAGCGCCTGTCCTCGGGCCTGCGTATCAACAGCGCCAAGGACGACGCAGCCGGCCAGGCCATCGCCAACCGCTTCACCGCCAACATCAACGGCCTGAGCCAGGCTCAGCGCAACGCTAACGACGGCATCTCGCTGGCGCAGACCACCGAAGGCGCGCTGAACGAAGTCAACAACAACCTGCAGGCCATCCGTACCCTGGCCGTGCAAGCCGCAACGGGCAGCAACTCGTCAAGCGACCTGAAATCGATCCAGGACGAAATCACCCAGCGCCTGGCTGAAATCGACCGTACCTCGCAACAGACCGACTTCAACGGCGTCAAGGTGCTGTCGTCTGCGGCAACCCCGCTGAACGTGCAGGTTGGCGCGCAAGACGGCCAGACCATCTCGATCAGCCTGCAGGAAATCAGCTCGAAGACCCTGGGCATGACCGGCTTCACGGTCGCCAAGAACGCCTTGAGCACCAGCTCCGCCATCACCACGGTGGCCGCTTCCACCGGCGCCGCACCGGTTGCCGTCAACCTGACCTCGGCCGCCAACGCGCTGTCCGCCGTCGTCGGCTCGACCGTCAGCACCAGCTCCCTGACGCTGAACAACGTGCTGGATACCGCCGGCAACGCCACCAGCAACTACGTGGTCAAGTACGGCAACGACAACTACGCCGCTTCGGTCGACGCCGCCACCGGCAACGTCACCCTGAACAAGGTGCAAGTGAAGATCGGCGATGCCGCCAACGGCAACACCGGCAACACGGTGGCTGGCCAGCTGGTCAAGGTCGGTGCCGACACCAGCGGCGCTGCGGTCGCTTTCATCACCCAAGGCGGCAACAACTACGCGCTGTCCGCCGGTACGCAGGCTGGCGCCCAGGCCAACGGCGGCTCGACGACCACGTCGGTCACGGACGCCACCCAAATCGAGCTGAGCACCGCCGGCACCGCCACCGCAACGGCCCAGTTCACCGGCTCGGGCAGCACCAACCCGCTGGCCCTGATCGACAAGGCACTGTCCACGGTCGACAAGCTGCGCAGCTCGCTGGGTGCGGTTCAGAACCGCTTCAACTCGGCCATCTCGAACCTGGGTTCGGCTGTGACCAACCTGTCGGCTTCGCGCTCGCGGATCCAGGACGCTGACTACGCGACCGAAGTGTCGAACATGTCGCGCGCCCAGATCCTGCAACAAGCTGGTACCTCTGTGCTGGCCCAGGCCAACCAGTCGAACCAGGGCGTGCTGTCGCTGCTGCGTTAATCGCTGCAGCAGATCCTGTAGCAAATGCCTCACCCCAGGCATGACCGGTCGTCCATGCCGGTCACGCCGGGTGCGAAGAGGCATGTCGCTTCGATGCATGGACCGGCCTACGGCCGGCCCATGCATTCGCTTTTGTGCGATCGCTGATGATCGTTACCTTGCCCCGCGGATAGGGCAGGCCCGCGCCCAAGATGCCGGGCACGGCGTCGCCAGCGAGGCGGCGCGAGACAAACTCCGAATCCGCATTCCTCTCGACGCTGGCTCAGCCAACGCATCCGTACCGGGCCCGGCGCGGCCAGCCATGCTCTGGCGCATCCAGTTTTTGTTACTCGCCGCAGGAACGCACCGCGCCCTTGCCGGTCTATGATTTACATTCGCGTTACAATGTTGTGGTGCATCATCGGCGATGGGCGGACGGTTTCCCGCTAGCCGAGCCGTTTGGCGCATCCTAGCCGCGCCCCTTTTCATGCGATCCCTGTTGCTCTTGCTGACCGTGTTGTGCCTGTCTCTGCTGTCCTTCGGGGCCGCTGCGAACGCGCACGCCGGTATGCCGGGCGCCGTGGTGGATCCTGTTCGCGCCGAATCTGTCCGCGCCGAACTACTGGCGCCGGAATCGGCGTTCTCCCGCACGCTCGACGAACTGGATGGCAGCGCCGAACCGGCACGCGTGTTCGCCCCGGGCGACGATGGCCTGGCCGGTGAAGCGATGGCCGAAGAGGTGGCAGGGGAAGATCCTCCCGGCTATTGCGAAATCTGGTCCGCGGACCTGCTCGATCCGCTCGACCTGCTTGACGAGATCGAAGAATCCAGCGCGCTCTTCGCGCTGCCGACGGTACGTGTCTCGCTGCCCCCCAGCGAGATCGCGCATCAGCTCCCCCCACGCCCGGAGCCCTTGCCCGCGGCGTTCTTCAAGCCCCCCATTTCCCTGGCCTGACAGCCCTGGCAACCCCGGTGCGCCCATGCGCGCCCGGGCTGCATTCCCATTGCCTGGGCGCCTGGGCCCGATCGCGTCCGCGATCGCTGGCTGACCGTTGGCGTGCGCTTGTCTGCGCGCGCCGGCGGCGGGCGCGCAGCCGTTTCGCCTGCCCCCTTTTGTCATGCAGATCAAACAGATCACTATGTTTTCCATGGTGGCGTTGCTGTCGCTTGGAGCCTTGCCGGCTCTGGCGGCGGAGACGTTCACCTTGCCGCAACTGCTGTCCCTCTCGCAGTCCACCAACAAGGGCGTCGAGGCGGCCCAGGCAGGCGTCGATGCCGCCAGTGCCGCCGTGACCAGCGCGCGCGCCTATCCCAATCCGCAGGTGGAGGTGATGTATGGCCGCCTGTCGCCGCGCACCGCCGGCGTGGCCGGCGGCGCGGCGCCGACCATGGCGATTACCCAGAAGCTGGACTACCCGCAGCAGCGCAGATTGCGCACGGAGATCGCCGGGCGCAGCCTGGAGGCCACCGAAGCCGGTCGCCAGGCTTTCCGCGCGGACCTGGCGGCGCGGGTCAAGACCTCGTATTTCGACGTCCTGCGGCGCGAGACGGAACTGGCAGCGGCCAAGGAGGACCTGGCCATGATGCGGCAGATCCATGACCGCGCCCGCCTGCGGGTGGAGGTTGGCGAAGCGCCGCGCTACGAGTTGATCAAGGCCGAGACCGAACTGCTCGGCGCACAGAAGACGCTGCAGAGCGCCCAGTTGCGGGTCAACCAGGTCAAGGCGGCGTTGCGCCAGCAGGTAGGCGGTGCCTTGCCCGTGGCCTATTCGCTCGCCGGCAGCCTGAACCAGCAGACGGCGCTGCCGGCCCTGCCGGTGCTGCGCGACACGCTGGCCGGCGTCAACGCTGAACTGGCCCAGCGCCGCCTGGAAGCCGACCGCGCCAGCCTGGCGGTGGATTACCAGCGTTCGCTGCGGCTGCCCGAACTGGCGGTGCGCGCCAGCGCCGAGCGCCAGCCGGACAACACCGTCTCGCAGGTGGGCCTGGTCCTGACCATTCCGCTGTGGGACCGCCGCGCCGGCCCGGTGGGCGAAGCCGCCGCGCAGGCCATCCAGGCCCGCACCGCGCTGGAGGCCCGCGAGTTCGAGCTGATGCAGGAGCTGGAGACGGCCTACCGGCAGTACGAGATCACCCAGTCCCAGGTGAGCGCGCTGGAAGGCGGCATCGTGCGCCAGGCCGAGTCCGCGCTGGCGGTGGCGGAGTCGGCCTACCGCTTCGGCGAGCGCGGCATCCTGGATTACCTCGATGCCCAGCGCGTGCTGCGCGGCGCGCGCAGCGACCTGATCGCGGCCCAGTACGAACTGCAGGCCGCCACCATCCAGATTGAGAAGCTGCTGTCGAATGTGCCCGGGCAGCCCGTGGCACCCACGGCCCCTTCGGCTCCTTCGGCACCTACGGAATCCAAATAAGCATGCGTCCCCATTTCCTGTTTTCCCTGACGGCAACCGCAGCCCTGGTGTTTTCCCTGGCCGGCTGCTCGGACGAACCCGCGCCCGTGGCCGAAGCGCCCAGGCAGCCGCCCGGCATCGTCAAGCCGGAAGGCGCCTTGCAGCAATCGCTGAAGGTCGCGCCGGTCAGCGCCAGCCCCTTCAGCGAAGTGCTGCGGGTGGCCGGGCGTATCGATTTCGATGAACAGCGGGTGGCGCGCATCGGCGCCAGCGTGACCGGCCGCGTGACCGATCTTTACGGCATCCTGGGCCAGGAGGTCAAAGCAGGCCAGGTGCTCGCCCGCCTGCATAGCAGCGAGCTGGGCGCGGCGCAGATGGCCTTCCTCAAGGCCGAGGCCCAGACCGAGCTGCAGGCCCGCAACGCCGAGCGGGCCCGCCAGCTGTTCGCTGCCGATGTGATCGGCCGCGGCGAGCTGCAGCGGCGCGAGAGCGAGCTGGCGATCTCGTCTGCCGAGATGCGCGCCTATCGCGACCAGTTGCGCGTGCTTGGCATGTCGGCCGGCGCAGTGGCGCAACTGGCCAAGAGCGGCAGCATCGATTCCTACTCGCCGGTGTTCTCCAGCATCAGCGGCACCGTGGTGGAGCGCAACGTGGCGCAAGGCCAGGTGGTGCAGCCCGCGGACGCGCTCTATACCGTGGCCGACCTGTCGCGCGTCTGGGTGATCGCCGAAGTGCCCGAGCAACAGGCCGCGCTGGTGGCCGAGGGCCAGAGCGTGGACATCGAGGTGCCGTCGCTTGGCAACGGCGCGGGCCTGAAGCAGATCACCGGCAAGCTTATCTACGTAGGCCGCACCGTGAATCCGCAATCGCGCACGGTGCTGGTCCGCACCGAGCTGGAAAACCGGGAAGGGCGCCTGAAGCCGGCCATGCTGGCCAGCATGCTGATCGCCAGCGCGCCCACCGAGCAACTGGTGATCCCGGAATCCGCCATCGTGCGCGACGGCAACGACGAGCTGGTGTATGTGGAGCAGGCCGGCGGCCTGTACCGTCTGGCCAAGGTCAGGCTGGGCGCAGAGAGCGACGGCATGCGCGTGGTGCAAAGCGGCGTGAAGGCGGGCGACCGCATCGTGGTGCAGGGCGCTTTCCATCTCGACAACGAGCGCAAACGCCTGGAACAGGGGTAACCGGACATGATGAAATCCCTTGTGGAAGCCGCTATCAAGCAGCGGCTGGTGGTGTGCGTGCTGGCCGTGGTGCTGTTCTTCTTCGGCCTGCGCGCGGCTACCAAACTGTCGGTGGATGCCTTTCCCGACGTGACCAATGTGCAGGTGCAGATCGCCACCGACGCCACCGGCCGCTCGCCCGAAGAGGTGGAGCGCTTTGTCACCGTGCCGGTGGAAATGGCGATGACCGGACTGCCGGGCCTGGAAGAGATGCGTTCGCTGAACAAAGCGGGCCTGTCGCTGATCACCCTGGTGTTTACCGATGCGACGGATGTCTACTTCGCCCGGCAACTGGTGATGGAGCGCCTGATCGAGGTGGCCGGCCGCATGCCCGAGGGCGTGACGCCGGTGCTGGGTCCGGTTTCCACCGGCCTGGGCGAGGTCTACCAGTACACACTGGACCGCGCCGACGACGGCAACCGCGCGCTGACCACCGAGGAGTTGTCCGAGCGGCGCATCGCGCAGGACTGGGTGGTGCGCCCGCTGTTGCGCTCGATCCCCGGCGTGGCGGAAATCAACTCGCAGGGCGGCTTCGTCAAGCAGTACCAGGTGCTGGTCAACCCGGACCGCATGCGGCATCACCAGATCACGCTGCAGCAGGTCTACCAGTCGCTGGCGCGCAACAACGCCAACTCCGGCGGCGGCGTGCTGCCGCACTATGCCGAGCAGTACCTGATCCGCGGCGTGGGCCTGGCCCGTGGCGTGGACGATATCGGCAGCATCGTGCTCAAGGAGATCTCTGGCACGCCGGTCTACCTGCGCGATGTGGCCGACGTGACCATCGGCCACGAGGTACGGCAGGGCGCGCTGGTCAAGAACGGCGAGACCGAATCGGTGGGCGGCATCGTGATGATGATGCGCGGCGGCAATGCCAAGGAAGTGGTGAGCCGCGTCAAGGCTCGGGTGGCCGAGATCAACGAGCGCGGCATGCTGCCGGGCAAGCTGCAGATCGTGCCGTACTACGACCGCAGCGAGCTGGTGGATTCTGCCCTGTGGACGGTGACCAAGGTGCTGCTCGAGGGGGTGGTGCTGGTGGTAATCGTGCTGTTCCTGTTCCTGGGGGATGTGCGCTCGTCGGTCATCGTGCTGGCCACGCTGGTGCTGACGCCGTTGCTGACCTTCATGGTAATGAACCAGGTGGGCTTGTCGGCCAACCTGATGTCGCTGGGGGGGCTTGCCATCGCCATCGGCCTGATGGTCGACGGGTCGGTGGTGGTGGTGGAGAATGCCTTCGAGCGGCTGGGGCATCGCGATCATTCAGGCATGAGCAAGACCGAGATCCTGGTCAAGGCCGTGCAGGAAGTGGCCACGCCGGTGATCGTTGGCGTGGGCATCATCATCCTGGTGTTCCTGCCGCTGATGACGCTGACCGGCATGGAAGGCAAGATGTTCGCGCCGCTGGCCTTCACCATATCCATCGCGCTGGCGATCTCGCTGTTCCTGTCGCTGACGCTGTCGCCGGTGCTGTCGTCCTACCTGCTCAAGGGCGGCGCCGAGCACGACACGCGGATGATCGCCTTCATGAAGCGGCATTACCTGCGCATGCTGTACTGGGCGCTCGGCAATAGCCGCAAGACCGTGATCGGCGCGGTGGGGGCGTTCCTGGCCACCCTGGCCATCGTGCCGCTGCTAGGCACGTCCTTCATCCCCGAGATGAAGGAAGGCTCGATCGTGCCGGCGCTGGACCGCGTACCGAATATCTCGCTGGAGGAGTCGGTCAAGCTGGAGATGGAAGCCAACAAGCTGGTGCTGTCGGTGCCGGGAGTGAAGTCGGTAGTGTCCGGCGTGGGCCGCGGCGAAAGCCCGGCGGACCCGCAAGGCCAGAACGAATCGACGCCCATCGCCAGCCTGAAGGACCGCGACGAGTGGCCCGACGGCTGGACCCAGGACGATATCGCCAGCGCCATCCGCGAGAAGCTCAAGGCCATCCCCGGCGTGCAGATCGTGATGGCGCAGCCGATCTCGGACCGTGTCGACGAGATGGTCAGCGGTGTGCGTTCGGACGTGGCGGTGAAGGTGTTCGGCGACGACCTCGACAAGCTGCGCGAGCTGGCTGGAGAGATCGCGCGCGTGGCGGGCGGCATCCAGGGCTCGCAGGATATCCGCATCGAACGGATCTCCGGGCAACAGTACCTGTCGATCGAGATCGACCGGCAAGCCATCGCCCGCTACGGGCTGAACGTCTCCGACATCCACGACATCATCGAGATCGCCATCGGCGGCAAGCGCGCCACGGATATTTTCGAAGGCGAGCGCCGCTTTGCCGCCGCCGTGCGTCTGCCCGAGGACTTCCGCGACAACGTGCAGGCCATCCGCCAGCTGCTGGTGGCCACGCCCAACGGCGCCCAGGTGCCGCTGCAAAGCGTGGCCAGGATCGAGGTCACCGACGGTCCCGCGCAGATCAGTCGCGAAATGGCCAAGCGCCGCGTAGTGGTGATGATCAACGTCAAGGACCGCGACCTTGGCGGCTTCGTCGCCGAGCTGCAGCAGGCGGCCGGCAGCAAGGTCAAGCTGCCGGAAGGCTACTACCTGGAGTGGGGCGGCCAGTTCCAGAACATGGAACGCGCCATGGGCCACCTGAAGATCATCGTGCCGGTGACCATCGCCGCGATCTTCTTCCTGCTGTTCCTGCTGTTCAACTCCGTGCGTTTTGCCACGCTGATCATCACCGTGCTGCCGTTTGCTTCCATCGGCGGCATCATCGGGCTGTTCATCACCGGCGAGTACCTGTCGGTGCCGGCCTCGGTGGGCTTTATCGCGCTGTGGGGCATGGCGGTGCTCAACGGGGTGGTGCTGGTGTCGTATATCCGCACGCTGCGGGACTCCGGCCTGTCGCTGGACGAAGCGGTGGTGCAGGGCGCTACCCAGCGTTTCCGTCCGGTAATGATGACGGCGACCATCGCCATGCTGGGGCTGGTGCCGTTCCTGTTCTCCACCGGTCCGGGATCGGAAGTGCAGCGTCCGCTGGCGGTGGTGGTGATCGGCGGGCTGATCACCTCGACCTTGCTGACGCTGGTGATGGTGCCGACGCTGTACCGCTGGTTTGACAACCGGAAGCCGGATCCGAGCAGGGATGTGCCGGTGTAAAGCCGGACATAACCTGGAAGGAGCCTGAAGCAAGGCGGCGCCCCACGCAGTTCCGGTGGGGCGCTTTTTTCTCACATGGGGCGCTGCGCCGCGACGCGCCGCTTCACGAACGTTACTTCACCAAGCCGAGCACTTCGCGGAACCGTTCATGCCGGCTCGTGCGCAGCCATTCGAAGGCAATCATCTCGACAGTGGCTGCAGTGGCCCCGTCCCGCCGCATCCTGTCGACGGCCGCCTCGTAGCTGGCGCGCTTGCGCGAGCCTATCGCATCCAGCACGACGGTGACTTTCAGGCCGTGGTCCAGCAGCCCGGCGACGGTCTGGAGAACGCAGACGTGGGCTTCGCAGCCGGCTACCACCACATGCTTTCGCCCGGCAGGGAGCGCGTCGGGCAAACCGTCCCGGCATGCATCGAAGTGGTCCTTTGCCACGGTCCGGTCGCACAGCCTTTTGATCTCATCGAGATTTTCGCCGAGGCTGCCGGGGCTTTGCTCGGTGCCGACTATGGGCACGCCCAGGACGCGCGCGATGTTGGCAAGACGTATGGCCTCCTTTACGACGCGATCGCCATCGTGTATTGCCGGCATCAGGCGAGCCTGGAAATCCACCAGCACCAGAGTAGATTCAGCGGCATTGTGCAGCATGCTCGTCTCCATTGGTTTTTCGGTTTTCGGCAATTTTGGTTGCTCCGGCGCGCCAGGCTGGGCGTCGCTTTGGATCCCCCGCCCCGATGGTACTTCAGGCAGGTCGGCCATGACCGGAGCGCCGGGCCGCCGCGCGAACAGCATTTTCCATGCGGCGCGTTGCGCGCGATCGCGCTGCGGACAGGCAGCGCCTAGAAGCCAGGGATGATGATATCGCCGAGCAGTTCCCCGGTTTCGCGGCGGAAGCGCTCTATCAGGAAATCGAGGAGCACGCGTACGCGGGGCACCATGAATCTGGTGCCGTGAAATACGGCGTGGACCCCGGCCTCGCTCGGGCTCAGACCGGGCAGCAGGATTTTCAGCGCCCCGGCGCGGACGTCCGCGGCGGCATCCCAGATGGTCTTGCGCGCTATGCCGCGGCCCGCCAGCACCCAGGCCCGGGCCTGCGCCCCGTCATTGGTTTCCCATGCCTGGTCCATCGGCACCGTGTGGCTGCAGGGCTGCTCGTCCATGACGAACTGGAACTCGTTCAACGGGCCTGCCGCGGTGACCAGTACGATGAACTGGTGATTGGCCAGGTCCGCTGGCGTCCTGGGTTCGCCGTGCCGGGCGAGATAGTCGGGCGATGCGCACAGCACGCGCCGGTTGGGCGCCAGGCGCCGAGCGATCAGCGTACCGTCGCTCGGCACGCCAAAGCGAATCGCCAGGTCGATATCGTCCTGCAGCAGGTTCGACAGCGAGTCCGATAACGACAGCGCAATCTTCAGGTCCGGATACAGGCCGAGGAATTCATCGAGCCACTGGCTCAGCAGGTTCCGGCCGAAATCCGACGACGCCGAAATCCGCAGCTTGCCGCGCACCGTGTTCCGACCTGCCTGGAGCGCAGCTTCCGCATCGTCGACGGCGCGCAGGGCGATCCGGCAATGCTGCAGGTACAGGCGGCCCTCGTCAGTCAAGCGCAACTGGCGCGTGGTGCGATCGAACAGCCTTGCGTGCAACGCCGCCTCCAGCTTGAAAAGCCGTGCGCTTGCCGCGGCGGGGGAGACACCGAGCCTGCGCCCAGCCGCGGACAGGCTGCCTAGTGCCGCTGCTTCTGCAAACAGGCGCATGTCGCCGAGTCGATCCGTGGCCATTTTTCACGTGGATTTGAAAATCATTCCAATGGTAAGCCAATTATCGCCGGCGCCGCTCGCCACTACGCTGACGCATTGCAAACCAAACGAAGGATCCACGATGAAAGGCAGACAGCAATGAGTGATAACACTCTCCAGGCGGTGAGTGCGGCATCCTCGGGGGGCGCCCGCCCGTCCACCGCTGGCCACCTTCCCATGGGGGCCTTGCTGGCCCTGACCATGGCCAGTTTTATCGCGACCGCCAATGAAACCGTACCGGCCGGCCTGCTCCCGCAGATCGCGCATGGCTTTGGTGTTTCAGAGGCGTGGGCAGGTCAACTCGTGACACTTTGCGCACTGGGCTCCGGCCTGGCGGCGATCCCGTTGACCATCGCCTTGCGTGGCTGGCGCCGGCGTCGCGTGCTGTTGCTGGCGGCGGGCGGCTTCTTCGTCTGCAATGCCGTGACCGCCGCGTCTCCCTATTTCGCGTTGACGCTGGCGGCGCGCTTCATGGTGGGCATCGCTACCGGGCTGGCCTGGAGCCTGCTGGCAAGCTACGCCAGGCGCATGGTGGCGGGCCCGCAGCAAGGGCGGGCCCTCGCGGTGGCAATGGTCGGCATACCGCTGGCCTTGTCGCTGGGCGTGCCGCTGAGCGCCTGGGCCGGCGCACTGGCCGGGTGGCGCAGCATCTTCGGCATCCTGTCCGGGCTGACTTTGGTGCTGATGGCGTGGGTGTTCCTGAGGGTGCCCGACTTCCCCGGGGAGACGGCCGGCCGGCGCCAGCCGATGCGCGAGGTCCTGGCAACGCCGGGTGTGTGCCCGGTGCTGTTCGTGATCCTGGCCTGGATCCTTGCCCATTACATCCTCTATACCTATATCTCGCCGTTCCTGGCTTTGGCCGGCCTGGCCGGTCGCGTGGACCTGGTGCTGCTGATCTTCGGTATCGCGGCCATCCTGGGCATCTGGCTCACTGGCCTGCTGGTGGATCGCTGGCTGCGTGCGCTGGTGCTGATCAGCCTTGGGGTATTCGCCCTGGTCTCGCTGGCGCTGGGTATCGGCGGCACCTCGCCCGCGGTGGTGTATGTCGGCGTCGCGGCCTGGGGGCTGAGCTTCGGCGGCGCGCCGACGCTGCTGCAGACTGCCCTGGCCGACGCCGCCGGCGACGGTGCCGAGGTCGCACAGTCGATGCTGGTGACCGTCTTCAACCTCGCCTTTGCCGGCAGCGGCGTGATCGGCGGCGTGCTGCTGGAGACCGCGGGCGCCGCGGTCTTCCCCTGGGTGTTGCTGGCGTTGCTACTGGCCGGCCTGGCTGCCACCTGGCGAGCCAGGCGGCATGGCTTCCGGCCTGGCCGGCGTATATCGATGCAGTGAAAACCTTCCCGTGGACAACGCGGCGCGGCGCCTAGCCGTGCTTGAAAGGCTGGCCGAGCGGGCGCGTGCGGATGCCCTCGGCTAGCCGGCTCCACGGCAGGTCCGCCGAATCCGCGAGCATCGGGCCGGGGGCCTTGGCGACCAGGACCTGCTCCGCGATCGGCTCGAAGTCGGCGCGGAAATGCACCGAACTCTTTACCACCAGGATTTTCATCGCCTCGGGCTCGACGCCGCCAACCCGGAACAGATTGCGGTCGAGCATCTGCACCTTCATCGCGCACACCACCACGCGGATGCCGCCGATCCGCAGGCAGGCAACGGCACCGAGATCCACCGGCATGCCGTGCATCATCGGGCCGTCGAAGCGGGTCTTGCCGTCCGACAGGCTTTCCACCAGGAAGTCGCCGATAAAGGGGGCGTCTCCGGGCACGCCGGATTGGCCACCGAGGCTGAGCCTGATACGGCTGCCCGCGCCGGCGCGTACGGCTTCGGCCACGGCGGCGGGATCGTAGAACAGGCCGATGGCCGCGTCCTGCACGCCGGCGTCGACCAGGGCGCGCAGCATGCCGGTGGTGTTGGCATCGCCGCCGGCACCGGGGTTGTCTTGCGTATCGGCGATCACCACCGGGCGCGTCGCATGCCTGGCGAGCTGCTGCGCGATGCGTACCGCTGCCTCGGGAGCATGGAAGGTGACCGACCATTCGGCTTCCGCTGTCATCACTGCCAGGTACAGCGTCTCGACGGCCCGCTCCACCGCGTCCGCATCCGTGCCGTAGCCCCAAAGCACCGGCCCGCATTCCGGAAAGTCCGCAGCCGGGAAGCCCGGCGCGAATGACAGGGAGCTGACGCCTTCGCGCCGCTCCAGCTCCGCCAGCATGGCGTAGATGCGTCCGGCTGGCTCGAGCAGCGTGCACATGCCGTTGATCGGGATCAGGAAGGGCAGCCGGCGCACGCTGCGGTGCCAGCCGGCTTGCGCGCCGATGCGCTCGCGCAGCAGCGCCGCGGCCAGCGCGCCGGTAGCCGCCATATCGATGTGCGGATAGGTGCGGAAGGCCACGAGGGCGTCGGCGGATGCCAGCATGCGTTCGGTGACGTTGGCGTGCAGGTCCAGGCTGGCCACGATGGGCACCTGTGAGCCCACCTGACGGCGCAGGCGGCTCAGCAGTTCGCCTTCGCCGTCGTCGGCATGCTCGGCCACCATGGCGCCGTGCAGGTCCAGGTAGATGGCATCGTAGCGGGCCGCGCCGGCGGCCTCGACGATTTCGCCGGCAATGCGCTCGTACGCGGCCTGGGTGACATGCGCGGACGGACTGGCACCGGCCCATATCACTGGCTCGATGGTGTGCGCCTGCGCCAGTGCCGCGTCGATAAAGCCCCCGGCGGGAATATTGACCTCGCGCAGCGCGAGCATGGCCTGGCCGCG
Source organism: Cupriavidus sp. 96C5-1 (assembly GCF_057798855.1). NCBI lineage: Bacteria > Pseudomonadati > Pseudomonadota > Betaproteobacteria > Burkholderiales > Burkholderiaceae > Cupriavidus > Cupriavidus sp. 96C5-1. Next base: position 92,473 of record NZ_JBYOJU010000024.1, on the reverse strand, counting down.
CGCCATGGCGGGAAAGCTCTCGCCGCGCACGAAGTTCTCGTAGTCGGCCTTGGAGGGGGCAAAGGTATTGGTCTCGTGCTGAAACCCGGCCACCAGGATATGCATCGGTAATTGTCCGTTGGATGAGGAAATGATGGCCGGAGCAGGCGCCGGCCGGTGTCGGAAGCGCTTCAGGCGCGGACGGCCGCCGTGCCAGGCCGCCGGTTGACCACCAGCAGCAGGGCGCCGGCCACGAGCAGGGCTGCGATCGCATACAGGCCGGCGCTGAGCGAGCCGGTAGCCTCTTTGGCCCAGCCGATGATGGCGGGGCTGAGGAAGCCGCCCAGCAGGCCGATGCTATTGATCAGTGCGATGCCGCCGGCTGCCGCCTCGCCTTTCAGGTACTCGGACGGCATCGCCCAGAACACCGTATAGGCAGCCCACATCATGCCGGTGGCGAGCGTGATGCTCGTCAACGACAAGGCGAAATTGCCGGGCGCGCTGGTGGCCACGCACAGGCCGACGCCGGCGAGCAAGGCCGGCACCATGGTGTGCCAGCGCCGCTCGCGCCGGCGGTCGGAGCTGCGGGCGAAGGCGAGCATGCAGGCAATGGCGGCGATATAGGGGATGGTCGAGTAGAAGCCGATCTGCATGGTATCGACCACCCCGGCGTTCTTCAGCAGGGTGGGCAGCCAGAAGCTGACCGCGTAGATGCCGCAGATCAGGCAGAAATACGTGGCGGCCATGCCGTAGACCTTGCTGTCCTTCAGCACGTCGCGGAAGGCGTGTTTCTGCTGCGCAGAGCGCTGGGCGAGATCGGCATGCAGCAGCGCTTTTTCCGCCGCGCTGAGCCAGCGGGCGTCGCCGGGCCGGTCGTCCATGATCTTGTAGGCAAGGGCGCCCAGCAGCAGGCAAGGCAAGCCCTCGATCAGGAACATCCATTGCCATCCGTCCAGCCCGTGCGCGCCCGAGAAGGCCGTCATGATCCAGGTGGACATCGGTCCGCCGACGATGCCGCCGATGGGCCCGGCGCACATCACCAGCGCCATCACCCCCGCCATGCGCGACTGGGAGTACCAGTAGGTCAGGTAGAAGATCATGCCCGGCGCGAAGCCGGCTTCGAACACGCCCAGCAGGAAACGCAGGGCATAGAAGCTCCACTCGCCCTGCACGAACAGCATGCAGGCCGACGTCGTGCCCCACAGCACCAGGATGCGGCTGATGGTCCGGCGCGCGCCAATACGCGCAAGCAGCAGGTTGCTGGGCACCTCGAACATCACGTAGCCGAGGAAGAAGATGCCGGCACCAAGGCCGTAGGCCGCGTCGCTGAGGCCGACGTCCTGCTGCATCTGCAGCTTGGCGAAACCGATATTGATGCGGTCGAGGTAAGCGAAGACGTAGCACAGCAGCAGGAAGGGCAGGATGCGCCAACTGATCTTGCGGTAAAGCGCTGCCAGCCGCGGATCCTGGCGCTGGTCGGGGGTTTTGTGGGCGACAGACATGCGGGTCTCCTCCTTATCGTTTGTTCTTATGTTTGTTGTCATGGATCGGCGCCAGTGGCCGTACCCGGCGCGCAATGGCCATTATTGTCATGGCCTGCGTTCGGGACAATGACCACGGTGGTAAATTATCGTTGCTCTACGGGCAACGCAGCAGTCGACGCTGCCGTTGGCGCAGCGGCCGCATGGGCGGTGGCGGCCGGGAGCGTGCCGGTGGGGATTGCGGAAGATCAGGCCGGGATCGGGGCAAGAAAAAGAGGGGAGCGTATATGCAGGAAATCAGCCAGTCGCGTCTGCGCTATTTTCATGAAGTGGTGGCCTGCGGCTCGATCCGCGGCGCCGCCGAGAAGCTGAACTCTGCGGCATCGGTGATCAGCCGGCAGATCCAGTTGCTGGAAAAGGAACTGGGCCTGCCCTTGTTCGAGCGCCGTGCGCGCGGGCTGGTGCCGACCGAAGCCGCCGACATGCTGCTGGAGTACCACCGTGGCTGCCGCGCGCAGCATGAGCACCTGAGCACGCGCCTGCAAGAGCTGCGCGGCATGCAGCGCGGCAACCTCCAGCTGGCCATCAGCGAGGGGTTTGTCGATGACCTCACGGCCCGCGTGATCGGGCCATTCTGTATCGACTACCCGCAACTGAACGTGGGCATCCAGGTACGCTCGGTCAACGAAGTGGTGGAAGCGGTCGCAACAGATTGCGCTCATATCGGGCTGGCCTACAGCCCGCCGGCGCACCCGGCCATCCGTTGCCGGTTCCGCAAGGTCCACCCGGTTTGCCTGCTGGTCGGCAGGGACCATCCGCTGGCTGGCCACGAAGGCCCGGTAACGCTGGCCGATGCGATGCGCTATCCGCTTGCGCTGATGACCGCGCCCTATGGCCTGCGGCAGATTATCGACGTGGTGGAGTTCACCGAGCGCATTCACCTGACGCCTGCACTGACCACCAATTCGCTGCAGGTGCTGAAGCAGTTTGTCCGCAGCGGCGCGGGCGTTACCTTTATGCCGGTGCTTGGCGCACGGCTCGAAATCGAACGGGGAGAACTGGCCGCGCTGCCGGTAGCGCATCCGGTGCTGCTGTCGCCAGAATGCCAGGCCATCGTGCGGCTGGGCCGGCCATTGCCGACAGCGGCAAACGAATTGCTCAGGCGCATCGGTGCCAGTTTGCCGGTCTTCGCCGATTGAGCGCGTGAGCGCTGCGGATGCATGAAAGGGAAAGAATGGGGGATCGGCGATCCCTGCGGCATCGATAAAAAAACGGCTTAGAGACCAAGCCTCTAAGCCGTTCTTTTTACTGCTTGTGTCAGGTGGTGCGGCTGGCAGGATTCGAACCCACGACCCCTTGGTTCGTAGCCAAGTACTCTATCCAACTGAGCTACAGCCGCACTTGAGGGCGAGACTATATCGCGCGGTCCGCGGGTACGCAAGTGTTTTTTGTGGATATGGCTGCCGCGGCAGATCTTGATATCCACCGCTTGTGTCGCTCACCGCGGATCAGCAAAGAGCCGGAAAAGACTTGTCCACCTGGCGCAATGTGTTTCCGGCGAATCTACTCAACAAGCTATTCACTTGGCGAAATTCTTGTTGTACAATCCGGCCTCCGTTGCACAGACGGGCCTTAGTTCCCCGATAGCTCAGTTGGTAGAGCGCCGGACTGTTAATCCGTAGGTCCCTGGTTCGAGCCCAGGTCGGGGAGCCAAAAAGCGGGAGTAGCTCAGTTGGTAGAGCGCAACCTTGCCAAGGTTGAGGTCGCGAGTTCGAGCCTCGTCTCCCGCTCCAGAATATAGATCTACAGCGTTCCACCGAGTTCTGTAAGTCATTGAAAACAGGGGCGAAAGCCCCTTTTTTCATTCCAGTGCCTTCCACTGGAATCCAACACCAGCCAGCGCTTTTTAGTCCATTTTTCAGTCCATCGATACGGACGAGTGCTTGAACGCATTATTGCTGTTTGGCAGCGGGCGATATGTCGACCATCTGTTCCTGAACCCAGGTGCAGAGGAGTTGAACGTGGCACTCTCCGACACCGCCGTGCGCCAGGCCAATGCCGCCGGCAAGGAACACACCCTCGGCGATACTGATGGTCTGTCCTTGGCGGTATCCCAAAAAGGCAACAAAAGCTGGCATTTTCGCTACTGCTGGCATGACAAGCAAAAGCGCCTCGCTCTAGGCACTTATCCCGAGATTTCCCTCAAAGAAGCCCGAACCAGACGCGACGAAGCTCGCGAGCTGGTCGCCCGCGGCATCAATCCTCACAAGCATCGCAATCAGTAGCGCCGGCTGGCCCTGTTGGCCGAAGAGCACACCTTCCTGAAGGTGTTCGAGCAGTGGTTCGAATTCCGCAAGCTGAGCCTGAAGGCGGGCCGTCAGAGCACTCAGGAGCAAATTCGGCGCATCTTCCACAAGGACCTTCTGCCCAGCAGTGAGCATCTGCTGCCGCCAGCCGGCGAGTCCGGACTCCCGCATTGGACAAACCTCCGTTAAGCCGGTCGCAAATCATGAGGAAAATGGATCGGACCGAGTTATCGCTGAGAAAACGTAGTCCAAGAATTTGACGCAACAGCTTCCAAGGGCAACGCCTGCTACAGTAGTCCTCCAGGCGTTCCCCGGCTGCACGTTCTGCACACGCAGGTACAGGAGGAACACGGTAGAGTCCAGCAGGCAGTGATCCTAGCCACTGCTGCTCCCGCAGCGGCTGTGTGTTGATTAGCCATTTCATTTCCAATTTGGAGAATGCCAATTCAAACTGCCCTGTTTTTCGCACGTTCAGCCGCCGGGACGGCCCTATGGCGCGCCCTTGCAACCGCTGCGTTGTTTGCAGCTTCGACCTACGTGCAAGCAGCGTCGATATCCTTGGAGGTCGAGTTGGCGGACACGTCCATTGCCTATCTGGATGAGTCCACGCAGACCACCTTGTGGCCGCAGATATGGAACCATGCAGACCTCGTCGCCTATTACCTGCCCACCGAGGGTATCGAGGGCGAGGCGCAGAAGACGCGCCCCCGCTTGCAGTTGTTCACCTGCTGGGTCGGCACCACCTGTATTCCGGCCCCGCGCTTCGAGATGGAGTCGTCGCTGATCGTGCACAAAGTCACGGCAAAAGCGCAAGTGCTGCAGGGGGCTGCAGGCCAGCCGCTGAAGCTGCGCTTCGAGCTGCCAGAAGCGCCCGCGCCGCATTACTACTTCTCTCATTCCGAACTGCGGGCGCCCGCAAATGCGCTGTGGCGTGTCCCAATGTTTGCCGGCTGGGATCGCGAGCTGTCGTCGGACGGCCGGCGTCGTTTTGCCTGGCAGCGTAAACAACCCCTGAGCATTGCGCTGGTCCTCGCGGAGAAGGACACGGTCGGCTATCAGTTGGTGGATTTGGGCGTCAGAACACCGGGGCAGTTGGACCATTACGGCGATCCATTGGCCGCGACCACCATGCGCGCCAGCCTCAGCGGACCGGATGGCCGCGTGCGCCAGCTGTCGTGGCCGGGCCAGTTGAGCCAGGAACTGTCGCAACGCCTTCTGGCATCACCGGATTTAGCCAGAACAGGGCGTATTCCAGCCGACCTCAAGCGCAATCAGTTTCCCGAGCGGCTGTCTTCGTTTCATGCCAAGGAACGCATCAGTACGGTGGTCATGCCGAGCAGTACGCCGCGCTGGCATGGCTTAAAGCACTACAACGCGTCCGAGGGTGTCTTGTTGGTGCTGATGCAGAGCGGGCCCATTGCACAGGTGGAACTGATGGCCGAAGCAGGTACTGAACGAGCGATAGAGGGGAACGTACCGGTCAAGCGGGAGACCTGGATGTTTTTCAACGGCAAGCCGATGCGCTACCGCGGGCAAATGCAGTACGGCAACAATGCCGACCATATGCCTGATACCAAGTGGCGGGTGGATTGGGTGGACGGAGTGCGGCTGGATGCAATGGCCGCGAATGTGTCGCCCAGCTTCCTAGTCAAACGGGTACCGGATTGCCGTTGGCAGGGCTGCCGGGACAACCTGGCTGAGGCGAAAGCTCAGTTGGCAGCGAGCGATGCGCAGCTGCAATCAGAAGGAGAACGCTACCTGCGACTTGCACGCGAGGGTAACTGAAACAACGCGTACTTATCCAGCACTACGGTATCTTGGACGCTCAATAGCCCTCCACTCGCTCGCCCGGCAATGCGTATGCTTGTGGCTGCGCGTGAAGCGGCACGCTCGCTTAAGGCGAGCAATCGCCACTATCGGCGCTCCTACGGGACGATCCAGTCGCGCCTGCGCGCGATTGCCGGGTTCCTCAACTGGCCAAGAGTGTAAAAACGCTGTCCTTCGCGAAATCTCACAATGCTTTGATGTATTGTCGGTCGCCAGGACTAGATCGACTCCAAAGAAATGAAAATGACATTGACTGTCGAAAGGTTGGTCAGGATAGCAATGGCCAATCCGATAAACGCTGAAATTACCTCACGCTTGCCTTCACTCGGTTTGAATCAATGCATGCTCACTGCGGGCTGCCTGTTCCAATCCGTCTGGAATCATCAGTCGAGCCTGCCGTCAGCTTGGGGGGTGAAGGACTACGACGTTTTTTACTTCGACAATGATCTGTCTTGGGAGGCCGAGAATGAGGTCATCAACTCGGCTCAGGACCTCTTCCAGGACCTCGAAGTTAACATTGAGATCAAGAATCAGGCTCGCGTCCACCTTTGGTACAATCAGCGGTTTGGCCGGTATTACCCTCAGCTTCAGTCGGCTAAAGACGGTATTGATCGCTACTTGATTGCAGGTACGTGTATTGGACTGGATGCTGAAACAGGTGAAGTCTATGCGCCTTACGGTCTGGCCGACATAGAGCAAGGGGTGCTTCGTATGAATCCAAAAAATCCCCAGCCAGACTTGTTCGATCAGAAGGCGAAAAGTTATCAAGCTCGCTGGCCTTGGCTCAAGATCATAGAAACCAACGATCGATAAAGACCGTTTATCATCACGATATGATTATTTACAAGGGCAGTTTCAAGTCTGAGCTGCAACACCGGTTCGTAATTTGTTGATCTCTTCTGCCATGGCTTCTGCCGGAGTGGCAAAGTCAAGAACTGCCCGAGGACGGTAGTTCGCGAAGCATCACCCCAACGCGATCGCAGCTGGGTCGTGATGACTTGAGGCGCCACCTCTTCGCCACTTTGAAGCCGCCTTGTGCGGCTTCTTTCTCACGTTGGTTACAGCGGCGCCACGCCTATGCCTCTGGGAGGCTCGGCAGTCTTCCTCGGGGCCCGGCTGTATCGCAGGGATATATCTCGGGTTCTAAATACCCTGCCAATGGGCGGTACCTAGCGCCGGCCGCCTAGCCAAAACCAGACTTTCCGTTGTCACAATACATTAGTACATTCAGTCATCATTTTTGCATGCGATCAACGGCCTATTCAAGGCGCATGCGAGTGCTGCAGCGCTGTCGATGAAATCGACCACCATCCTGTCATAGGCCGTTCGATTCGCATACCACCTACAAACGATATGCTCGACAAGAATCCGTTGCTGACGCTGGTCGGTGGCGAAGCAGAGCATCCGGGTGAAGCTGCGCCTCCCATGGACACTGTTCTCGCCAGCCTGGTGATGATCGCCCGGTTCCATGGGGTACCCGCGGAGCCCGAACAGATTGCACACGAACACCGCAGCGGTAGCAGTCTCACACTCGATGAACTGCGACTCGCCGCCAAACAGCTAGGTCTATCGGCCAAGGTCACGCGTCCAACGGTGGCTCGCCTGTCGCTCCAGCCTTTGCCGGCGCTGGCCCTGGACCGTGACGGTCGGGCTTTTGTGCTGGCCCGTTGCGAAGGCGGCAAGGTCTTGGTTCAGTCGCCAGAGACTAGTCGCCCGGAAATCGTTGCCGAGGCCGAGTTCCTCGCTCGCTGGTCCGGCACGCTGATCCTGTTTTCTTCGCGTGCCTCGGTGGTGGGCGACCTCGCCAAGTTCGACTTCACCTGGTTCATTCCCGCAGTAGTCAAATACCGAAAGCTGCTGGGCGAAGTCTTGTTGGTGTCCTTCGTGCTGCAGCTGTTTTCCTTGGTCACACCGCTGTTCTTTCAGGTGGTCATGGACAAGGTGCTGGTCCACCATGGCTATACCACCCTTGATGTCATCGCGATCGGCCTCCTGGCGGTAACCGTGTTCGAGGTGGTGCTCACAGCGCTGCGTACCTACGTCTTCTCCCACACGAGCAGTCGCATCGACGTGGAACTCGGCGCCCGGCTATTCCGACACTTGCTGGCGCTGCCGCTCGCGTACTTCCAGGCCCGACGCGTGGGCGACTCGGTCGCGCGCATCCGTGAGCTGGAAACCATTCGTTCCTTTCTGACCGGCAACGCCATCACGTTGGTTCTTGACCTGGTCTTCTCTGTGGTGTTTCTGGTCGTCATGTTCTACTACAGCGGGTGGCTGACCCTGATCGTGGTGATCTCGCTGCCCAGCTATTTCCTGCTGTCGCTCCTATTCACGCCTGTGCTGCGGGCACGCCTGCATGAGAAGTTCAATCGGGATGCGGAGAATCAGGCGTTCCTAGTGGAAACCATCAGCGGGATCCACACCGTCAAGGCGATGGCGGTGGAGCCGCAATGGACCCGCAAATGGGACCAGCAGCTTGCGCACTACGTCGGAGCCGGCTTCAAGACGGTGACCATCGGCACCTTTGCCAACAGCGGCGTGACACTGATCAGCAAGCTGGTGACGGTGGCCACCATGTACTTTGGCGCCAAACTCGTCATCGACGGCAAGCTCACCGTGGGCCAGCTGATTGCCTTCAACATGCTTTCCAGCCATGTGGCCACGCCGGTGATGCGCCTGGCGCAGCTGTGGACCGATTTCCAGCAGACCGGGATTTCAGTGCAACGCCTGGGGGATATCCTCAACAGCCGCACGGAGCTCAGCACGGCCAAATCCTCGCTCCCGGCCGTCAGCGGCGCCATCGCCTTCGATGAGGTGGTGTTCCGCTACCGGCCCGACATGCCAGAAGTCCTGCGCGGCGTGTCGCTTGCGATTCGCCCAGGTGAGGTCATTGGCATTGTTGGACGCTCCGGCTCGGGCAAGAGTACGCTGGCCAAGCTGGTGCAACGTCTCTACACGCCGGAGCGGGGCAGGGTGCTGGTCGACGGGATCGACCTGGCGCTGGCCGACCCCTCCTCGCTGCGCCGGCAGATTGGCGTGGTGCTGCAGGAGAACGTCCTGTTTAGCCGCACCATACGTGAGAACATCGCCCTGATTGACCCTGGCGCACCGCTCGATGCGGTGATGCGTGCGGCGCAGCTGGCCGGTGCCCACGACTTCGTCGCCGAGCTCCCCGAGGGGTATGACACCCAGGTCGGCGAGCACGGCAGCACGCTATCCGGCGGCCAGCGCCAGCGCATCGCGATCGCCCGGGCCCTGATGGCCAATCCCCGCATCCTGATCTTCGACGAAGCTACCAGCGCGCTGGACTACGAGTCCGAGCGGATCATTCAGGAGAACATGAAGGCCATCTGCCGGGGGCGTACCGTACTGATCATCGCCCACCGGCTCTCGGCCGTGCGACAGGCCGATCGCATCGTTGTGATGGAAAAGGGCCAGATCGTGGAGGCCGGCAGCCACACTGAGCTGCTGCGCCGCCAGGGCGGGCACTACGCCCGACTATACGCCATGCAGGCAGGATAGCGCATGACTCTCCTTTATCAACTGCAGGGCCTGGCCGCCCTGTGCCAACGGTACCGCAGGGTCTGGCAAGCCGCCTGGCAAAACCGAAAAACGCTGGATGGCGCGGGCTACACCAGAAGCGAAGCCCAGTTCCTGCCGGCGACCCTGGCGCTGACCGAGACACCGGTTTCGCCAGCGCCGCGCTTGGTGATGTGGCTGCTGATGGGATTCGCCGCGTTGGCGCTGGTCTGGGCCATCGCCGGCAGGATCGATATCGTCGCGAGCGCCCAAGGCAAGATCGTGCCCAACGCCCGCACCAAGATCATCCAGCCGCTGGAGGTTGCCACGGTGACGGCGATCCACGTGACCGATGGCCAGCGAGTCAAGGCAGGCGATGTCCTGATCGAGCTGGATCCGACCGCGAGCGCGGCAGACCAGGCACGGATCCTGAACGACCTTGCCCAGGCCAGGCTGCAGGCGGCCCGGGCGCAGGCGATGCTCGACGCGATCGAAAGTGGGAAGCCGCCCCACCTGAATCCCGCGAGCGAAATTCCCGACGTCGCCTATCAGGAAGCGCGCGTCTGGCTGCAAGGCCAATACAGCGACTACCAGACCCGGATCGCCAGGATCGATGCGGAGAGCGCCAAACGGGAAGCCGAGAAGCAGTCTACCGCCGAGGTGGTCAAGAAGCTCGAGCAGACGCTGCCCCTAGCCCAGCAACGGGCCCAGGACTTCAAGGATCTCGTGAGCAAGAACTTCGTGTCCAAACACGGCTACCTCGAGAAGGAGCAAGCGCGGCTGGAACTGGAAGCGGATCTGGCAACCCAGCGCAGCCGATACAGGGAGCTGGAGGCCGCCCTCAGGGAAACCCGTGCGCAACGCAGTGCGCAGACCGCAGAGAGTCGGAAGACCCATCTCGAAAGCTTGAACGACGGCATTCAGAAAGCAGCCGCGCTGTCACAAGACCTGAGAAAGGCGGAAACCCGAGTGAAACAGACCACCCTAACCGCGCCGGTGGACGGGACGGTGCAGCAACTGGCCGCGCACACCGTGGGCGGGGTCGTGACCGAAGCCCAGCCGTTGATGATCATTGTGCCGACAGACGATCCGCTGGAGATCGAGGCGTTCCTGGAGAACAAGGACATTGGCTTTGTGAGCCCGGGGCACGAGGCCACGGTCAAGATTGAGACGTTCCAGTACACAAAGTACGGCACGATCGACGGCACGGTGACCACGGTCTCGAACGACGCGATCAACGACGAGAAGAGGGGGTTGGTCTATTCGACACGGGTGAAGCTCAAGACCTCGACAATCCAGGTGGACGGCAAGACCGTCAATCTGGCGCCAGGGATGGCGGCGACGGTCGAAGTGAAGACCGGCAAGCGCAGGGTGATTGAATATTTCTTGACACCACTGATGCAATACTCGGACGAGAGCCTTAGAGAGCGATAAGCCGGAGCGGAAAGCTCTGGAATGTAAGGAGATACAACGATGTCAAAAAGAAGGATGGTGATACGGCGAGATTCCCCAGAGCGATCAGGGATATGGTGGAAGAGAATGGCGAGTCGTCGATTGCATGCAAGCCGGAGCGCGATAGGAGCGTTTTGGGTTGGGTTACTGGCAGGCTTCCCGTTGCTCGCTATCGCACAGACAGATTTTACGCAAGTGAGGACTCCGCGGCAATTCCTGGCGGACATGAAAATGCTGCTGCAAGAGCAAGAGTTATTCACGCCGGATGACATGGAGCGCTATCTGCATATCCGCTTTGAAGTTGACCAGGCGGAGCGGCTTCCGCTTGATGATATGGATAAGCAGCGCCGTGGCGTTCGAGGGATATCTATTGGTTACAAGGTGAACGCCATGTCGCCGGAGTTTTCGAAGGCATCGAATTATCCCTATTTTGGGAAGTTTGTTTCAAAATCGGAAAAACCAACGAGAATATTATTTAGATCTGACCTTGATGTAGATAATATTTGCATCTCCCGGGTTGATTTAAGTAAATACTTTCCGGAGTTGGCCAGAACTGTTCCTCCTTCCGTTGGAATATACCCGTACAGCTATATGAATGGAAATAATGGGCTGAGTTTCACATTCTATGATCCCGAAAACATTAATGAATGTGCGAGCAGTATTGGGTTAAGGCAGGAGATCGCATCATGCCAATCACAAGGAGATAAGTGATGCCATTGAAAGATGATTTGGTTACCATATTGAAAGGTACTGGGCTCACATTGGATGCTAAAACAATCAGTAGAATTGGGGCGTCACCAACGCTGACTGATTGGATTGCTCGATACGCGACCGACGTGAGGGATCGTATCTATAGTCCAATAATAGAGGGACACGGTCGGTTTGTCTACGTAAGTGAAAAGGATACGGCAGAGCCAGGGATTCGACTCGACACTTTGAGCGCTGCAAAGAATGGAGATACGAGTCAATTCATCATTCAACTGGCTCACGAGCTGAATCACTATATTCGCGGAAAGGAGGTGTATGAAACAACGCGATCGATCTGGAGTGATGCTAGTCTAGACGCTTTTGGTAAGGCCGTGCTATACGTTCAGATTGTCGCAAAGAATGAGGCTTTGTCGTATTACCATGGTGAGTACAAGATTGTAAACGAGATTCAGGTAGGAACGTCTGATCATATTGACCTATTTTCCAGTAAATACTGGCGCCAACGTGTGGATTCTGCCTCCGCGAAGGCCCGTGCGGCTAATCCTGGCGTCAGCGGTGCTGCTCTTGATGATGCGGTCGTCGGTATCTATGTAGATGATTACATATGGGAAGGACGGCGGGTTCAGATTGGGAATACGCTAAGGGATGTTTACTCTCAAGCAGGTGGCGGCGCAGAAATTATCAATCTGATGCCACCAACGAGCGAAGAAAGCAGTGACGTCAATACGACGTCGTTCCATTTCCAAATTAGAAAGGGTGATGGAAGTCTCAGCGGCTACGATGTTTCCCTGATCCGGGACGAAGGGAGTGCGCCAGCGAGATTGATCCTGGAAAGCACGGCGGCTGGCCGCACCGCGACCATATCGTTGGGCGATGGCAGTGTGATCGCCACCTATGCGCAGGACACATCGGGCAAGTGGGTGCCGACGCAGTGGCAGCAGGACGGACAGACCTATGTCGGTGGCGATCTCGCGACATTCCTCGCCAATACGCAAGCATCGTCTGACTGGGGAGACCTGACGAACGCCAGCGGCAGAGCCCGCGCCGAGATTAACGATAAGTTTGCCGTGGCCAATGCGGCAAATGGGGCGGGAATGCAAGAGTCCGCCAGGAATGCCGAATCCCTTCGCTTTCTTGCCAAGCGCCTCAATCTGGTCAACGAGCCCAATAACGGTTATGCCGTCATGTTGCTCAGAGGTGAAGTGCCGGCTTCTTATCGACTCAGCGGTGCCATGGATGCGGCGATCAGGCAGTCCATGGCTATTCTGGCCCAGTTTAGAGTGAACGCTCTGCTGGAGAGGCCATCTAGCTTTAGCGTGAAAGTCCTTGGTTTGGGTGGTGGTCAGTCGTATCCGCTTGTTTTGGATCTGGATGATCGCGGCATCGAACTCACGGCAATGGATAGGAGTCAGGCTAGGTTCGACGCCAATATGACGGGCGCTGCAAAGCCGCTCGGATGGGTAGGACGAACCAATGGGATTCTGGTCTTCGACAGGAATGGCAATGGTGTCGTGGATGACGCGGGAGAGTGGTTCGGTCAGCACTTCTCGGCATCTGGGCAACCGACCGCTGGCTTGACCGGCTTCCAGGCGCTCGGCACCCTTGCGCAGGCAGGGGCCACAACATTTTCCCGAGGCACGGCCAGGGTTGATCCGAAGACGGGCCAGAGTTACTTCGATGAACTACAGGTCTGGGTCGATGCGAATCAGGATGGGAGGACGGATGCAGGCGAACTGCGTTCGCTCGCTAGCCTGGGGATTACCTCCATCGATCTGGTCGCACAGCCAGTCAATCGGAACGTCGAGGGCAACGTGATCGCGAGCCAGGCAGGGTACACGACGAGCGATGGCAAGCGTCACACCATTGAAGATGTGGGACTGGCAACAGAATTGCCTCGCCCCGTCGACGGGCCGCGGCCCGCCAGCGCGGCGGCGCTGGCATTTGCTGACTATGCCGGCAAGGGATTTGTGGCGATGGCCGCCGGCCAAGCAACAGCGATCTCCGAGTCGCTAGCCAACACGTCGATGGACGTATCGGCACCGCTCGCCAAACTAAGGGAATGGATGGGGCAGACACGTTTCCGGGTGCTGTCTGGAACGTCGATCAAGATTGGTTACACAAAAGCTGGCCAGACCGCGCCGATCTACACATATGACCCCAATCATTACGCAAATACGGACGGAGTAGTACGAGTCCCGGTCTTGAACTATGCTCCCGAGCATACGGCCGATTTGCTGGCCGGCATCCCTGCACTGTTACAGGTTGAGAGGGAGACGGCTGACGCGATCGCGGGCGGGGCAAATGCCATCTCGGCGGCCAACAGCGCGGCCCAGGTGGCAAATGCGACGCAGACCGGTGTAGCCCGCGGGAGCGCGGTCGAGCAGGCCCGGATTGCGACCAATCGTTGGGGGGGCGCACTTGTCAAGTATTTCGACATCCAGAAGCAGGTGCAATCGATGACGGTGCGCATGGCAGCCCTGCAGGCCGAACTAAATGACTTGATTCCCGCCAATATCTCGTTGACGGGACATCTCTCCAACGGTCTGACCTTTGCTGGACCGATGGAGGCCGACTTTGCTGCCGACACGTTCAAGGCTTATGGCGCGTTACTTCAGCCGATGGCTAAGCTTAAGGCAGCGGGTGACCTCCTGCTCAGCGCCATTGCGCAGTCCGCGGGCTACAGCAGAGTGTATGCAGGTGCCGATGGGCAGACAATCGTGGCCGAGACTGGCTATAACCTGCTGATCGCAGGCCAAGGGTACGAGGCGTTTGTGGCAAGCGGAGGGGTCGACAACATCGCGCTCACCAGTTGGTCGCGGGCGACGGTCTCGAACTTCACAGCCGGACGCAAGGGTGACCAGGTCCAGATCGTCGACGGCAGCAATAGTGCGGTTGTGAGCAATGACGGCGAGGGGGGGACCTTGATCAGCACGTCGGCCGGTGGGACGATCCGCCTGATCGGCACCGCTCCTGAAGCCCTGGACCTATTTGCCAATATCACTGGCGTGGAACGTCTCTCATTCGATGGGGTTGCGGGGACACACAGCATTGCTCATGAAGACCTCTTCGACGGACAGGTTCACGTGAATGGCCTCACCGCCTCACAGGCGGGCGATACGTTGATCGGTGGCGAGCGTGGCAGCGTGTTGCTGGGTCGCAGCGGTAACGATACGTTCGTGATCGCAGGCCGACAATACTACGTCAACGGAGACGGCGGCCAGAATACCGTTTCCTATGCGGACCTGGCATTCGGTATCACCGTTGGGCAGACGATGGGCACCGAGACGCGTCCTCGCGAGGATGATCCAGGCTCTTTGGAGAACTATGAGGTCATGATCGGACTCGACAGCCTCGGAAACCGCTTGATGAACATCCAGAATTTCATCGGCACGAAGTTCAACGATGTCCTTAAGGGCGGCGCGGAGAACAATATCTTCGATGGCAATGGTGGCAATGACACGATTGATGGTGGGGACGGTTACGATAGGGTGACCTATGCCGGCTTTCACAAGAATTTTCAGATTCGATGGGATGCCAGGTTAGGCGAATACAGCGTCCAGGGTGCCAAGGGCCGCGATACGCTTATCAATATTGAGGAGATCAAGTTCCTCGATGGGCGTTTGCATATGGATGCCAATGGCCATGCCGCGCTCGCCTACCGCATGTACGAGGTCGCTCTTGGCCGAGTTCCCGACCCAGGTGGACTGGCGTGGCACGTGGCCAACCTGGAAGGGGGCATGACACCGGTCGCGTGGGCGAACAGTGTGGCGAACTCCGGTGAGTTTATGGCGAAGTACGGATCGCTGGACAATCAGGCGTTGATTGAGGCGCTCTTCCGGAACGTGCTACGCCGTCCGGGAAGCAATGGCGAGATCCTGGACCGCATGGCCGGAATGTACAAGGGCATGAGCAAGGGGGAACTGTTGCTCTGGTTTGCCAACCATGACGAACTCAAGGGGATGACCAGGGATGTGGTGCAGCAGGGCCTGTGGATATCGGACCCAAACGCGCTTGGGATCGACCGCCTGTATCGCGGGATTCTTGGACGAGGGGTGGACCCCAGCGGTCTGGAGAGCGGCCTGGCAGTTCTCAATCGCGGATCGGGCTACCGATGGATTGGCATGGGGCTAGCGAACTCGCAGGAGTTTTTTGAGCGTTTTGGGAATATGAACGACGACGAGTTCATCCAGCTTGTCTACCGGCAGGCTGTGGGGCGGGAGCCAAGCGAGAACGAGATGTCGTGGGGGCTTGGTGCTATTAACAACGGCCAGTCCTGGGGCGAATGGGCGGCGTACTTCCTCAGCGGCGACGAGGCAATCAGCAAGATGCCGGGAATGGATGGCATAACGCTGTCCAGTAATCAGCGTCGAACGATGCTCGGAACGGCTGCAGCGGATACGCTGGTTGGCAGTGCCGGCAACGACGTTATATTTGGCGGCGCGGGGAACGATACGCTGAGTGGTGGGGACGGGGGCGACCTGATTGACGGTGGCCTTGGTAATGACATCCTGGACGGCGGCGCGGGCATTGACACGTTGTCGTATGAGAGCCGCGAAAAGATCGCGCTCCTTCCAGCCACCCCCGGCACAGGTCCTGGCGGAGTGAATATCCAGATGGGCCTCGGCACCACGCAGGAAAAGGACGTCTCGGGCAATGTGGTTTCCACCGACACCTTCCGGAATTTCGAGAATGCGGTCGGCTCCAACAACTCGGATCTTATTCAGGGTGACGACCGGGACAACGTTCTATGGGGCCTGGCAGGACGCGATCAGATGGCTGGTGGCGCTGGCAACGACGTCATGTACGGAGGCGATGATGGCGATTACCTGTACGGCCAGCAAGGCGACGACACCCTCTATGGGGAGAATGGTGACGACAGGCTTTGGGGCGAGTCTGGCAACGATCGGCTCTATGGCGGTGCCGGCCAGGACTACCTGGACGGTGGCGAAGGCAATGACCTGCTGGATGGCGGCACCGGGAATGACGTTCTCGCCGGTGGCACGGGGAACGACACCTACGCCTTTGGGCGGGGATATGGTGTCGACACCATCCTGGAGAACGACGCCACCTCGGGGAATACCGACGTGCTGGTTTTCGGCAATGATATTGCCGAGAACCAGCTGTGGTTCCGCCACGTGGGCAATGACCTGGAGGTGAGCATTATCGGCACGGCGGACCGGATGTTGATGCGAGATTGGTACCAGGGCGGCGCCTATCACGTGGAAGAGATGCGGACCGCCAGCGGTAAGGTGCTGCACGACACCCAGGTGGAGTTGCTGGTGCAGGCGATGGCCAGTTTCAACCCGCCCGCCGCCGGGCAGATGACGTTGCCCAGCAACTATCAGGCAGCGCTCACATCGGTCATTGCGGCCAATTGGCGATGATTTTGGGTCCTGCAGCTTTGTTGGTCACCCAGCCAAGGCTGCAGTGATCCTGGCGCAAGACTTCGAAATTGTTCCCGTCGCGCCAAGCATCAGCCGCAGTGACCGCGCCGTGTGTAGCCAAGGGACCGTCGGTTACAACTGAAAAAGAACCTGAGAAAATTGTGCATCATGATCGACACGTACGACACTGCTCCCGGCTCGCGAAGCTGGCTGTTATCCATCGCTCGGACTGATGCGGATCATCGCATAGGCTCAATGTTCCATGCCCACAGCGTCCTGTGCAACCCATGCCGATCTCGGTCTGTCGAAGCCATCCAGTTGGCTCAGTTCGACCCACCTCGGCCACCCGTACCCTACACTGCAGACGACTGAAGGTCATTGCGAATCGGTCATTCCTGCGCTGAATTGATCGAGACTGTATGAGCACGGGTTACCGGTCAAATCATTCGCAGTCGCCGGTAGTCATCGATTCGACGATCGTGTTGTGCACCCTCCTTGACCAGTAACGAGGTGTGTTGAACGCCCTGGAGGCAAGGGGATAGCTGGAGGACTGTCGCGCAGTAACGACACCTTCCCTTCAGGCTCACGCGTACAGGTCCCGCAGGAATTAGGGCGCTGGCCAATCCTTACGGGTTTCGTTTCGGCAGACAGTCGCGCAACGTGGTAGTGCCAAAGGCCAGCCTCCGGGGACTATCGCGGTCGGGCAGCGGCTCGGGCACCTCGTGCTGGCGGCGGCTGCTGGCATGGCAGGAGGCTGGTGTCTTGCAACACATCCACGAGACGCTACTGGCCGAGTTGCGCCGTCGCGGCCAACTTGACATGGCACGCGCCATTGTCGACAGTTCCTCGGTTCGCGCAATGCTGGCGGAAAAAAACCTGCCCGAACCCAACGGACCGGCGCGAGCTCGGCAGTAAACATCACCTCATCGTCGACGCGCAAGGCATCCGCTCGCGGTCATCCTGAACGGGGCGAACTGCAACGACATCACGCAACTCGATGCGTTGGTCGATGCGATTCCGCCCATTCGTGGAAAGCGGGGACGCCTTCTGCGCAAGCCGCGAATCGTCCAAGGCGACCGGGGCTACAACTATTCCGAGCCACACCGACCGCGCTTGCGTAAGCGCGGCATTACGCTCGTGCTTGCCAAAATCGGCTCGCCTCACGGCAGCGGGCTCGGCAAAAAGCGCTGAGCGTGGAGCGCTCGATTGCATGGCTCCACGCGTTCAGACGCCTGAAGTTTCGATACGAACGATATGCCCATGTCCACGAAACCTTCCTGTCCTTGGCCTGTTCACTGATTTGCTGGAGCAGGCTAATGCCCTGCATGAATTGATATCGCAACAGCTTCTTAGTTTAGGGACGATTTGGTCTGCGGCAGAATCTTACGTTGCCGCGTAGCAGCCGCGTAGCAAATGCGCCGGCTGCCCCTTAGCTGTGCTGGAACTTCTGCCGCCGCTAGCGCGCTAGTTCGGCTGGGAATGCTTTTTCTTGAATGCGCGCCAAGTCATTGCGCGTCGGCCGGGTTCGTCGGTTTCCCCAGGTTTCAAGCGGTGGATCGCCTGATTGTGCGGCGCAGTCTTGACGAGCTGCGGATCAGAATAAGCTTCATCCGATATTTGAGCGAGAACAGCAATCCACCGGTCGAGGGCTTCTTTCCCGTACATCTCGCCCGCCTCTGGCGTGAAAGGTTCGGCTAGCAGCCAGGGTTCGTGACTGGTCCACATTGCGTCGACGCCAAAATCGGTCATTCGATTTTGGACGTCATGGACATCGACACCGGTCTCCTCCTTCATCTTCTCGAGGGTATAGCGTGTCATCTCGAGCCTCGGCATCTTCGCCTCAGGATAAGACCGGGAGACTCCACGGATCGCGAGAAGTCCTTTCTCCATGTAATTGTTGGCCAGCACCGAGATGTCGGAAGCTTGTGCGATCCCATCGGCACCCATCGCGCGAGCCCAGGCATAAGCCTTCAGAATCACCTGCACATTGCCCCAGAACTCGCGGATCTTGCCGACGCTTTGCGGCCGGTCATGGTCGAGGCGATAGCGATCACCCTCACGCGTTACCAGCGGCGCGGGAAGGAACGGTGCCAACTCGGCCGAGCAGCCATAGGCGCCGGTCGCCGGGCCGCCGACCCCACTCTTGGGCGCGCCAAACGTCTTGTGTAGCATGAACATACAGGCGTCGAAGCCGATTTCGCGGGCGCGAACCTTCGACATGGTACCGTTGAAGTTGGCGGCATCGTAGAAGGCAAGGCCGCCCGCCTCGTGCACAACGCGGATCCATTCCTTCATCTCGGGATTGTAGACACCCATGTCATCGGGATTGTTGACCATCAGCGCGGCGGTGCGGTTGGACACTGCAGCCTTCAGTGCGTCTAGCGACGGATAGCCGTTTTCATCGAGCATCAGCGTGATGACCTTGAATCCAGCGGCTGCGGCCGTCGCCGGATTGCAGGGGTGGGTCTGGATCGTCGTGATGATCTCGTTACGCTGTTCCAGTTCTCCGCGCGAAGCATGGTAGGCACGCGTCACCGCGCAATGAGTGAATGCCGCCTCGGCGCCACCGCCAGCTTGAAACACGAACTGGTCCATGCCCGAGAGTTCGCGCAGGATCAGGTCCATGTTGTGTACGATTTCCAGCGCGCCCTGCATGGTGTCCTCATGCTGGAGCGGGTGGAGCTGGGTGAGCTCGGGACGCCATGCCATCTGCTCGTTGATTTGCGCGTTGTACTTCATCGTGCAGGTGCCGAACAGGCTCGTGCCCATCATGCCGAGCGTCTGCTGCGATAGTCGCAGATAATGGTAGAGAACTTCCGGCTCGGACATCTCTGGCAGAGCAGGTTTGTCCTGACGGCGCAGCGCCGGCGGGATGAGGTCGTCCGCGTCGTTGACCTGGTCCCGGATCTCCGCTTCGACCTGCGGGAACAGCATGCCGCGGCGGCCGGGGTAGCCCATTTCCATGATGACCGGCTCGTTCCAGACCGGTGCATGGTATTCCTTCGGTTCGATGTTCATTTCGCAGCTACCTCTTTTAGGGCGCCAGCCAGGCGCTCGATGTCGGAAAGGGTGTGGATTTCGGTGACGCAATATAGGGCGCTCTCGCCCAGTTCGGGGAACTCGCCCGACAGATCTTTGCCGCCGAAGATGCCCTCAGTGCGCAGAGCGCTGTTGATCTCCGCAACGGTTTTGCCGGTGCCGTCGAAATTGACGACGAACTCCTTGAAGAAGCCCGATGGGAAGGTGACACGCACCCCGTCGATTTCGGACAGGAGTTGTGCGGCATGATGGGTGCGCTGGAGGATCAGTTTGCCGACCTCGGAGAAGCCTTGCGGGCCCATCATCGCCATATAGGCGGTGGCGGCGATCGCCCACATGTAGACCGAATGCCCGGTCCAGTCGTTGCCCTTGTCGCGAAGGCCATAGGAAGACTGGTGGAACAGCCCGAGGCCGAAGCCATATTCGCCCGGCTTCAGCGTCTCAGAAATGCTGATGAACAGTGTCGGATACTCTTCCGCGTAGCGCGGTTCGTCGCGTGAGGCGATAAACCCGCCTACGCCGCCGCCCGCATGGAGATGGACGCCTAGCGGTTGGATGGTGCCGACCACGATATCGGCGCCGTAATCGGCCGGTGCAGCCAGCACGCCGAGCGAGATCGGATCGACGCCGACGATTGTCTCAGCCCCAGCCGCGCGGGCTATGACGGCGATCGCGGCTGCCTGATGTTCGATCACGCCAAGATAAGAGGGCACCTCGAAGTAAACGGCGGCAGTCTGTTCGCTGACAGCAGCGCGCAGATCATTCATATCGATCAGGCCGGTGGCGGGGTCGTAGTCGACGAGACGGATGGCGATATGGTTCGCCATCTCGGGGGGCTCGCAGTAGTTGCGGATCACCGACAGGCGCTCGGGGTCGATCGCTCGCACGAGCACCACTTCGTTACGCGCCGTCAGACGTGCCGCCATTCGTATCGCATGCCCGGCCGCGGTTCCCCAACTGCGCACTGGCAGGCCGACGAGGTCAAGGTTTATCAGCTCGCCGAGCTGACTGCAGAATTCGAACCATGCTTGGTTGCGGCCGTGGTCGGAGCTGGGCTCCCCAAAGATCGACGTCAGCCACTCGTTGCGGCGAACGATTTCGTCGACAGCCGCAGGAACGTGATGCTGCCAGATGCCGGCACCGAGGAAGCTTAAGTTCTGCTCAGTGGTTTGGTTCTTGGCGAGCATTTCGACAACATGGCGCCGCAGCTCGCGTTCGCTGAGCGCCGGCGGCAGATCGAGCGGCCGTGCCAGTCGATGGTCGTTGGGAATTTGGGCGAACAGTTCCTCGATCGTGTCGGCGCCGACTGCGGTCAGCATTTCCTGCTGTATCGTTGGCACTGAATTGGCCATATAAGGGTGGGCTGTGGATGGTCGCATTGGACACTCCTTTGTTGCGTTGATGGTTGTTTGCGCTCAGGCAGTGAGCCTGTAGCGCGTGCTACGGCCCGGGCCAATTTCGACCCGGATGTGGCCGGTGAGCATGGCGTCGATTTCGTCGGCGCCGGTGTCTACGCGTAGCGGTGCACCCTCTAGCGCGATGAGCTTTTCGGCGCTGGCGATCACTGTGATTCGGTCGCGACCGACCTGACGAATGACTTCGGAGCTGATCTGTTGGTTGCCGCGCCCGAATAGGCTTCCCTGGCCACCCAAAACGCCGACGATGATGTGTGCCTCGCGATGTTCCATGAGGCGCAATAGTGTCCGTTCATCCAGGTCCAAGCCGACTAACGAGCCGTCCAGCAGGGCGTCCACTCCGAGTAACGTGTTGGGCAGCCCCAATGCGTGGGAAACGCGTCGAGTCGTGGTGCCGGGCCCCAGAATGTAAAGTCTTCCTGGCTGCATATCGGCCGCAACCTGGCGGGCGACCGCGTCGAGCGTGACGTCCTCGTTTGGTCCCGCCCCGGCCTTCGCATTCTGGGCCAGTCGGTGCGCATAGGGGCTTCTCGCATAGCCGAACAGGCGCGCAGACACTCGGTCCTCACGGATGGCAGCTTCGTCGAGGTCCATTACCTCCGCTTCGCGGAGCGATGCGCTCGGGTCGCCAGCAAGGTACAGTCCCGCCAATAGACCCGTATTCGCCGGGCTTGTACCAAATACGGCGGAATGCATTTTCACGCCCGCCGGGACGCCAAGGAAAGGAACTCGATCGCCGACCGATCCGATGATGTCGCGCGCGGTGCCATCGCCACCAACGAACAAGAGCAAGTCGACACCATGGTCAGCCATCGCAGCGGCAGCCGCTCGTGTATCGGCACCGGTGGAAGATGCTGCTTCCCGTCGCGGCAATACCAACGGCGTAAGCCCGGCGTTGCGTGCGGCGTCCTCACCCATGGCGCCGGCAACAGTAAGTATCCGTAGATCGGGACAAGATAATGCGGCTCGGCGCAGCGCGTTGGTCGCTTTCTGCCCGGCGAGCGGATGCGCTCCGCGGCGCAACGCCTCCGCGAGAATAACGTCACTATCCGTGCCCTTTAGTCCGACGCTCCCACCCATACCCGCGATCGGGTTGACGACGACCCCTAGAAGGGGTGGTGCACTCCTATCGCTAGCGATCACCTTGAAATTAGCCATACAGCCTCACACTCCTGCATCAACTGCGAATCTCACATACATCGCGCATGTGAGATTTATAGCGACATGCATTGCGTATGTCAACTAAAATGCATTGTGTATGTGAAACGAGGAGGCTTAGATGGTGAGGAGTCGTGCTGAAACGATGGCGGAAACCCGAGAAAAACTGATTGCAGCCGCACGGAGAACATTCGCAGAAAAAGGCTTTGCGGAGAGCGCGATGGAAGATATCACTGCGGAGGCGGGACTAACCCGCGGAGCGCTTTATCATCAGTTCGGTGGCAAGAAGGGGCTGCTGGAGGCGGTGATCGAGCAAATCGACGCGGAGATGACGCAGCGCTTGTCCGTGATCTCGGGCCGTGCCCAATCGACGTGGGCCGCGTTGATTGACGAGCTGGTAGCTTACGTTGCGATGGCGGCGGAGCCGGAAATCCAGCGCATCGTACTTCTTGATGGCCCCGCCGTACTTGGTGAGCCGTCAAAGTGGCCGACGCAGATTGCATGCGTCCGAAACACGAGGAGACATATCGAGCTTCTCATTGAACAGGGCGTCGTTCAGCCCGTCGATGCCGAGGCAACCGCGCGCCTCGTGAGCGCTGCCGCGCTTGGTGCCTCGTTGTGGGTGGCGAACGCCGAGGATCCGCACGAGTCCTCGCGCAGGGTTTCAGAGAGCCTTCCCATCCTCTTGTCGGGCCTATTGATACGAGGTCCACAACAATAGCGCACCTCGCGACCTACATATATGGACGCGACCACGGCAGCCTACTGAGCGTTTCCACACGGCCTCGGCCGCCTTCTGGAGGTTCTAAACAGCGGCCCTGCCATTGACGCGCTAACCCTGAAGCGGATACTCGACCCGCTGAGTGGAGGCCCGGGACCAGGAAGGCAACAAGACGAGCAGCCTCGGGCTCGGGCTGTATATCGCGAGCGAAATTGCCAAAGCACACGGATCGATTGAGGTTCGGTGCGACTAGACAGAGACCGCGTTTGCCGTGCGTCTACCGCGTCGCAGGTAGCTGCCTGAATGGCGCTCAGCGAGCTGAACCTGATGGATGCGCGCCGCCAGCACCCACTGGAGGCGGCACACACACGTCTCCCACACGCTGGCGTCTGGGGCGCCGCTGGAGGCTGTAAAGCAGCCCCGCCGGCCATGCCTTGCTCGATGCCACCCCCGCTATGTGAATGCTGCGGGTTGGGGAGGGGGTAGATATCGCAATTGCGCATCTTCCATTCTATTAACGCCAGACTGGCCTTATTCGAAAGAGTTGGTTTGCACCCCGCCAAGGCCGCTCTATCCTGCGGACGCATGGCGACTTAGCCTGTCAGGGACGGAGGGCGTCTGGCTGCTTGTATCCAAGCAGGGCAGCGTCGAACTGACCGCTGTGTCACGGTGCTTCGGCGTACCGTCATCGGATACTGCGGCCGAGGTGGCGGTGGAAGCCATGAACTGCAAGATATTCCGCATGCACGAGGGGAAGCCGGTGTCTGTTTCAGTTACGCAGCCCATTGGCTTTTGAAGTGCTGGTGGCCGGTCCTGAGCACCATTATCATGGGCGCGCGGCAAAGGCTGAACAAGGCGGGCCGGGAACTGGCCCAAGGAATATTGACCATAGAGAAGCAATCAACGTATGAAGATCCACTACCAGGTTATCGCAGGACTGCTCGCATTGCCGAGTCTTGTCTCCGCTCAGACCCAAGGGCCACTACCAACTGCAGAGCTACGGACCTTGGCGGACGCTTTCGGCGTGCTACGCCGGTCGTATGTGAAACCCCTATCTGGCGAGGAGATCCTGCAGGGCGCGATTCGCGGAATGCTACGGGAGGTGGACCCGGAGGCAGGGGAGTTCCTGACCAAGGCAGACGTTGACGACATGGGCCGGGTACCCGGGGTGGCGGACGGGGCGGTTGGACTCGAAATGTTGGTTCGGAATAACCAGGTCGTCGTGATGTCTCCGGTTGCGGACTCCCCTGGCGAGAAGGCCGGAATCCGCCCCGGGGATGTCATCGACTCGATTGATGGGATGCCGTTGAAGAACAATCTAAGAATGGCTGTCAGGATGCTTCATGGTCCCGTCGGGAGTGTCGCGTCATTGGAGTTGCACACCGGTGCCGATGGCCCGGTCCGCACCATGAAGATCGAACGAAAAAAGGTGCCGGTGCCACATGTTCGCCTCTCGATGGTGGCCCCCGACATCGTTTCAATCAAGCCCTCGAGCTTCCTTTCCGAAACGCTACCGTCGATGGCCAACCAACTGAGCGATCAGTGGCGCAAGAAGCCGTACAAGGCCATCGTTCTTGACCTGCGGCGCAACACCGGCGGCCTACTTGAGACATCTATTGGTCTGGCAGCGTTCTTCCTGCCCCCGCAGAGCGCGATCGCGAGTACCGAAGGGCGCGAGCCGTTCACCAACGTGAAGTATGTTGCCGATGCATCGTTCTATAGCCGTGCCACTGGCACGGATCCATTCGCCGACGTACCAGTTCCGATTCGTCAACTGCCCCTCGTTGTTCTCGTCGACGAGGGAACGGCTAACGGAGCCGAAATCGTGGTCGCCGCGCTCAGGGACAATAAGCGAGCCAGGATCGTCGGGCGCAAGACGTTCGGCCGCACCGACATCCAGATGATCCAGCCGCTAAGCAATGGTGTCGCCATCAAGTTCACTGCGGCATACTGGTATCCGCCGTCGCATGAGGCTCTCGATCGCGTTGGCATCGTGCCAGATCGGCTGACCCCGACCATCGATCCGCAGCGCGAGATGGACGCCGCAGTTGCCGAGGCGCGGGCGATGATTCGGTGATCGAATGACTGTTAATCGAGCGGGCGCCCGAGCCGCAGATAAACTCAAATGAAAACAACTCTGCTTTCTCGATTTAACCTCGTCGTCATTGCATCTGTTGGGATAGGCTATGGCGAAGCGGGTGCTGCCCAGCAAACAACCGATCGGAAAATCTTGCGCTAACAAGCGCAGTCACTACCGCTTACTGGTCGCCAGAACTACCTGATGGGCAATCCCTGGCACGGTTTCCACGTGCCGCGCGAGGCGCGGACGGCGCTGGATGTGGGGTGCAGCCTGACCGGGGACCAGTGAGCGTTCGTGCTGGCCCAGCTCGACGCGCTGCAGCCCACCTCGGCCCACCAGCGCCTGCAGGTCGCCTTGCCCCTGTTGCACGCAACCGGGCTGCGCCTGTCCGAGGTGGTCGCCGCCACTACCGCCCACCTGGAGTGGGTCAGCCTGCCGCGCCCCGGTACCCGGGCACGAATCGAAGGCTGGTGGCTGGAAGTGCTGGGCAAGGGCAACAAGCTGCGTCGGGTGCCGGTGCCGCCGGCGGTGATCGCGCGGCTAGGCGCGTATCTGGTGGCGCGCGGCCATCCGGCCGACCCGGGCGCCATCCGGGTCCCGGGCGGCGTCGCGCTGCTCGGCCACGCCACCGACCTGGGCGAGCGGGCGCCGTGGGCCGGCGCGCGCGCCGCCAGCCCCGTCGATGCCGCCGCCGGCATCGGCACCGTCACCCTCGCCAAGCAGATCAAGGGCTTCATGACGGCCTGCGCCGGCACGCTGCGCCTTGCCGACCCGCGCGGCTCGGCTGGAGGCGGCCAGCACGCACTGGCTGCGCCATACCCATATTACCCATGCGCTGGCGGCCGGCGCGCCGCTCGAGGTGGTGCAGCAGAACGCCGGCCACGCCTCGCTCGACACCACCACCCGTTACGTGACCACCGAGGCCGCGCGGCGGATGGAGGCGATGCAGGCGGTGTGGGAGGCTGGCAAGCTCGACTGATTGTGCGGCCCAAATCGTTGCACCTTTCCGACTCCCAAAACGTTATACCTATGTCCCTTGAGATTGAGCGCGCTGCGGCCACGGTGTGGATCCGTGTGCAGATGGCCAGGCACGGCCTGACCTTGGCCGACCTGCAGGCAGCCGGTTGCTTTGCCGTCGTGGCGCCACCGCCGCCGGCTCCCGAGCCGGCGCGCACCTACCGCAACGCCGAAGGGCAGAAATGGGACGGGCAGGGCGAGATGCCGGCCTGGTTGCAGCGGGCCGTCAACGCGGGGCAGTCGGCGGAGCATTTCCGGGTGGGTTGAACTTACGCGATCGACCGAGCCAAGAGGGCGCCGGGGGCCAAGGGCGGCGCTGGCGCACAATGCAGCGGAGGGTGGCCCCGAGCCAGTGCGGATGCCGAAAAGGTACCGCACTGGCTCGGGGCCACCCTGATGTGCGCAGCGATCGAGACAATGCAGTAAAGGACTGAAGGAAACCATGAGTGCCAGCCTGTTTGACTTGCATATTGCCCAGACTTGTCCGGACGAATACACCGCACTGCGTGAAGCCAATGCGCGCTATCGTTCGCTGGCCGTCCGCTTTCTCGATGGCGACGCGGCTGTCAGCGAGGCCGACTGTCTCGCGGCCAAGGACGAAGCTGACCGTGCCGAAACGGCCGCACGTGCGGCCTTCCTGCTGGCGTTTCAGACCCTGGCTAGCCAAAGCTAAGGAGGGAGTCACGTGGTACGAAGGGCAATTCCTGAACCGCTGCCGGCCGGCAAGTACCTGGCCAGGTGCCGGGAGACCAGCCACATGCTTGCCATCGAGAACGGGCATGAGGAAGTGTTTCCGCGGGCACGCTGTGTCAGCGACGGCCGCTGGTGCACCTTCTTCCGCGATGGCAAGGCAGTGTGGGACTGCAACGCGAGCTACGCCGCCGCGAATTTCATCATCGAACCCGCGCCATCGGAGAAGACGGCATGAGCAACCTGCCTCGTCCCAAAACGCAGTCCGTCACCCATCACGTGCCCGAGCACCTCGTGGGGGCGTTCCTGAAGACGGCAGACGAATTCTTCGCCAACGCGCGAGGCATGCGGACAGCGGGCCCAGCGTCCCCAGGAGGTGCGCGCCCAGGATTGCGACCGTGGTATGGATTCGTTGTTGCACTTGGCCGAAGTGGCTGCCGAAGGCGACTATGTCGATCCGACGTTGGTGGCGATGTGGTGGGCCCGGTGTCAGGGCGTGTCGTATATGCGTATGCAGTCCGCCTGCGTCAATGAAGATATCCACTTTACGTCAATTTGGATTGGCGTAAAGTTGGTACCTGCGCCGCGCTCGTCCCTTGTTTGACGCCATTTCCAGCGCACGCGGGGGTTCCATCTTTAGTTCGTTTGACACCGGGACGTACCGGCCTGGTCTCCACAGCGGAATCGCCTTTCGGTGACCACGAAACGGTCGGGACGTGGCCGAGAAGGCTTCTGCTACGGAATCAGCGGTTTTGCGGCAAAATATTCGCGGTGCAAGTACGTCGCCTCATTCAACCCAGGCTGGGAAGTAGCCCAGTGCCGTCTGTACTGACCCATCGTGCGACGGAACCACGACAATATCCGGATGCGCGTCCATTAGCACGCGAATCTGGTCTACGGTATCTTGTGTTTGTTCAATCTCACCATCAACCAACCAGCGCGCCGCCCAGAACTTCGGGCTACCAAATTTCAGTGCCTTGGCGTTCCAGACCGCATCGCCCACAAAGAAGTACTGTTTGCCGGAGGCGACTGTTATAAACATGCCGATCGAACCGCGCGTATGACCGAGCAACGGTACGAGCACGACCGTGCCATCTCCATAGAGATCCAGACTGCTGGCGAACCCTCTATATGACACCGGCCTGAATGCCAAGGCTTTCCATTTGATCGATTGCGCGCTGACCTGCGAGTGCCAGCTGCCACCGACACCAGCAGCAGGGTGCCTTATCATCTCCAGCTCCGCGGGATGCACCAGGACTGTGGAATCCGGGAAGTCGACAATGCCGCTGGCATGATCCCAGTGGCTGTGACTCAGGATAATCGTTTGAACCGGTTCAATGCCGGCGCGCAAGAGTTGGGCTCTCACCGGATCCACCGGGTCTTCGTACTTGAAGAACAGACTTTGCCACCAAGGCATATCTAGCCGATATTGATCAGCCACCTTGGAACCCAGCCCCGCGTCAAACAGAAAAGTGTCTGCGCCATGTCTAACAAGGAACGCGGAGAAGTCATTACTCACCTTGCTAGTAAAACTCCCACCTGCGTAGACCAAAGCCTCGGTAACAGATAGCTTCGCGGTTCGGATGATCGCAAAAGTGACCTTGGGATGGGTGGGAAGCGACTGGCTGATTGGTGCCGGGGCATCGGCGGCGATAGCAGAAATGGTAATAGCGGACAGCAGTAGAAGAATCAGCTTGCGAAGCATGGAGGCACCTTGATCTATTGGTTCTGGGATCCCATGAATGAAATCCCATGGGCACCTTAAACGTTGGTGTACACTCCAATGTCAAGGAAAGCCGGGGTGATGACCCTGAAAGATGCCCTCGGATGAACATTAGTAAACTGGCAAAGGCCGTTGGCACCACTACAGATACACTGCGCTATTATGAGAAGGTGGGGCTGTTGGAGGCACCCACGCGTCTAGGCAATGGCTACCGTTCATACGGTGCGGAGGCCATTCGGCACATTCAATTCATACGCAGCGCTCAAACGCTCGGATTCTCGCTTGCCGAGATTCGAGAAATCATCCCACAATTGATTGACGGCAGATTTGGTCGGGCCGAGATAGAACAACGCTTGAATGCCAAGATCGATCAGATCGATGCCCATATCAGCGCGCTTCGATCCTTGAGGAAAGAGTTGGTCGCAACGGCCAACTCGTTGTCCTGTCCCCTGGGGGTTCCCGTCTCCGTTGAATCCGCAACCAAAGTTGTGGCGGCCGGTCAGGAGACGTCGCATATGGCTAGAAAGATGCAGGCTCTGTCGCGATAAGGACGCGGCGACGAGCGAATTGGGGCGTTGGGATTCGCTCCGCTGAGCCTGCGCCACCTCGAAGAATTGATGGCCGAGCGTGGCATCTCCGTTGATCACTCGACCGTGCACCGCTGGGCGCTCAAGTTGCTGCCGGCACTGAACAAAATCTTCCGCCGGTCCAAGAGCCCGGTGGGCAAGCGCTGGCGTATGGACGAGACCTACATCCTGGTGCGCGGCCAGTGGAAGTATCTGTACAGGGCCGTCGACAAGGCGGGCAACACCATCGACTTCCTGCTGTGTGCCCAGCGCGACAAGGCTGCGGCGCGGCGCTTTTTCGAGAAGGCCATTGCGCAACAAGGCTAGCCTGACACGGTCACCATCGACGGCAGTCCAGCCAACCTGGCAGCCCTGCACGAAATCAACGCCGGGCAGGAGGCTCCCGTGGTCGTTCGGCAAGTCAAATACCTGAACAACATCGTCGAGCAGGACCATCGGGCCATCAAGCGCCTGACCCGGCCGATGCTGGGGTTCAAGGCCTTTCGTTGCGCGGCATCGAACTCATACACATGATTGCCAAGGGCCAGATGCCGGGACACGATGGAAACCAAAGCTGAAGAAGGCCGACATTGCCAGCGAGGCGGAAAGGCTAGCCGATGGCACGGGCTGGATGCCCGCCATCTTCGAGGCCGAAGGGCCGCAGGAGGTCGCGCAGGAAGACGGCCCGCAGCAGGACAACCCCGTAGGACGCCGAAGCCGTAGCGGATGAACCCGATGAGGCGCTGGCCGCTTGACCCGTGCCGAAGGCAAACGCTCCGGCTTCGACCGGGGTGCTTCGCTTGGAAGGGGATCCATCCATGACCCGCACCACCACCAGCGGCCCGCGCATGGCGGCGGCTTATGCCCCTGGCACGGTACGCGCCCGCCGTTGGCACGGCGATGGCGATGTGCGCGGCTACCGTCCGCCCTCGGGCTGGACGGCCCGCGCCGACCTCACCGACATTCACCCCATTACGGGCCGCGCCTTGCCGCATGCCGTGTGGTGGCTTATCGAGACGAAGGAACAACCGCGATCAGCACCGGGCCCAGGCCGTTCCGCCCAGGGCCCGGTGTAGAAGCCCAACAGCCCGGGTGCCGCACGATTGTCGGAAGATGCGCGGGCGCCCTGTGAGGGCGTCAGACAAGGATTCCTGGAAGGTTCAACCTGCGCTCGCCAGCAAGGTCTTGGGTTCCAAGTATGCGCTCATGCCCCAGCGGCCCATTTCGCGCCCCAGCCCCGAATGCTTGAAGCCGCCAAAGGGTGCGCGCGGCTCGTTGGCCAGCGTGTTGACGAGCACGCGGCCCGCATTGATCTGGCGCGCCACACGTTCGCAGCTTTCCGGGTTTGTGCCCAGCACCAGGGCGCTCAGGCCATAGCGCGTGTCGTTGGCAATGGCGATCGCATCGGCTTCGTCCTCGTAGGGGATGATGGTCAGCACGGGGCCGAAGATTTCCTCGCGCGCGATGCGCATCTGGTTGTTGGCACGGGTAAAGAGCGTGGGCTTCACGAACCATCCGGCGTGCAGGCCATCGGGGCGGCCTTCACCGCCTGCCAGCAAGGTCGCACCTTCTTCCAGCCCGAGGTGGATGTAGTTCTGCACCCGCTCCCATTGCTTCTTGCTCACCATCGGGCCGATGTCGGTGTCGGCTTGGCGCGGGTCGCCGGATTGGATGTGCGAGACCGCCTCCTTCGCCACCTGCTCGAACTCGGCCAGGCGGCTGCGTGGCACCAGGATGCGCGTGCCGGCGATGCAGGCCTGGCCGCTGTTCATGAACCCTGCCTGGAGCACGAGTGGCATGACGGCGGTGAAGTCCGCGTCATCGAGTACCACGGTGGGCGACTTGCCGCCCAACTCCAGTGTCACGCGCTTCATCGTGGCGGCGCCCGTGGTCACCAGGTGCTGGCCCACCGCGGACGAGCCCGTGAACGAGATCTTGGCGATGCCGGGGTTGCGCGCGATCTCCTCGCCGACCACTTCGCCGCGGCCGTTGACGATGTTGAACGCGCCTGGGGGCAGATCGGCTTCGTGCAGCGCTTCGGCCACGATCTGCGTCTGCAGCGCGCTCATCTCGCTGGGCTTAATGACGGCGGTGCAACCGGCTGCCAGCGCGGTGGCCAGCTTGTTGCAGATGAAACCCGCATTGCTGTTCCATGGCGTGATCAGGCCCGCGACGCCCACAGGCGTCTGGATTACCGTGGCTGCGCCGGCCTTTTCCTCGAACGCGAAGGACTCCAGTGCGTCGATCGCCTGGGCAATGACGTCGGCAGGATACGTTGCCATCCAGTGCCCGCGTACTGAGGGTGCGCCGTATTCCATCAGGATGGCCTCCATCAGCGCGTCTTTGCGCGCGGCCACGGCCCGGTGCATGCGCCGCAGGGCCGCAATGCGCTCCTCGCGTGTGGTGCGTGACCAGGCCGGGAATGCAGCCTGTGCTGCCGCGATGGCGCGCTGCGCGTCCTGCGCATCGCCCAGCCGCACCTGGCCGATGACGTCCTCGGTACTCGGGTTGTGGAGGTCGAACCATTCCTGGCCGTGCGGCGTGACGAATTCGCCGTTGATGTAGATGTGTTCAATGCGTTGCATGGTGGCTCCTTGGGGATTGATGCAACGAAGTCTAGGAATGGTTTATTGTTCTGATAAGCCGTCTTGTGGCTGATGAGGTATCCGTAAATTCAGGACAATTCATGCACAGAACAGGAATGACCGAGCTGGAAGTGGTTCTGGCCGTCGCGCGCCGCAACAGCTTTCGCGGCGCGGCGCAGGAACTGGGCATGTCCACCACCGCCGTGAGCAGCGCCGTGGCCGGGCTGGAGGCACGCCTGAAGGTGCGGCTGTTCAACCGCTCGACGCGCAGCGTGGCGCTCACCGATGCCGGACGACGCTATGTGGAGCGGATTGCGCCGGCGCTGGCCGAAATCCAAAGCGCGGGCGAAGAAGCCGGCACCGGCCCCGACGTGCCCAGCGGCACGCTGCGCATCAACGCGCCGCAGGGCGCGGCATCCCTGCTGTTGGAGCCGCTCTTCCTGCAATACGCGCAGCGCTATCCCGAGGTACGCATCGACATCGTGAGCGAGTCGCGCATGATCGACATCGTGGCCGAAGGCTTCGATGCGGGCATCCGCCTTGGCGAATCCGTGCCGCAGGACATGATCGCCGTGCCGCTCTCGCGCGACATCCGCATGCTCGTGGTGGCAACGCCAGAGTACCTGGCGCGCCACGGCACCCCCAGGCACCCGCGCGACCTGCTCCAGCACCAGAGCATCGGCATGCGCATGTCGCACGGCGGCATCTATCACTGGGAGCTGGCAAAAGGTGGCCAGAAGCTGCAAATGGATCTGCCCGTGCGCCTGGCGCTTAACGAGCCGCCGGCCATCAAGCAGGCGGTGCTGCTCGGGCTGGGTATCGGCTTCATCTCCGAGTGGTTCATCGAAGAAGAGCTGAAGGCCGGCGCGCTGGTGCCGGTGCTGGTGCCGTGGTGCCCGTCGTTCGGCGGGCTTAGGCTGTACTACTCAGGCCACCGTTTCGTGCCTGCGCGGCTGCGTGCGCTCATCAGCTTGGTTCATGAGCTGGGCTTGGCTGGGGCGCCGTTGCGAGGCGTTCAAGCAGGCTAATATCACCTCCGAACTATCGGACCGCAGTTCGCTCTTTAGGTCACTCTGCGACAGGTAGCCAAGCGAAGATCGAAAAACGATCCTCTATTGGCCGCCGACCTGCTTGCCTGTCAAGACCTTGCGTTGATCAATCTCGGCTTTCTTTGGGGCTGCTTAACTCGGGTGGATTGGATCGCAGTCCACTTTGGTTCCTCCGCTTTGCAGCAAAGGATCCAAACGAGATCGGTCCAGCATGTTATTCGGTAAAACAACCTAAAATAGATAGCCTAACATATCTATTTTCCCTTTCGGCCATTCCTCTGCGCTCAGACTTTTTACCAGGAAGAAATCGGCAAGGTCTCGTTCAATTATCGATACACTTTCCACATTCTCTACGGCGAGCCATTTCGTCATTGCCGGAGACACCCGGTTGAAACCGTGGGCTTTGTAGATAGTGTCGTTGTCTCCCATCAAGACGAGAAAATCCACTTGGGCACGTCTGGCTTGCATTTCGGCAGTGTGCAGTAAATTTGAGGCGATTCCGCTACGACGGTAAGCTGGCAGAACGCAAAGGTCGATCAGGCCGAAGATGCGGACGATCTTGCCTTCTATATTTATGACGCGGTGGTCAATACCCAATTGGCCGACTATCTTCTCGTCTTGATATGCCAGATACCGGAAGTGCGGCAACTGTTTGAAATATGATCGTCCGTCAAAGGTATCAGGAAAACACTCGTCCAAAAGCCTCGAAATCTCAGACGTTTCGGTTTGATCAATCGCATATTCGCTGACTAGCGTTAGAGTATAGCTACGTGGCATTATTTACTCATTTTGATTGGCGACAACTGCGGGTGAGATTGCCCGTCGGCATTGAACCTGCTTACCGGAAAGGCTTGTTCTGGATTCAGGGGCTTCGAGAGTGCAGAAGCTCTGCAATCAGATTGGCAATTCCTTCAGGGGCGGCCGGCGTGGCAGGGTCGGGCACGCAGGCGCATACGCTGAGCACCGCCTCGATAGCCAAGGTGGCGAAGGTGTCAACGCGACCATGCGGAAAGTTCGCACAGTCATTGGCAGCGAGGCGACGCAATCAGAGACGCGCGGCGAGTCTAGCGCAGGAGCGGATCCATGACCATTTCGTGCCAGGACATACCACCGTGGGCCGACGGAGAGGGTTGCACGTACCTGAAGCCGAGCTTTTTGTAGAGGTCCACGTGGCGCTCCTTGCACATAAGGTGGATGGTCTGCTTGCCCCGCCGCGCCATGTCCTCCACGAAGGCGCGCATCAGCAACGTCGAGTAGCCCTTGCCTTGATATGCCGGGTCAACCACAACCGACATGATCACCACGTTCGGTGCGTCGGGATCGTGCCCTACCAGTTCTTTAAAGGTCTCGTCCGACATCACGACGTCCTGGGCGCAGCCGCTATTGATGAAGCCGACAACTTGCCCCTTCAATTCCAGCACAAGAAAGCCGCTCGGATACAGGGAAACGCGGGTGGCGATCTTCTCGCGCGTCGCGGCTTCGTCGCCCTCGTAGGCGGTGGTTTCGATTTCAAAACAGCGGGAAACATCGGACGTCTTTGCCGAGCGGAAAACAAGTGGATGCATGGGGTAAGGGCTATTGTTGTCGATTGACCGCAGGATTTGCGGAGCTGCCGCAGCATGATAGGTGAGTCTGAATCATGTATATACTGCATTTTTTCACCTTGCAGTGCATCATATGGCAGTACTCAGCTATCTTCCAGTTCGGGTTCGCTCCGCCGAGGCGTTTGCAGTCAATTTTTCGATACGTTCCCAACTCGGAGAGTAAGGATTGGGGTACGGGAATGTCGTAGGATCGCCGGGTCTCGCTGGTTTCGGATCTGAGGTGAATAGCGCGTTGTTCGACGTCTATATCACGCCATTCCAGGTTGAGAATTTGTCTTCTCCGCATGCCCGTGAAATAGAGCGTCTTGATGAACGCTCCCCAGAACCAGATAGGTCGCGTGCAAGGCGGCCACGGATGTCTGATCGCCTCCCATCACGCATCCTGAAGAGGGGCAAACCGGTCGATGCAATACAAACGGCGGTTTCCAGATTACAGCGGTCAGTCAAGAGCCAGGCCTGGGCGCAACTCTCGCTGACATTGCGAAGCCCTTCAAAGCCGCTTTGAGATCGCCGAGGAAGCACTGAAGACCCTCATCTGCGCCGCTGTGGTCCTCAGCAGTTCCAAAGCCCGTGAATGATCAAGGCAGCAGGTGCCTCTCGAAGAACGCCGCAATCTTGCGGTTGACCACGGTGACGTCGGCGCGGTCGAATACCGGCGGATCGTTGAGCAGGTCTCCAACGAGCCCGTCGAGGCCGGGTGGGTGCGGCGACAACAGTGCGCCATGCCCGCCCGCGGGCAGGTCGGCGATATGCTCACAGGTCTGGCAGACCGCGAGCACGCGGTCTGCGTGGAAGCGCGGGATCAGCCAGCGGTCTTGCTCGGCCGTGACCAGGCCAAGCGGCACGGCTGGCCGGGCCAGTGAGTTCATGTCGAAATCGGCGGCGGCAGGCACACCGGCTACCGCTGCGGCAATACGGGGGTCCGCCGCAGTGCGCGGGGTATCGTCGTCGAAGCGGTGATGGATCACACGCAGGGCCACCCACTTCTTCAGCCCGTCCAGTGGGCCACCGGTCAATCTTGTGATCAATCCGACGCAGGACTGGAAATCTTCCGCGATATGCTCATCGCAATGCCGCATGAAGCGGGCCGGCGACCAGCGACCACCGGCCAGGCTCAGCGCGGTGTGGCCGCCCGCGGACATGCCGAACACGCCCACCTTGTCCAGTCGAAGCATGGGGGCGAAACGCGGATCGCGTCCCATTGCGTCGATCGCGCGCGACACCTCCGCGGGCCGGATCGTCCAGCTATCGGGGCCGGGGTCGCTGCCGTCCACGTAGTTGTCGGCCCGGTGCTGCGGCATGGCAACGATGAAGCCGGCCTCAACCAGGTCCCGTGCCAGGTCGGCATGCACCCAGGGCGAGCCGCCCGATCCGTGCGAGATGACAACCAGCCTCCCATTGCCCGGCACGGCGCGGCCTTCCGCCGCAACGTCCAGCAGGAATCGTCCCCGCCGCACGGGTTGGCTCGTATCGCTCGATGGGTAATACACGGTTACCGGACCATCCTCGGCGGTGGCCGGCAACTCGCTCAAGCCCATCGAGGCGCGAGCAATACCACACAGCAATGCCAGCGCCAGGCCAGCCCAACGAAACATGCGCATCGGAACCCCCTTCATTGTCAGGAGACCATCCCCCGGTGTCCGAAGCATGCATGGTGGCGCGCCTGGCGTCTTGCCGAAAGTGAACGGCAATGGCTTCCGGCTAGCCGATTTCAGAAATCGGCCAGCTTTTCTCGGCGATATTCGGTGGGTGTGAAGCCCGTGGCTGCCTTGAAGGCGCGATTGAAGGGGCCGATCGACTGGAAGCCGGCCTCCAGGGCGATCGTCAAGACCGGCAGCGTGCGGCATGCTGGATCGCTGAGCGCAGCGCGTGCTTCCTCCAGCCGGAAGCCGTTGACGAAGGCATTGAAATTACGGTGCCCCAACCGCTGGTTGATCAAGCGCCGCAGCCGGTATTCCGGTACGGCAAGCTGGGCAGCCAGGCTTGCGATGCTGAGATTTTCCCGGCGATAGGCGCGTTCGTCGGACATCAGGCGCAGCAGGGCGTCCACCAGCGCCTGCTCGGGCTCGTCCGCGACGGACGGCTGCGCGGCGTCGGCCAATGCACCCCCGGCATGAACAGGCGGGGCAGGCAAATCGGAGCAGGCAGGCCAGGGGGCGGGCGTCGGGCGGGGCGAAGGGAACAGCTCCGAGCGGGTCATGCGCAGCATCGAGAATGCCAGTGGCGCAACAATGCATAGCAGCATCGCCGTATCGAGCGTGGCGCCCGCCGCCGATAGGCGGCCGCCACTTGAGGCGAGCCGCGCGGCGAGTTGCAGCAGCGTATAGGCGACGCCGGCGACCACGATGAAGCCACGCAAGCGCCGACGGCCTTCAACCAGATCGACACGCCAGCCATCCACCGCAGCTTGCACGGTCAATAGGGCGAACAGCAGCGGTACCGCGCGTTGCAAGCCCATCGTGAACGGTGCGATTGCCGTGCCGCTGTGTGCGAATACCGCGCAGTTCAGCCCGCCGAGCCCGGCGGCCGCGCCCCACGCAAGCGCGTGAATCGGCCTGAAGCCAAAGGCGTCGTCGAACAACGCCTGCACGAAAATCCAGAACAGCACGGCATTGCCGACCGATATGGCAACGATTGGCGCCTGGAGCAGCCGTGGCGCCGCCTGCTCGAACCACGGCATCGCCCCTGCAGTCTGCACGGCCAGTCCAACGGCCAGCGCCAGGCCCGCCCGCGCGGCCGGCAGGGCCGGCCGGTCACGCCCGAACGCCCTGGCAAGCAAGGCCAGCAGCGCCAGCAGCATGCCGCGCAGAAGGGCGTCCAGCAGGAAAACGGGGGGCAGGGGCGATGTCATCCAGGCTCCGCGTGGGGTCTTGCCATACTACCGCGATGAGGCTTGGGCTTGTCGGTCGGAGCGAGGCCCGACGCAATATGCCCGCGCCCCTAGCCGATGGCCGCCCACCCCAACCGCCGTTGCGGTGAACGCCTGGTCAATGGCGGCTTCCAACGGTAGAGCCGACTTTCCAATGTCCGAGTGAAAGAACCAAATGACGACCGTGGAGGGTCGGTTTCCGACCATGGCGACCTGCCTTCGCGGACGGCAGGTACCGACCCGGAGCGATCTTGCGCGAGCTCGGCATCGGGGTGACCGCAGCCACTCGTGGGGAGTGCCCGAGTTCTTGTGTGAACGCCGCAGCATACCGCGCCTTTCATTGGCTATCCCAATTTGACGAGATTATGCACCGCCAGCGGTCCGCCCGGGATTTGAACCAGCCGCCCCCCGCCTTCGAGTGAACCCAGGTCGATGCCGAAGAAGCCGAGCCGCTCTATCAGTCCGCTCACAGCCGATTTCGCATGCGCGTCGTCTCCCGCGAAGAACAATATGCGGCATCCGTCCTCGGCCTGTGGATCGTCGGAGATGCGGTGCGCCGGCAGATGGTTGAACGCCTTCACGACGCGGGCGCCCGGTACGAGGTCCGCGAATGCTTCACTCGACGTCCGGCCATGCAATTCGGCCGGTTCGAACCGCGGCGCCTCGATCGGGTTGTTCGCGTCGATCACGATGCGTCCGCCGAAGTCCGGCAACCCGGCCAGGGCCTCCGGCAGCTTCGACCAGTTCACTGCGACAAGGACGATGTCCTGCGCGGCCGCTTGTTCGCGCGTTCCCGGCGTGATCGAGGGGCCGAGCCCGCGCGCGAGCTCGGCGAGTGAGGCCGGGCCCCGGCTGTTCGCAATAATGGCTTCGAGGCCTTTGCCCGCCAGCGCTTTCGCAAATGCGGACCCGATGGCGCCTGCTCCGATGATACCGATGGTGCTCATGACGATGCTCCTGGTGAAGGGGGATGAATCAAGTGGTAAAGCCGCCGTCCGTGCCGGCCAGGGGAGGGACAGGTGACGTTCACCCCCCCCAAAGGCTGCATGAGTGCATATTGCCGCGTTAATTGCTCGACGATTAGCGGGTAATCGCTTGAATTATTTTCAAGCAATGCTTTAATATTCCCGCATGGAAACCCTCGCCAACCTCGAGTCGTTCGTGCGCAGCGCCGAGACGGGCAGCTTCTCCGCGGCCGCGCGGCGTCTCGCGCTGACGCCCGCCGCGGTCAGCCGGAACGTCGCGCTGCTCGAACGCAATCTGGGCGTGCGACTGTTCCAACGCTCGACGCGCAAGCTCACGCTGACCGAGGCGGGCGAGCGCTTTCTCGTGGAAATCGGCGGCAATCTGGATGCGCTGCAGGCAGCGATCGCGTCCGTCTCGAACGATCGTAGCGAGCCGGCTGGCGTGCTGAGAGTCAGCATGGCGCCGACCTTCGGCATCGCTTACGTGATGCCGCTGCTGCCAGCGTTCCTCGCACGCCATCCGCTGATTCGTCCGGATTGGCATTTCGAGAACCGGCCGGTCGACCTGATTGCAGAGGGATACGATGCAGCGCTGGGTGGCGGCTTCGATCTCGCACCGGGCGTCGTGTCGCGTGCATTGGCGCCAGCGCATCTCGTGGCGGTGGCGTCTCCGGCTTACCTGGCTGGCCGCGCGCCACCGACCGATCCCGGCGATCTTGCGAACCTCGACGGCATCGTGATGCGTTCGGGCCGCACCGGCCGCGTGCACCACCGGACGATGCGCGACACGATGGGCAGCGAGATGCCCGCGCGCCTCGGCGAGACCATCATGGTCAATGACCCGGCAGCGATGCGCGAGGCTGCGATTCTCGGACTGGGTGTTGCGCTGCTGGCCGTGTCGGACGTGCTGGCGTCGATCGAACGGGGCGAACTCGTGCGATTGCTCCCGCGCTGGTACGCGGACGTCGGGGCGATTTCGATCTATTACGCGACGCGAACGCTGCTGCCGGCGAAAACACGGGTGTTTGTCGATTTCGTTGTCGAGGCGTTCGAGCGGGAGCGGTTGGCTGAAAGGTTTGCGGGAGGCATGAAATGAGTCGCGCCGGGCAGGCAAACAGGCATCGTTTATCGGATTCCCACTTGCGCAACGGCCGCGAAATGACCGGCGCTGTTCCGGCAAAGGCGTTTGTTGGTCATGCAACAAACCAAGGCAACTTAGCTGAATGGCAGCGGGTTGATGCCGTTCTGCCAATGCAACATCGTAACTCGGCCATACGTTCTGGCAAACCATGGACGCTTGGCTATCTCTACAGCCGCGGCATACGGAATGCAGCATGCGTTCGGCCGCGCCCGGCCCACCAGTGGACAGGGCCCCAATCAATGGTTCCAGAGCGGAGGCCACCGCTTCCCGAGCGGCGAGGTCACGCTGCACGGCCCAAATTGTTACGCCTTTCCGATTCCCAGAACCGTATACCTATGTCTCTTGAGATTGAGCGCGCCGCAGGCACGGTGTGGATCCGTATCCAGACGGCCAGGCACGGCCTGAACCTGACCGACTTGCAGGCAGCCGGCTGCTTCGCTGACAGAAAATGACAGTATTGTCTATTACTCTTTGGGTTACTGTAGGAAGGGAAATTCTTCAGGCATTTATCAACAATATAATCATCGCTTGCTGAATGAGGGGAGCAGCCTGCGTCAGGTGGGGTAGATGCGAGGCATGTTCTCGGACAGCGATGGAACTATCGCCGAGGCGCTTGAAGGCGCTGGCGCGACAGGCGACGCTGCGCGAAAAGTGCTCGCTTTGGTGAGCAGTAGTAAATGAACAGCCACACCCGTCGGGGGATGTCGATATATACGGTTTCCACCATTTAGCCGGCCCCCCCTCATGCCAAGCCTCCGACGGGCCGCTAACACAACTGAATCTGCGGTTATGTTTCAAGCAACTCTGCGTTTGTCGCCGAGGCCATCGTCCGGAAAACAGGAGGTCGTGACGGTGGGTCCGGTTTACCGATTCGGCGCTCTGCGGCCGTCGAAATTCGCTCAACTTTGAACTCCCACGGCCATGGTGGCCCGTGCCGGGCCAAGTGACGTGGTGCGGTCGCACTTTTGGGCGACGGTATCTGTACCGCAGTGCAACTTGCATTCGCTGCGCCGTTGCCCTAGAAATAATTGAATATTTCCAAAAATATAGGCTGTTGTCATAGCCGCGTGGCCCCACCGGGGCTGCGGCCGCAAGCATGGCCCCCATGCCAACGACCACGGAGTGCCGGAGACCCGCGACGTGCATCGCGATCCGCTTTCCGCAGGAGGGGGCGACATGTCCATCACGCGCAGACAGTTCCTGAAGGCCACCGGCGGCGCGGCCGCCGGCATTGGCGTTTCGGGAAGCTTGTCCACCCCGGCGCAGGCCGCGCCAGCGCCCGCCGATCCGGGGCGGACGACTCTGCCGTTCAGCCCTAAGGTGGTCGCGCACCTCGGTCAACTGCGAGTCAATACCCCCGTCAGTTTCCTCTACCCGGACGCGTCGTCGCCCTGTGCCGTCATCAAGATGGGAATGCCGGTGCCCGGTGGGGTCGGCCCCGACCGCGACGTGGTGGCCTACAGCACGCTCTGTACGCACATGGGCTGCCCTGTCGCCTACGACGCCGGCGCCCGCACCTTCAAATGCCCCTGCCATTTCAGCATTTTCGATCCCGAGAAGAGCGGCCAGATGGTATCGGGACAGGCAACCGAGAACCTGCCGATGGTCCAGCTCCAGTACAACGCCAGCGATGGCACGGTGAAAGCCGTCGGTATCGAGGGGCTGATTTACGGGCGTCAAGCCAACCTGCTGTGAAGGGGGCGTATTGCCATGGCAACCAACAAGGACCGGGTGGCGCTGCCGCCCGTGAATGCGCAGCGGACCAACCTGACCTGCCATTTCTGCATCGTCGGCTGCGGCTATCACGTCTACAAATGGCCG
Source organism: Cupriavidus sp. 96C5-1 (assembly GCF_057798855.1). Taxonomy (NCBI): domain Bacteria; kingdom Pseudomonadati; phylum Pseudomonadota; class Betaproteobacteria; order Burkholderiales; family Burkholderiaceae; genus Cupriavidus; species Cupriavidus sp. 96C5-1. The sequence goes on along the minus strand of NZ_JBYOJU010000024.1, from coordinate 51,374 downwards.
GAGAACATTGAGGGGGGCCGAGCGCCCGGCCAGAACGCGCTGGGGCTGGACTTTCGCAAGCAACTGCCTGCGCTGGCGGTGGTGATGACGCCGAACATGCAGAACACCATCACCGACCGGGACGGCCAGCGCCACAACATCCTCATCGTGCCCGACAAGCAATGCAGCGTGAACCAGGGCTTGTCGTCGACACGAGGGGGCCAGTTGGCCAAGGTGATGTACAACCCTGACGGCGTGGCCAGGGCCCGCTTGCGCAGCCCGCGCGTCTATATGGCCGACCAATGGGTCGATACCAGTTGGGATGACGCGCTGGCCCTCTACGCCGGCGTGACCAAGCGGATCCTGGATCGCGACGGGCCCGCCGCGCTGGCGTTCGATTGCTTTGATCACGGTGGTGCGGGCGGTGGCTTCGAGAATACCTGGGGCACTGGCAAGCTGATGTTCACGGCGCTCAAGACGCCTCTCGTCCGGATTCACAATCGGCCGGCCTACAACTCCGAATGCCATGCCACCCGCGAAATGGGCATCGGCGAGCTCAACAACAGCTATGAGGATGCCGAACTCGCCGATGTGATCATGGCGATCGGCTGCAACTCCTACGAGACCCAGACCAACTACTTCCTGGCGCACTGGCTACCGAACCTGCAGGGCCAGACCATGGACAAGCGCAAGGCCCGCTTCCCGGGCGAAAGCGTCGCCGCGGCCAAGGTGATCTTCGTGGACCCGCGCCGCACCACGACGATCGCGGTGGCGGAGCAGGCGGCCGGCAAGGACAACGTACTGCACCTCGATATCGAGCCCGGCACCGATATTGCGCTGTTCGATGGGTTGCTGACCTATGTGGTGGACCAGGGTTGGCACGACAAGGAATTTATCGCGGGCTATACCAAGGGGTTCGACGCAGCGCTGCGCGCGAACCGGCTGTCGCTGGAGGACACCAGTCGCATTACCGGCGTCCCAGCCGACAAGCTCAAGCGCGCGGCGGAGTGGGCCTACAAGCCAAAGGCGTCCGGCCACCGGCCGCATACGATGCATGCCTATGAAAAGGGCATCATCTGGGGCAACGACAACTACCTCATCCAGTCCGCGCTGGTGGACCTGGTCCTGGCCACGCACAACGTTGGCCGGCGCGGCACGGGCGTGGTGCGCATGGGCGGGCACCAGGAGGGTTACGCCAGGCCACCGTATCCTGGCAGCACGAAGATCTACGTGGACCAGGAGATCATCCACGGCAAGGGGCTGATGTACACGGCGTGGGGCGCCAATCCATTCCAGACCACGCTCAATGCGCAGGAGCACCGCGCCGTGATCCTGCGACGCACTGCGGTTGTGCGAGAGGCGATGGCACGCCAGCGCGGGGCCGCCGTGCCGCAGATGGCGGATGCGATCTACGACGCCGTGAAGAGCAAGGGCGGGCTGTTCCTGACCAACATCAATCTGTATCCCACCAGCCTGGCTGACGCCGCGCACCTGATGCTGCCGGCCGCCCATCCGGGCGAGATGCACCTGACCTCGATGAACGGCGAGCGTCGGATGCGCTTGTCGGACCGCTTCATGGATCCGCCGGGCACCGCGCGTCCGGACTGCCTGATCGCCGCCGATATCGCCAACACGCTCAAACGCCTGTACGAGGCCGAGGGCAACCGTGAGATGGCCGCGCGCTTTGCTGGCTTCGACTGGCGGACCGAAGAGGATGCCTTCAATGACGGCTTCCGCCAGGCGGGCCAACCCGGCGCCGTCCCGATCGACAGCCAGGGCGGCAAGACCGGCAATCTGGTCACATACGAGCGCCTGCGTGCGATGGGCAACAATGGCGTGCAACTGCCCACCAAGGCGTACCGCAACGGCCAGTTGGTCGGGACCGAAATGCTCTACACGGACGGCAAGTTCGATACGGCCGACGGCAAGGCCGAGTTCAAGCCGGCGACCTGGCCCGGGCTGCCGAAGCCTGTCGCGGAGCAGAAGGCCAAGTATCACTTCTGGATCAACAACGGCCGGGTCAACGAGGTGTGGCAGACGATGTACCACGACCAGTTCAACGAATTCGTGCGCGCGCGAGTACCGATGGCCTATCTCGAGATCCATCCAGAGGACGCGCGGGCGCTGGGCGTGACCTCTGGCGACGTGGTCGAAGTCTATAACGACTACGGCTCCACCTATGCCCTGGCTTACCTGGAGCCGGACATCAAACGCAACCAGACGTTCATGCAGTTCGGTCATTTCAACGGGGTCATGGGGAACGTGACCACGTCGTGGACGGATCGCAATGTTGTGCCGTACTACAAGGGCACCTGGGCGGACCTGCGCCGCGTTGGCAGCATGCAGGACTTCAAGGACTCCGTCAGCTTCAAGCGCCGACGGTTCGACCACGCCTAGCGCGAACCCGGCTGGCGGCGCGCGCCAAGTCCTGCTCGTCCGGCCGCCACTCCGCAGTGGCCGGACCGAGCCCTATGACGGCTGGCCGGCTCGCCCACCTTGCCGATCACGTCACGAATTTGACATCGACGGCGCCTACCGTCGAGTTGGAAAGCGCCTGGCCCGTGTTTGCCGTGCTTGCCTTTGATCCATAATTCCAATATTATGGAAATATGGAAGAAAACGATGTGGTCCGCTCTCTCGCCGCGCTGGCCCATGGCCTGCGCCTCCAGGTTTTCCGCCTGCTGGTGGTGGCCGGGCCGTCTGGTTTGACACCCGGTGCGATCACCGAGCAGGTCGGGGTGCCCGGTGCGACGCTGTCCTTCCACCTGAAGGAATTGATGAATGCCCGTCTGATCATGCAAGAGCGTGAAGGGCGGCATCTGATCTATCGCGCCGCGTATGAGCACATGAACGACCTGCTTGGCTTCCTGACAGCCAACTGCTGCCAAGGTGAGGCCTGTTTCGAGAATACCGCCGCCACCGTTTGTGCGTGTTAAAGGGGAATTCCAATGAAGCGCTTTCATGTCCACCTCAACGTCCAGGACCTCGGCAAGAGCATTGCCTTTTACTCGAAGCTGTTCGCGGCCGAGCCGACGCGGATCGAGAGCGACTACGCAAAGTGGATGCTAGAGGATCCGCGAGTGAACTTCGCCATCTCCACCCGTGGCGGCGAGCCTGGCGTGGATCACCTGGGGTTCCAGACCGACAGCGCGGAAGAGCTGGTGGCGCTGAAAGACCGTGCGGAAGCTGCCGATATGGCGCTGCTTGATGAAGGGCAGACGACCTGCTGCTACGCACGTAGCGAGAAGCACTGGGTCACGGATCCCCAAGGCATCGCGTGGGAGCATTTCCACACGCTCGGGAACGTACCGGTGTTCGGTGAAAGCCGGCCTGCGGAACCCGCGAACGCAGACTCGGCATGTTGCGCGCCGCGCGCTCCGCAGGGCAAGCCGATCGGCATCGCGGTGAAATCCAACGCGTCGTGCTGCTGAAGGCCAGCATGAGCGAAAAGACCTATAACGTGCTGTTCATCTGCACCGGGAATTCGGCGAGGTCCATTCTCTCCGAAGGGCTGATGAATCATCTGGGCAAGGGACGTTTCCGTGCCTACTCGGCTGGCAGCCACCCGACGGGTGTTGTGAATCCCCTTGCGCTGGCGACCCTGCTGCGCTTCGGGCTGCCGACGGAAGCCTTCCGCAGCAAGAGCTGGGACGAGTTCTCCCAGGATGGCGCACCGCAACTCGATTTTGTCTTCACGGTCTGCGACAAGGCCGCCGGAGAAATGTGCCCGGTATGGCCCGGGCAGCCGACGACGGCTCATTGGGGCGTACCGGACCCAGCCGCATGCGAAGGGACCGAGGCGCAGAAGCAGCAGGCGATCCATGATGCCGCCATCACGCTGAAACGACGCATCGAACTGTTCCTGTCTCTACCCATACCTAAGCTCGATGCCGTGGCCCTTCAAAAGGCAGTACGCGATATCGGGCAAAGCTGACCATCACTGGCGGTTCCTATGACGACCAACGTTCTGATCCTCTGTACCCACAATTCGGCTCGCAGCGTGTTGAGCGAGGGCATGCTCAACCATCTGGCAAAGCAGCTTGACAGGGATGTCCGGGCCTATAGCGCCGGCAGCGCGCCGAGCGGCCGCATCAACCCGTTTGCGCTCGAGGCCCTGAGCCGGGCCGGCGTCGACGTGGACGGCTATCGCAGCAAGAGCTGGGACGAATTCGTCGGCGACGATGCCCCCAAGATGGACATCGTGATCACCGTCTGCGATAGCGCCGCGGCCGAGCAGTGCCCCTACTGGCCGGGCAGCCCGGTCAAGGTGCACTGGGGCTACGCCGACCCCTCCAACGCGCAAGGCGGGGACGAGGGCAAACGGCTCGCCTTTGAACTGACGAGGCAGGCGATCGGCTATCGCATGCTGCAGCTGCTGTTGCTGCCGATCGAAGAACTGAGCCATGCGGATTTGCAGGAAGCCCTGCAACGCATCTCGCAGAGCTGAACCATGACCACACACGAAGCAACGTCTTCTCGACACGTCTCAACGAAGCCGGCGATCGGGTTCTTTGAGCGTTACCTGACCATCTGGGTTGCGCTTTGCATCGTCGTCGGGATCGCGCTCGGCCAGTCCCTGCCAGGTGTTTTCCAGGCAATCGGTGGCATGGAGTACGCGCAGGTGAATCTCCCGGTCGGGATTCTCATCTGGGTGATGATCATTCCCATGCTGCTGAAGATCGATTTCGGCGCACTGGGCCAGGTCAAGTCCCACTGGCGGGGCATCGGTGTCACGCTATTCATCAATTGGGCAGTCAAGCCGTTCTCGATGGCGCTGCTCGGCTGGATCTTCATTCGACACTTCTTTGCGCCCATGCTTCCGGTCGAGCAACTGGATAGCTATATCGCCGGGCTGATCCTGCTGGCAGCGGCACCCTGCACGGCCATGGTGTTTGTGTGGAGCCAGCTCTGCAAGGGCGATCCGTATTTCACGCTCTCTCAGGTGGCGCTGAACGATGCCATCATGGTGGTGGCATTCGCTCCGGTGGTCGCGATGCTGCTTGGCTTGTCGTCCATCACCGTGCCGTGGGACACGCTGCTCACGTCGGTGGGCTTGTACATCGTGGTGCCGGTCCTGATATCACAGGTCCTGCGCAAGCTCCTGCTGAGCAAGGGCGTTGCGCACTTCCAGCGCGTTGCCCACAAAGTGGGGCCGTATTCCATCGCTGCGCTACTGCTGACCCTGATCCTGCTGTTTGCCTTCCAGGGCAAGGCGATCATCGACCAGCCGCTGGTGATCGCGCTGCTGGCCGTGCCGATCCTGATTCAGGTCTTCTTCAACTCGGGACTGGCCTATCTGCTGAACCGCAAGCTGGGGGTGGCCCACTGTGTCGCCGGCCCGTCCAGCCTGATCGGCGCGAGCAACTTCTTTGAGCTTGCCGTGGCTACGGCCATCAGCCTCTTCGGCTTCAAGTCTGGCGCCGCGCTGGCGACGGTGGTGGGCGTGCTGATCGAGGTGCCGGTGATGCTGCTGGTGGTCGGCATCGTCAATCGAACTCAGAAGTGGTACGAAGCGGGCGCGAAGGCCTGACTCAGGCACCACAATCGCGCTACGCGCGGCAACTTGCCGGGCGTGATTTCTGGTGCGCCATCATGCCTGGCGCGTTGCGCGAAAGCGCAACTTGTTTGGCTGTGGTGGCCAAGCTGATGACTTGGAGGTGAAAGTCCTCCACATCCTGTCCGAAACCGTTTATGACCGACATTACGATCTATCACAATCCGAAGTGCGGGACTTCGCGCAACACACTGGCCATGATCCGGAATTCCGGTGTCGAGCCGCGCGTCATCCATTACCTGGAAACACCGCCGAGCCGCGAAGGACTGGTGGCGTTGATTGCCGCCATGGGCATTCCCGTGCGCGAGGTGTTGCGGCGCAAAGGCACGCCATACGACGAACTGGGTCTCGACAACCCGAAGTGGAGCGATGACGAATTGGTCGACTTCATGCTGGCCCACCCGATCCTGATCAATCGTCCGATTGTCGCCACGCCATTGGGTACGCGCCTATGCCGCCCGTCCGAAGCGGTGCTGGATATTCTGCCGGACCGGCAGATGGGAGCGTTTTCCAAGGAAGACGGGGCACAGGTCATTGATGCGGAGGGCCGCCGTGTCTGATCTTCTTGCCGACCTGCCCCAGGTCAATGCGGATGTATTCCGCATCCCCGATGCCAGCCAACTGCGTCCAGGGGTTCCATCGACGCATGCCCCCAGGTTCTTGCTGCTTTACGGCTCTCTCCGTGCGCGCTCGTTTAGCCGCCTGCTGACCGAGGAAGCCGAACGGCTTCTCAAGGCAATGGGTGCGGAGGTGCGCATCTTTAATCCAAGTGGCCTGCCGCTTCCAGACGATGCCCCCGAGACCCACGCCAAGGTGGCCGAACTCCGCGAGCTCGTGCTCTGGGCCGAAGGTATGGTGTGGTGCTCGCCGGAGCGGCATGGCGCGATGACGGGCATCATGAAGACGCAGATTGACTGGATTCCGCTATCGGTCGGTGCGGTGCGTCCGACGCAAGGTAAGACGCTGGCGGTAATGCAAGTCTCGGGCGGCTCGCAATCCTTCAATGCGGTGAACCAGATGCGCGTGCTGGGCCGCTGGATGCGCATGTTGACGATTCCGAACCAGTCTTCGGTAGCCAAGGCGTTTCTGGAATTCGATGAAGCGGGCCGGATGAAACCGTCCGCCTACTATGACCGGGTGGTGGATGTCCTGGAAGAACTGGTCAAGTTCACACTGTTGACACGCGACACTGCGGCATATCTGGTGGATCGGTACAGCGAGCGCAAGGAAAGCGCTGAGGAACTCTCCAAGCGCGTCAATCAGTCGAGCATTTGAGATTTCCAAGATGGGGGGCGGCGATGCCGGGTCTTATCCAGCCCCGGGACATACATTCCGACCGCGGTGGGCTCCGCGATGCGGAGCGCGCTGTCGCCAAGCGGCTACCGCAGCTACTCAGCTTGATCCGCCCCGATCTTGCGAGTCGCTGACGGAGATCCTTCAGAGGCTCCATCAGCAGGCCGGTATCGTCAACGGCAATGCAAGCGCGGCGCGTCGGACCTTTGCGGTGATGCTCCACCGCCAGGTGGCGATCGACCAGGCTACCCGAGAGTTCCGATCAGTCTTGCGTTAGATCCTCCTCGCTGACCGTCGTCAGCCTCGCCAGGCGCGGCCCCAGCCAGCGGCGCAGGTCATCCAGATAGGCGAACCCCACTGGCACACAGACCAGGCTCAGCAGCGTGGAAGTCGCCAGGCCACCGATGACGGTGACGGCCATCGGGATGCGAAAGCCCGAGTCGGCGCCGAAGCCGATCGCGGCCGGGATCATGCCCGCGACCATGGCCACAGTCGTCATCACGATCGGTCGCGCCCGCGCGGCCCCGGCGGTCATCAGGGCACCATGCCGAGTCAGGCCTTCCTTCATGCCGTTGATAGTGAAATCGACCAGCAGGATGGCGTTCTTGGTGACAATGCCCATCAGCATCAGCATACCGATGATGGCTGGCAGGTCGAGCGAGGCGCCGATGAGCCACAACGCCGGGATCGCGCCGATCAGCGACAGCGGCAAGGTACAGAGGATGGTCAGCGGCTGCAGGAAGTCGCGGAACAGCAGCACCAGGATCGCGAACATCGCGAGGATGCCGGCGCTCATCGCCACGGCGAAGCTGCCGAACATCTCCTCCATGTACTCGGACTCGCCGTAGTCGATGCGCTGCACGCCAGCCGGCAACTCGCTGAACGTCGGCAGCGCAAGAATCGCATCCAAGGCCTGCCCCAGGGAGCCGGAGGACAGGTTCGCATCCACGGTGATACGCCGTTGCCGGTTATAACGCTCAATGCGCGATTCGCCCTCCGCGTACTGGATGTCCGCCACCGCGGCGAGTGGAACGGTGCTGTCTCCCGACAACGTGGGCAGACGCAGGGCGCGGAGCGCATCGAGGTCGGAGCGGGCGCTGTCGCTCAGGCGTACCCGCATCGGCAGCTGTCGGTCGGCCAGGAAATAGCGGGCGGACTGCGCGTCGATCTCACCGGTGGTGGCGATACGCAGCGCATTGCCGATGGCGTCGGTATTCACCCCCAACCGCGCGGCGTCGGCAAGCCGCGGGCGAACCAGCAGTTCCGGGCGCGGTGGCGCCAGGCTGGACTGGACGTTGACCAGCTGCGGCAAGGCACGCATCTCGTCGGCAAGGCGTCGGGCGGCCTGGGACAGCGCTACCGGGTCGTGGCTACCCAGCATCACCGACACTTCGCGCCCGCCACCATCGGCGAGGAACTGGAAGTGCAGGTCCGGCAGTGCCGCCAAGGCGGGTTGCACATCCAGCTCGAACGCCTTGCGCGTCAACCGCCGTTCCTTGCTCGGCTTGAGGGCGATGGTGAAGGTGGCCTCGTTCAGGCTCACCGCGGTGGTCAGCACATGGGTGACGTCCTCATGCGCGCTCAGCACGGCGGCAACGCGCCGTGCCACGCTTTCCGCCTCGCCCGGCGCGTTGCCGGCCGGCAGTTCGACCCGCAACAGCGACAGGCTGTTGTCGCTGACCGGCAGGAAGCCGCTCGGCAGCCGCTGCACCAGCACGACCGACAGCACAAATGGCAAGCAGACCAGCGCCAGGGTCAGTCCGCGGTGGCGCAGCGCCCACGCCAGCAGCCGCAGGTAGGCTCCCATCAACCGCCCCTGGGGCGGATCGCCTGCGGGCACCGGGACTTTCCCATGGGGGGCCGGGCGGAGGAAGTAAGCGGCCATCAGGGGCGTGAGCAGCCGGGCCACCAGCAACGAGGCCAGCACCGCGATGGCGGCAGTGAGCCCGAACTGGCGGAAGTACTGGCCGACCACGCCATCGATGAAGCTCACCGGCGCGAACACCGCGACAATGGTCAGGGTCGTTGCCAGTACCGCCAAGGCGATGGCGTCTGCAGCATGCAGCGCCGCCTGGTAAGGACGTTCGCCCATATGGATATGTCGATCGATATTCTCGATCTCGACGATGGCGTCGTCCACCAGAATGCCGATCACCAGGGTCAAGGCCAGCATGGTGATGCTGTTGAGCGTGAAGTCCAGCCACAGCATGGCCAGGAACACCGGGAGGATGGACAGCGGCAAGGCAACGGCGGAAATCAGGGTGGCGCGCCAGTCGCGCAGGAACAGGAACACCACCAGCACCGTCAGCAGCGCGCCCTCGATAAGCGTCTGCATGGCGGTGCTGAAACTGGCGCGCGTGTAGTCGACCGTCGAAGAGACTTCACGAATGCTGATATCCGGGTGCGAAGCCTGTAGCGTTGCCAGCCGCTGGGCTACTCGTTCGGCGACCTGCGTGTCGCTCGCGCCCTTGCTGCGCCAGAGGGAAAAGCCCACCGTCGACGCGCCGTTGAAATGCGCAAAACCCTGAGCATCGCTCGCGCCATCACGAATGTGGGCCAGCTCACCCAGCGGCAGCCACTTTCCTCCGGACAGGGCGATCGGCATGACGCGCAGGGCTTCCAGAGACGCCTGACGGGCCGGCACGCGGATTACCTGGCGCTGGCTGGCTTCGTCTACATAGCCGCCTGGTGACTCCGTATGGGTACTGCGCAGCTGACTATTGAGCTCTTCGATGATCAGGCCGTGCTGCGCCAACATCGCGGGGTCTACCTCGATGCGCAGCTCACGCTCGGCGCCGCCAAAACGCGTAACGCGCTGTACGCCCGGTGTCGCCAGCAGCTCCCGACTGACGGTGTTATCGATATACCAGGAGAGGTCGAGCGGGGTGCGCGAAGCCGATGTCAGCACGTAGCTGAGCATCGCGCCACCCTCGATATCCACCCGCTGGATGACCGGTTCGAGGATGGTCTGCGGCAACGCGCCGCGGATCTGGCCAATGGCCGCCCGCACATCGTTGACCGCCCGGTCGGGGTCGACGCCGAGCTGAAACTCGACACTGGTTTCGCTGACCGCAGCCCGGATGGTGGACTGCACGTGCCGCACACCCGGCAGGCCCGCCAGACCGTCCTCGACGCGGCGGGTGATGGAGGACTCGATCTCGGTCGGTGCGGCACCGGTTTGTACGATCACCACGCTGACCAGTGGGAAGGTCACCGATGGGTTGGCGTTCACCGGCAGCCGCAAAAAGGCGGCGATGCCCGCCAGCGTCAGTACGCAGAACAGCACCAGCGTCGGAATGGGGCGCCGTATCGCCCACGCGGACAACCCCTGCTTCATGCCTCGGCACTCGCTGTAGCTACCGTCATCAATGGTTTCCACGGCAGCAGCCACGACTTGAACAGTCGACTCGTCAGCGAGATGCGCCGCACCGGGAGCACGTTGGCGGTGGCGACATCCTGTGCCCGCACCGCATCGCCGTCCTGCAGCAAGGTTGCCCCTGCAACCACGACGCGGCTGTTGGCGTCCAGGCCGGCGCGGACTTCCACCCAGCCGTTCTCTCTCATTCCGATCTGTACCGGCGTGTGTCGCGCGCGGCCGGCGTCCACCACGAAGACATAGGGCGCGGCATGTTCTCGCGTCTGATCAGCCCCGGCCCCGGCGTCATAGCGCAGTGCCCGGACGTCGAGCGCGAGTGCGTCGCGTTGCGCCAGCACGATGCGCGCGTTGCCGACGATGCCGGGACGTGCTGTGGGAGGAGGCACCGTGTCCATGGTGACGCGCACCTGACCGTAGCCGGTGGCGGCGTCCACGCCGCTGCTGATCAACCGCACCTTGCCCGCCAGCACACCCTCTCCGCCACTGGTGCTGACCTGCACCGGCATGCCGACGACCAGTTCCGGCAGCACCTGCTGCGGGATCTGTGCCTGGAATTCGGGCGGCAGATCGCTGGCCAGCCGGAACAAAGTGCTCTGGGCGCCGACCATGGCGCCGACCTGGACAGTGCGCTGTGTGATGGTCCCGGCCACCGGTGCGCGGATCTCGGTGTGCGTCTGCCGCACCCGCTGCTCATCCCAGGCCGCCTGTGCCTGTTGTAATGCAGCTTGTGCGGACTGCATGGTCGCGCGCACCGCCTCGTAATCCTGCCGGCTGACGGCGCCGGCAGGCAGCAGCCGCTGCGCACGCAGGTGCTGCTCGGTGGCCTGCGCGAGTTCTGCGCGGGCGCGCTTTACGGCATGTTCGGTCTGGCGTGCCTGGCTGTCCAGCACCGCGCGCTCGAGGCGCGCCAGCACCTGACCGCGTTTCACCGGCTCACCGCTTTCGACCAGCACTTCGGCCACCCGAAGGCCGTCGAGCGGCGAACCGATAGCGACTTCCTCGCGCGCGATCCAGGTGCCGGCCACGGTCACCGTCGCGTGTAACGTTCGGTGGCTGGGCACGGCGGTACTGACGAGCTGCGCATTCTGCGTGACCGGCGTGGCGGGTGGCGCGTTGACGTCGCTGCGCAAGACCAGCCAGGCCAGGCCCAACGACGCGATCACCAGCATCGCGACCCATAGGCTTCGGCGAAGCGTCCGAGCGGAAAGTGTCCTTGGTGCGTACATCAATTCTCAAGCCTCGTGGCAGAAATGGTGTACGCACTTTGGCACCCGTCAGACAAGATTACGTTTAGGGCGTATCAAGATTCGATGAAGCCACGTGAAAATTCGGCCACTAAGCGGCGGGGGAACGCAGGGGGATGCGCATGCGGATCTGTGCACCGCCATCTCGACGGTTGAGCGCGGTCAGGTCGCCGCCGTGCGCAACGCAGATCGCCGAAGCGATCGACAGCCCCAGGCCACTACCCCCGGCGTGCCGTGAACGCGAGGACTCGGCTCGCCAGAAGCGCTCGCATACCCGATCCAGATGTTCCTGCGTGAAGCCCGGTCCGCGGTCCTCGGCCAGCAGGATCGCATCGCCCTCGGCAAATTCGGCGCGCAGCTCCAACGCCTTGCCCGTGGCGGCATAGCGCAGTGCATTGTCGATCAGCACCGACAGCAATTGCCCGATACGGTCGCGGTCCGCCAGCAGCGCCAAGTGTCCCGGCACCTGCAGCCGCACCTGCATACCCGTGGCCTCCAGGGATGGGGCAGCCCAGGCAATCCGTTCCCGGCACAGGTCCTCCAGGGGGAATTCGCTCAGGTGGAGTGCCAGCTTGCCGATATGCGCCATCGACAGCAGATGCAGATCGTCGGTCAGTCGGGTGAGCTGCTGCAGCTGGCGCATGACCGTATCAAACTGTCCCGGCTCGGCCTGGAAAACCCCGTCGATAATGCCCTGCAAACGCCCGATGGCAGCCGTCAATGGGGTGCGCAGTTCGTGGGCGATGGCCGCGCTGGACTCCTGCAACTCGCGATCGTAGCGCTGCAGTCGTTCGGCCATGTGATTGAAATCGGTCGCCAGATTCTGCAGCCCGGGTGGGGTGTGCGGCACCAGCTGTGCCCGTGAGGAGAAGTCGCCGGCGGCGATTTCTCCAGCCGAGAGCGCCACGGCGGTTAGCTGCCTTGAGAGTCGCAAGGATACCCACACGCCGCCGGCGACGATCAGGGGTAGTGCCAACGACACGAGCCCAGCGAAAATCAGCATGTCCTCGCGGATCACGTCTGGTGCGAAATAGTCGCCGTACAGATACTCCCCGTAGATCTGCCTCAAGCGCGCCTGATTTTCTGCGGGTGCGGCTTCCAGCAACTGGAGCTCCTGTCTCACAGGCTCGGGGATTGCCTCCCGCAAGCTGGCATTCCATAGCGCGAAGCGGTACCACATGCCGCCGCCGACCAGGGCCAGTGCCAATACCGCCAAGGCAATCATGCGCAGGCTGATCCAGCGCCACAGCGTATCGGAGCGGCCCTTGGCCGGGGTAGAGGTACGAGTGCTCATGAGGGATTCCTGAACCGATACCCGAGCCCTCGCACTGTCACCAGCACACCGGTGACACCTGCGACTTCCAGTTTTCGGCGCAGGTTGTACATGTGCGCATCGACCACGCGTTCCATTGCATCGCTTTCCGGCTGGCAGGTGGCGAGCAACTCGCTGCGGGTGAACATCTTGCTTGGGGCCGCCATCAGTAGCGAGAGCAGCTGGAACTCGGTGCGGGTCAGGACGAGCGGGGTAGAAGCGCCATCGTCAGCATTGATCGACGCCAGCGCGGCATCCAGGTCGACCACCAGCGGACCATGCCTCAGCCGGCCTGCTGTCGACAGCGCCTGCCCATGCCAACGCCGCAATACGGCATGTACCCGGGCCACCACCTCGCTAGGGTTGTACGGTTTGACCACGTAGTCGTCGGCGCCATAGAGCAGCGCGCTGATGCGCTGCGAATCACCGCCTACCGCGGTGACCATGATGACGGGTGTCGGCGCATGCTGGCGGATGGCGCTCAGCACCTCGTTGCCGTTGAGCCCTGGCAGCATGATGTCGAGCAACACCAGATCCGGCCGCCATCGGGCGTGCAGCTCCAGCGCCTGTTTTCCATCGACCGCATGCTGGGTTTGGAAATTGTCCCGCTTCAGATACGCCGCCAGAACCTCGGCGCTGTCGAAGTCGTCCTCGACGATCAGGATGCGTTCTTGGCTCATTGCTGGAGCCTCTTCACACAATCTTGATGATCTCTTGAAACTGCCTTGATGTCGCAATGCAAAGCTCACCTCCATGAACTGGTCGCCGGGACGCCACCCCTCCCATACACGCCTTGTATGAAGTCTATCGCTATCACGAGCGAATCACTCAAGTCAACAAAAGGGGGGCGGTCCGACCAGTGCAAGGACAGCGGCCGCCACGGGCCGTTCGGACATGGACCACATGAGGAGTCAACGTGAATTACATCGACAAGCGTCTCATCGCGCTGTACGCCAGCGCCTTGTTGATCTGCACCACGGGCACTGCGTCAGCGCAAGCCGAACGCGGTCCCGACCGGCGCTCGGAGCCCAAATCGGAAGTCAGCCTGGGCCTGGGTGTTGGAACAGCCCCTGAATACCTGGGCGCCAGGGACGTTCGCGTCCAGCCGGTGCCCATGGTGTTCATCAAGCAGGGCCCGTTCTACCTCGATAGCGCCCGTGGCCTGGGATACCGCTACGAAACCGGATCCGGCCTGTTCTTCGGCCAGGCGTTCAACTGGGACCCGGGACGGACAGACCGTGATTCGAACTATCGCCCAGGGTCGGACCGCCTGCGGGGTATGGGGGCCGTCAAGGGCTCACTGGTGACTACGGCCGAGGTCGGCTACAGCTTCGCGCCCTGGCTGGCTGTGCGCGCTGAAGGAGAGTTTGCGCTGACCGAGCGCGATCGCGGCAATCGCTACAGCCTTGGGCTGGAGGGCGGCCTCTGGAGCGAGGGGAAGAACGAAGTCTGGTACTCGGTCAATGCCCACTTCTCCGACGGTCGCTTCGCCCAGTCCTATTTCGGCGTCACGCCGTCGCAAAGCTCGGCCACCGGATTCTCACGCTACACGCCAGACCGCGGGCTCTACGCGTACTCCGCGTCAGTGAATTGGGAGCACCGCTTTACCAAACATTGGTCGGCACTGATCAGTGTCAACGCTGTCGACCTCGCCTGCGACGCCGGCAAGAGTCCCATCGTGCAGGAGCGGTTCAACACCTTCGCCCTGGGCGCCATCAACTACACGTTCTGAAATGGATACCCTGGAGTCCACCTACTGTGGCATAGACTTTGCCGCGACCGAGCGCCTCGCCGTGCACCGGGTGATGGGCTACGAGATCATCCGCTACGCCATCGAGCAGCGCTTCCAGACCATCAACTTCGGCATCTCCAACGAGCCAAGCAAAGTCGAAGCCGGTTGCCAGCTGCGGATGCACTACGCATGGATCGAGGCTTATCCGAAATGGTTGGGAGCCATGTTGCGCCCGGTGCTGCTCAAGGCCATCCTGCATGACAGCGGCGCTAGCAAGACCGACTCGGGCGGTACAGCATGAAACCGCATCCACACACCCTGGCTGCGGGCCTGCCCACGCTCGCCTGGCTGCAGTTCCTGACCTCTCTGGTCGACTGGATGCTGTTGGTCTTCCTCCAGCTCATGGTTTTCCAGCTCACCGGGTCGGCCTTCAACATCATGCTCTTGGTGCTGTGCGAACTGGTGCCCATGCTGCTGCTCGGCGCCTGGGCCGGCGCCATCGTCGACCGGATGAAACTCAATCGCGTGTTGTTCTGGTCCTGTGCTGCACGCCTGCTGGTGAGCTTCGCGCTGCTGGTACCGGTAGTACGCGGTGAACTGGGCGCGCTCTATGTGATCGCCGCGCTCGGTGCCGCCTGCAACAGATTCTTCTCGCCGGCCGCCAGCGCCTTGCTGCCCAGAATGGCATCCGAATCCGCCTTGCCGCGAGCCAACGCGCTGATCATGGGTGTGCGTATGGGCGGCATGGCTGCGGGCACAGTGCTGGCCGGTGTCCTGGCCAGCCGGTACAGCCTCGACCTGGTGGCGATCCTGATCGGCGTCCTGCTGCTGCTCGCCGGGGTGTGCTGCCTGCTGCTACCCGCCGTGGTTCACACCCCTTCGACCGATCCTGAGCGAGGAATCCTCGACGACCTGCGCGGGGCGATCGCGCGCTTCGGCGGCGTCTTGCTGGTGCCGCTGGCGGCCAGTGTGTTGGTCACGCTGGCCTTGGGCAGCTTCGAGATCCTGGCGCTGGTCTACGTGTCGCAGGTGCTGGGCCGCACGCCGAGCGACGTCGGTCTCCTGTTCGGCGCCTACGGCCTGGGCATGCTTGGCGGACTGCTGCTGTCGTCCTGGCGCGGGGCGATGCCGCGCTACGGGCAGGTGATGGTCGCCAGCCTGTTCCTGATGTGCTTGAGCACCTGGGCCCTGGCCCAGATCGACTCGCTCATGCTGGCACTCATGCTGGTGGCGATGGCCGGCGTAGCGGAGGGGCTGGTGTTGTCCCTGAGCCTGTTGCGTCTCTACACCAGCGTCCCCAACGCATACTGCGCCCGGGTGGTCGCGCTGCTGGATACCGCCACGGCGGCATCGTTCCTCCTCGCCGTGCTGGTGACCGGTGCCGTGGCGGATATCGTCCCGGCGACCGCCTTGCTGGAGTACATGTCCTGGATCTTCGCCAGCTTGCTGCTGCTCGGCATCGGTGCGTCCAGCATTGGGACTCGCCGTCGCGCTTCGAACCTGGGTGCAAAGGAGGCGGGCGATGCGTAGCGCCAGATTCAATTGGGCATGCCTTTGCCTGGGCTTCACCATTCTGCTGGTCGCCAACAGCGGGGTGTCAGCCAGAGTCGGCCCGGACCGAGATCCGGATACGGTCGCCACAGAGGTTCACGACACCTCCTGGTGCCACATAGTGCTGACACGGAGCTGGTCGTGCTGGGCACGTCCACGTGTGCAGTCCTCCTGTCCCTGGCGTGGATAAGCCCTGATGAACAAGATGACCTCCGTCACCGCGCTGTACGCTGCGCTCGCTCTGCTTCTGGCCGGGTGCTCGTTGGCGCCTCGGTATGAACGCCCAGCCGTGCCGCTCGCGGCTGGTTACCCTCGTGGGGCGCAACCAGTCAACGCCCCGCAGGTGGCTGTCGCCGAGCTAGGTTGGAAGCAGGTGTTCCCCGATGCGCGGCTCCAGCGCCTGATCCAGATCGCCCTGGACAACAACCAGGACCTGCAACTGGCCGCGTTCAATGTGCAGCGCGCCCAGGCCCAGTTCCGCATAGAGCGGGCCGCGCAGTGGCCCACCCTCAACGCCGCACTTCGGCAGAGCAAGGAGCGCCCCGAAGTCAGCGGCGACATCGCCGCCTATGGCGTGGGGATCACCGCCTACGAGCTGGATCTGTTCGGCCGCATCCAGAGCCTCAAGGAGGCGGCGCTGGCCAACTACCTGGGCACGCAAGCCTCCCGCAAGACGGTGCAGATCGGCTTGGTGGCGGCCGTCGCCAGCGGCTATCTCTCGCTGCTCGCAGACGACTCGCTCTACGATGTCGCCTGGCAGACCGTGCAATCGCGCAGCGCGTCGCTGTCACTGATCCAGCTTCGCCATGCCAATGGCATTGGCACCGAAACGGACCTGCGCCAAGCCGAAGGCCTGCTGGAGAATGCCCGAGCGAGCCTTGCGCAGTACGAGCGCCAGCGCACACAAGACCTCAATGCCCTGGTCCTGCTGCTCGGCGTGCCGAACTGGCCCGCAGACTTAGCTCAGGGCGATGGCGCATTGCCTGCGCTCGACGGCTTCCTCGCCGACCTGCCAGCGGGTCTGCCGTCGGCGCTGCTCACGCACCGGCCCGATATCGAAGCCGCGGAACACCAGTTGATGGCTGCCAACGCCAATATCGGCGCCGCCAGGGCCGCATTCTTCCCGCGGGTGGAACTGACCGGCTCGTTCGGCCGGGCCAGTACCGGCCTGTCGAACCTGTTCAACGAAGCCTCGCGCGCCTGGTCGTTCACCCCACAGATCACCGTGCCGATCTTCGACTTCGGCGCGAATCAGGCCAACCTGGATGCAGCCAAAGTCGATCGCGAGATCGCCACCGCCCAGTACCGGAAAACCATCCAGGTGGCCTTCAGCGAAGTGGCCGATGCGCTTGCCGGCAGTGCTACCTGGAAAGAGCAACTGCGCGCCACGCAAGCACAGGCGCAGAGCGCCCGCGCTGCATTCGTGCTGCTCGACCTGCAGTACCGGAACGGTGGGGTCGACTACCTCGCCGTGATGGACGCGCAGCGGACGTTGTTCGAGGCAGAACAGGCACTCGTCCAGGTGCGAATGGCGGCGCTGCACAACCGCATTACCCTCTACAAAGTCTTGGGTGGCGGTTGGAGTGCCGAGACCGTACGCCTTGCAGCTCATGACAGCTACGGGGCAGTGCAAGGGCGTACCTCCGCAGGTTCCGGGCTATCTACGTCCTCTTTCAGCGCTGCTGCTTCACCAACTCGGCAATGAGGTGCGCCAGCGGCGTCGTCCCCCAACGCTGCTCGGCATCGGGATCTGTCCCTACGGCGATGTGGCGGCTGTTGAGGCCTTGGGTCATGGTGGTGAATCCCGCGAGCGCGGCAGTGGAGAAGTGGGCATCCACCAGCGCGGCGGGCCAGTCTGCTTCGGGTAGCGCAGCCACACCGATCGGTCGCTTGAGCACGGCTTCCATGGCTGCGGCAACGTCGTTCGGCGAATACTCTTCAGGGCCGGCGAGGGTAACCGCCCGGGTACCCGTCCATTCCTCCAGCAGCAAATCAGCCCCCGCTTGGCCGACATCCGCCGTGGCCACCATCGAAACGAGGCGTTGCGGCGGGACCAGGAAACTCGGCAGCGCGCCGCTGCGCAGGGCCCGCTCCACCATCGGGGTCCAGTTTTCCATGAAGTAGGCCGCACGCAGGAAGGTGACGGGGATTCCCGTACCGCCAAGCCGCTGCTCGAACAAGCGGTTCATCTGGATCCAGCCGGTGCCGCTCTCGCGGTCCGCGCCAATCGAGGAGAGCGCAACCAGCTTGGGTACAGACGTCGCAACGGCAGCGTTCGCAATGACATCGGCAATCAACTCCGCCAGCTCAAACAGGTTTTCACGGCTGTAGTGCTGAGGGCTGATCACATAGGCACCTCTGACCTGACGTAGTGCCGCTGTGACCGAATCCAGGTCGGTCAGGTCGGCAACGACAACCTCGGCGCCGCGAGCAGACCACGGTCGCCCGTTTTCCAAATCGCGCACCACAACGCGCACGGGTTGCTTGGCACGCAGCAGGGCATCAGCAGCGGCGGCGCCGGTGCGGCCGGATACGCCGAAGACGGCGTAGGGATAGGTAGTGTTCATGCAATATCTCCCGTTCAGTCGAACCTGAAGAGTGCATCCTGAGCCTGTATGTCACAATGGCATGAAAGGTATAGTGACTATGCGTCAAGTGGATTTAGCATCGATCGACCTCAACCTGCTCAAACTCTTCGATGCGCTCGTTCGCGTGCGGAGCGTTACCCAGGCTGGACTGCTCCTGGGCCTGAGCCAGCCCGCGGCCAGCCGCGCCCTGGGGCGACTTCGAGTGATGTTGGGCGACCGCCTGGTGGTGCGCGGCAAGCTGGGGTTGGAGTTGACCACCCGCGGCGAAATGCTGGCAGGCCCGGTGGCCCGGTTACTGGAGGACGCCCGGAGTATCGTTTCGCCGGCCGTCTTCGATCCGGCCACTGCGACGGGACGGATAACGATTGCGGCCCATGACCACCTGAGCCTGGTGGTCGGGGCCGGGCTGATTGCCCGCTTCGAGCGCCAGGCGCCTGCGCTGAGCCTGCATATCGCGCAACCCATGGGCGACAACGTGCGCCTGGTCGAAGAAGGCGCTGTGGATCTCGCCCTGGGGATTTTCGACGCATTGCCCGGCAGCCTGCATCGTCGCGTCCTCTACGAGGACAAGCTGGTGTGCCTGGTGCGGTCAGGCCATCGTGCTGCAGCCGTCGGACTCGATCTCAAGCACTATCTGGCCCTGCGCCACATCGCGGTGACCATTTCAGGGGTGGGAGAGAGCGCGGTTGACACTGCTTTGTCGAAGAACGCGCTCGACCGCCACGTTGCGCTGCGAGTCCCTCACTTTCTCGCCGGCGCGATGATGGTCGCGGACAACGACATGATTCTCACGCTCCCGAGCCGATTGGCGCGCCTGCTGGCCGATCGGCTGCCCCTCGTACTCCTGGAATTGCCGCTGCAGATGCCACCTCTGTCGCCTGCGATGATCTGGCACGAGCGCTTCCATAGCGATCAAGCCCACACCTGGGTTCGGCAGCAACTGGTCGACGTGGTTGCAACGAGCGGCTCGACGCCTGCATGACGGATTCATCCCGGTAGCCCCGCACGGTCATAGCGCAAAGAAAGACGCCGGAAGCGATATGTCAGATAGTTCTGATTTGCCGTCGCACGCTTCGCAGATTGGATCACGGGCAACGAGGATCGCGACGCACCTGGCAGGTCGCGTCAATGCGAGGCGGTCCGATACAGGTCACCCACGTTCCGCCGCAGGGGTTCATCTCTCATCGGCGCCAAGTCAGGCAATGGACCCGAACTCCATGCTGATCGGCTCAATCAGATTGAGGAATGCCTGACAGTCCGCATTGCCGGCCCAGCTATCGCAGATGATTTGCGATTGTGCCTGAGTCACGGCGAAGGCGATATCCATGAAAATTCCGTCCTGCAGCCGGACCAGCCTTTGCCCGCGCCAGCCGGGCTGGCGAGACAGGTGGTCTGCGATCATTTTGACATGGGCCGCGCGCATGACCTCTTCACTGATACCCTGGCGCAATCGAAACCGCCCGACCTCAATGCCATCTCCGGATTGCATCAATGCCAGCCCCCCGGCTGGGGCCGCGTAGTGTCCTATGCTGCCAAACTCGGTAATCGTTGCGCGGAAATCGGCAAATTCCGCCGACGAGCCTACTATTTCCGCTGCCGCCTCGGCCGCTTCGGGGCTGGCCCAGAGAACTACATCCGCGCGGGCGCCCTGGCCCTTGCCATCGCTGAGTGACTGCCATCCCCCGAAGCCCGGCAGTCTTGCGGCGAGCATGCATGCGTTGCGGCGATGTCGGTCCGCCTCGGTGGGATTACCAACCTTGTAAGTGACGATTTCAATATAATGCTGAGTCATGGGCCATTGGCTCCTTAATGTGCTGCTCGTTGAAGCTCCACTTTAGCTGCCCCCCCTGACACCTTCTGTCAGGGGTATGCTTCAGGCTGGCTCCATGAAAATTCTTCGGCTCTTCGCTCTTCTAGATCAGCTTCGCCTCGCTCGTTATCCCATTTCAGCCGATGTGCTTGCGCAGCGTCTTGGTGTTTCGCCGCGCACTATCTATCGCGACGTAGCCAGTCTTCAGGCAATGGGCGCGCCGGTTCGGGGCGAGTCCGGGCTCGGCTATCAGCTGGAAAAGGGGTATTTCCTGCCTCCGCTACAGTTCGATCCCGATGAGATGGAAGCGATCATGCTCGGCTTGCGCCTTGTGATGGCGCGTGATGGAGGCGGCTTGCACAACGCGGCCGAGCGCGTTTCAGGCAAGGTCGCCGCAGCTATGGGCACAGACAGGGGCGAGAGGTTCCGGACGCTGCCTCTTCTGGCTGCATCGCGGCCGCGGGCGAGCGACGATCTTGCCGCGAAATGGAGTGGTACCTTGCGCAGGGTCATTCGCGAGCGGCGTATCGTGGAACTTACCTATTGCGATGTCGAAGGTCGGCACAGCCGCCGTCACCTCCATCCTTTGGGGATGACGCTTTTCGACGAAGCCTGGCTTCTGACGGCATGGTGCACGGTACGTGAAGATTTCCGGAATTTCAGGTTGGACCGGATCACCGGGATCAAGGAGATGGACGAGTACTTCCGTCCACAGAACGGGCGGCGCTTCAAAGACTACCTTGCACAGTTGTGAGTATCGCACTCGTTCGATGGCAAACGTAGCGGCGAGCGGAAAATCAGGCCCGGCACTGTCGAAGTACCGGGCCCACCACAATGTTCCCGCTTCGCCGGGATTTTCGTAGCGCTACGTCAGAACGCGATTTTCAGCCCAACCTGCCCATTGAGGCTGGTGAAGCCCGAGCCGTCGATGCTGTGCTCCACGCCAATGCGCGCGTTCACCGTGACATTCTTGCGCACCTGGCCTTCGACACCGGTCTGCAGGCGCAGCGCCGTGCCAGGCAGGTCGTTGCTGAAGCCGACATCGCCCTGGGTCGGGGTGCTGAAGCGCGTGCGGGTGCGATCGCCCACACGCTGCAGCAGGTCGGCACTTGCCCAGGTCGTGCCTGGCGCCTGTCCGGACAATTGCAGATCCTTGCTCAGGCGGGCTCCTAGACGCAGTAGTGCGGTGTCGGTGCTGGGGAACAGCACCCGGCTGGCAGCATCGGACGCATCGCGCAGGTTCAGGTGCTGGTACACCATCTGGGCCTGCGGTTGCAGGTGTAGGCCCGGTGCCAGCTCGTAGCGGCGACCCGCCTCGAGCGAGGCGGCGACGCCATAGCCGCCCGTGGACAGCCTCATGCCCTCGTTCGAGCGGCTTTTCGTGTCGTAGTAAGTGCCCTGGAGCACCGCGTCGACGTAGCTGCCATGACCATCCAGCCAGGTGCCGTAGAGCCCGAGGCTGTAGCCGGTGAAGTCGCTGTCGCCGGCGCGCGAGCGGGAGCCGGCCGCGTCGACGTGATCGGCCCAGCCATTGCTTTGGCCGATCGCCCCGTACAGGCCAGCACGGGTCGAGGCTTCGCCACGCTGCGCGCCGTACAGATCGCCCCCGATCTGCAGCGCGGCGATATTGGCTTCGCTGCGTACATTGTGACCTTGCAGGCCACTTCCGGCGCCGCTACTGCGGTCATTCTGGCCGATGACCCGCGTCCACACGCGCTGGTCGTGTCCCGGCTCCAGGTCGGCATTGGCGCCGCGGCGTTCGTGAAACGCACCCAGCACGGCATCACCATAGCGCACGGCCTGAGTTTGCAGCGCGCTGTACAGGGAGGTTTCGGCCCGGTAGTCGGGTTGACCGTTGCTTTTGTTGCTGACCAGGAACCAGTCTTCCGGCGCGCCGCTGCCTCCGCGCTGCAGGCTATAGCGATAGGCGCCGGCCAACACCGGGTTGCCCAGATCGAAGGCGGTAGCCTCGGTGGCGCCGCCATTGGTGGTGACCACTACCGGAATACCGTTGCCAGTGGTCTGATCGCCCAGGCCGCCTGCGTTGTGGATCTGCAGCACCGACAGGCCCGTAGCCTTGCCGCCATCTATCACCAACCGGTCGGTGAGCGAGCCGCTATTGCCCAACACCGTGTACAGGCCAATCCTGCCACCCAGGCCATTCAGGTTGTTGACCGTCAGGGTACGGCCCTGGGTCATCGGCAGCGGCGGGGCAGTAAACCCGATCGTCCCGGCATTGCTCAACTGGTTGACGACCGAATTCGCGGTGATGTTCCAGGTGCTGGCCGCATCCACGCTGACATCCAGCGGATCGATACTGCCGGTCAGCACGGCACCGTCGCGCAAGAGCAGCGCGCTGCCGGGCTGCCCGATGATGTTGCTTTGCAACCGGGCGCCGCCCCAGCGGCCATCGAGCACCAGCTCTCCGCCTTGCACACGGGTGTCGCCGCGGTACAGCGTCTCTCCACTGAGCGTCAGCGTCCCCGCGCCAATCTTGGTCAGACCGCCAGTCCCCGCGATATTGCCGCTGAATGTCGTGCTGTCAGCCTCGGTGGCGTTGTTGGCAGTCAGCACTGCGCTGCCCAAGGTGATCGCCCCCGCGCCGGTCAGCCGACTGGCCACCTGCTGGTAGCCGTTGAGGTCGAGCGTTGCGCCGCTGTTGATCACCACATCGCTGCTTTGCGCGAATACGTTGGCCGCGCCAGCCCGCAGCACGCCGCCATTGACGGTGGTGCCACCGCTGTACGTGTTGCCGGCGTTGGACAGTACCAGCAGGCCCTCACCTGACTTGGTCAGGCTCTTGCCATCCCATCCGCTGTTGAAGGGGCCCGTCTGGTTGGTCAACGCCAGATCCACGTCAAAGGCGGTGTTCTGCGCCATGGAGAAGGTGCCTGTGCCCAGCGTCTGGCCGCCTTGGGTCCAGGCCAGACGAAAACCGAGGTTGTAGTCCTTGCCGTCGGCAGATATGGCACCTGTCGCCGGCAGATAATCCGGGCCGATGTTGGTGAGCGGATTGTTGTTGAAGTTGCCGGTTATCCCGCCGGTGGTATGCAGCACCGTGTAGGTCTGACCCTGGATCGCGCTGGCGCGTACCGGTTGGGTACCAGCGTCGAAGCCCTTGACGGTCAGGGTGCCGTCCAGGTTAGCAGTCTGCGCGGTGATGTCCGGTGAGGCGCCAAGCGTGACGGCCAGGTTGGCGCCGCTGGTCTGGGTGAAGGAGCCACCCACCACCAGCGTTGTCGCCTGCTCGCCAATATCCGTGCTGGCACCGGACTGGGTAGTGAAGTCGCCCGTAGTCGTGAACGCGCCACCATGCTCGAAGCGCAGCGTACCTTGTCGCACGTCCACGGACCCGACCTGAGAACCCGCCCCAGCGAGCACTAGTGTTCCGTTGCCAGTCTTGGCCAGTCCGCCGGTGCCGCTGAATACGCCATTGAAGGCGCTGCTCTCGGTGCTGGAGGCGTTGTTGGCGGTCAGCGTGGCGCTACCGAGCAGCACTGAACCGTCACCGGAAAGTTGGTTGGCGATCTGGTCGTGGCCGTTGAGGTTCAGGGAACCAGCACGGTTGACGATCACGTTGCTGCTCTGCGCGAAGACGTTTGCCGCGCCGGCCTGGAGGACGCCGCCGCTGATGGTCGTGCTGCCGGTATAGCTGTTGGCGCCGGCCAGCACCAATGTACCCAGATCGGTCTTTTCGATGCCACCCGCGCCGCGCAGTACCGAAGCAATGCTGGCTGAAAAGCCGGCGCCGGCCGCTGTCCCGTCGCCCACCCGGATGATGTTGCTGCTGGTGGACAAGGTGATCGGATCGCCCTGGACGCGGTAGCCGTCAATTGCGAATTGCATGCCTGAGGAGGTGACATCGCCACGGCTGTTATCTACCGTGACAGTACCCGGCGCCCCTGCGAAGGTTGCGAAGCTCCCATTGGCGTAGGAGTCGTTGATTGCGCCGGAAGCAATGGTCCAGTTGTCGTTGCCGCCAGCGCTTTGCCAAATGCCGTTGCCGCCATCGACGAGGTTGTTGTGCTTCGGTCCGTTGTCGCCGTCCCAGAAGGTCAGGTGCAGACCGGCACGATTGACCAGGTTCACTTGTCCCGGGATCGAGGTCAGCAACGTGTTGTCACTGCCGGCGGGCATGCTGCCTAGCGCAAGACCGTTGTCGGTCAAGGTTCCGCCGTAGTTGAAGAGCCGGTAAAGGCCGGGGCCGTACGTGCCGCCTGGCGAGGTGGAGACATTGAGCGTGCCGGCCAGCGACAAATCACCGCTGACGACGGTGAGGTCATTCAGAGTCCCTCCGGCCGTGCCGGCCTGACCGAGCCGATAGTTCAGTACGGAACTGCTGGTAAGCGTGAGGTTGCCATTGATCGTCAGTGTGCCAACTGCATTTCCCGCGCCGCCCGGGGCGAGCGTTCCGTCGTTTACGACGTTCCCAACCAGGGTTCCACTGCCTCCCAGGGTCGCACCCGATTGCACGTGGGTCATCGGCGTAGTCAAAGTGCCGTCGACGCGCAGCGTACCGCTGGCGACCGTAGCGCTGGTCGCGAAACCGCCAGTACCGGTCAGGGTCCAGTCATTGCCCTGCATCGACAGCGTCTGGAAGTTGCGAAACTTGGAGGTGTCCTCCACGTTGGCGCCCAGCAGGATCAGTTCGTTGCTGCCACGGCCACCCAGCACATTTCCATTGAGCACCGAACCGGTGTCCAGGGTCAGCATATTGGCAAAGGAGCCCGTTTGTTCAAACACGATGGCATTGCCGCCGCTTCCGGTGATGACTCCCTTGTTGATCACCATGCCGTCGGCGCCGTTCAGCGCAATGCCGGTCTGCCCGACGATGGAGCCGGCGTTGGTGACGCTGACCGGTCCAGCGTCGGAAGCCGTTGACGCAGCGCCGCTGTAAATGCCGTAGACCGTCCCATTGATACTCCCGCCCGCTTCGTTGTTGACGAAGCCGCCGTAGGACGCATTGACGGCGCCAAAGTACACGCCAGCACCGGATCCCGCGTCCTTGCCGCTTCCGCCAACAAAACTGGCTGCGTTACCGTTGATCGTCCCGGCGTTCACGAGCACGTTGGCCGAGTTGTACCGGCTGCGTACATAGGCAACCCCGCCCGCGCCGCTGATACTTCCGCCCGCGAGGTTCGAAACGGGTCCGCCACCATAGGACCAGATCCCAGAACCCAACTCTCCGGTCACGGTACCTGCGTTCACGACATGGAGATCGGTAAGCAAGTCGGTCCCTGAAATCCCGGAGCGGCCACCTGCTATGGTTCCGTCGGCATCGTTCGTGATGACGCTCGTGCCGTGGAGTACCGTTACACCGTCGCCGGCCGGGAAACTCGCGCGAATCTGTCCACCGGCGAGGTTATGAACCGTATTGGACACCGAGGAGGTGGAGCCGGAAGACAAGTAGATCCCCGCATACCCGCCCAGCACCTCACCACGGTTGACGACGTCAGCCCCTGTGCCGCCGTTCGGTAGGGAGGCACTCAGCCCGTAGTAGGTTCCGCTGATGGTACCTGCGTTGTTCATCAGTATCTGGCCGGACGCGGCAACGCCAGAGTACCCCTGGATCAATGCACCGGCAGCGTTGGTCACGCGAAGCCCGGCAGCCCCATAAATCCCCTGGCTACCGCCGCTGATGACATGCTCGTTGAGAACGCTGCCCGGTCCGTTCAGCCGTATAGCCGGATCGCCTGACGATTGAATCGTTCCGCGATTGGTGATTTCCCAGGTGTCGCCCGGCCTGCCTACGATGCCCGAACCGCTTCCCGGGGCAATAGTCACCCCGGTCCCCACCAGCACCGTCGAGCCCGGCTTGGTCAGGTTCACCGTACTCGACTGATCGATGTCGATCGTCTGGTCGTAGATTTGGGCGACAGCGGTGTAGGGGAGGAACAGCGCCGTTAGGGCAAGACGTACCGCCAACGTGGTGCTATGCAGTTGACCGGCCTCGGATCCGGAATGCAGACAACGATCTGATGCCAGCTCGAAGGGCCGGCAACATGGCAAATTGCGCATGCTTGTACCTTAGTGTGGAAGACAAATCCGGTAGACTTGTCGAACCGAGGTCAGCCGCCCTGGCGGCAAGCTTGCTCTATGGAGAGGGTTCCATTATAAGATTTGTCCTATAAGAAATGCGAAAAATACTCTGACAAATCGTCACCAGCCTGGTAACGCAGGACGTAACGTGCAGCTTGGAAGAAAAAGGATCGGAGAACCTCTATCAATCCGATTTGGAGCGATTCCCGATTCTTGGGTGGAGGCGGGCAGCCCCTAATAAAGGGACAACAGGCGTGCGGCGGCCATCTGTGGGTCCCAGCGGATTTAAAGCTCGTTTGAAAATTCGCCGTAGATGCGTTCTAACGTTCGGATGTGGAAAAAGGAACATCGAGAGCGGCAGGCAAGCATGGTGGCCAAGACAAAGCGGTAGCCGCGCGATCTGGCGGACATGGAATGGGCAGCGATGGAGGGGCTGCCGCCGAAGCCCGCACAGCGAGGGCGGCGCAGGAAGGCCGATCTGCGGGAGGTCATCAACGCCTTGCGATACCTGGTGCGCTCGGGGTGGGCTGGCGCATGCTACCCAAGGACTTTCCGGCCTGGAAAACGGTGTACTGGTGGTTTCGCCGACTGATTCGGTCGCCATCGACGATCAGTCGTGAAGTAGCACGCCACGGCGGGTTGAGCCGATACGGGGCAACGTCAACGGATGGGAGAGCCTGGGAGCTCGTGTCTGGCCATCAACGGCAAACTGCGCCGCGTTTCACCATTCTCGCGAAGGTGAAGGGCAAGGATACCGACAGCGTCGTATCCGCACTGAGCAAACAGGTTCACAAGTTGCCTGCGGATCTGCGCCGAGCGATCACATGGGATTGAAGCGTGGAGCTCGCACAGCACAAGCAACTCACAATCGCGACCAACGTGCAGGTCTACTTCTGCGATCCACAAAGCCCGTGGCAGCAGGGCACGAACGAGAATACCAACGGACTGCTCCGGCAGTACTTCGCCAAAGGCACCAATCTGCCCGGCTACTCGCAAGGCGATCTGAACAAGATCGCCTTGCAATTGAATCAGCGCCCCAGCCGCGTTCGGCTGCGGCGCGCGGTGTCACCGTCCCGCGACCGCCACAAGTGCCTGCGCCAGGCAACCGTCGTGACGCGCGAGTGTCTCGAGTGTCGAAAAATGCGTGCAACCCGGTACGTGGATCAACTCGACCGTCTCGCCGGAGGCCGCACACGCGGCCGCATATTCATCCGACTGCCGCACGAGCTCCGTCAACTCCGCACCGCCGACCGCGACCACCGTTGGCACGCCCTTGCCGATATGTTTCAGCGGGCTGAATGCATCGATCTCCCGGGCCGACAACTTCAGTTTGTGGTTGAGCCATGACAGGCTGATCGGCTCCAGATCGACGAGCGCACTGATCGGCAGCGCACTCGTCACGACCGGGTGCCCGCGATACATCGCAGTCAGGTGCCCGCCAGCCGAATGGCCGCTCAGCACGAGCGGCCGCTCTCCCGTCCCGAGCCCGTCGCGATCGGCCGCAAGATGATCGAGCAGGCGACCGATTTCACCGACAATCTGTGTCATCGAAGCGTCGGGCGCCAGCGTATACTCGGCGAGTACGACATTGAACCCGTGCGCGAGCGGGCCGCTTGCGATGAACGCGAAATCTTCCTTCGCGCAATTCTGCCAATAGCCACCGTGGATAAATACGAACGTCGGCGCATCAGGCTGCCCGCATGCGATCCAGTCATAGCGTTCACGCGGGCTGTCGCCATAGCAAAGGTCGCGGCGGCACGACTCGCGCTCGTAGAGCTTCGCGCTGCGCGCCTGAAAATCGGCCAGTACGGTGGGAAAATCGGGGATGGCATCGACGTTGTTGTAAGCAACGTCGAGCGCCGCGCGGTCCATGCCGCGATAGAGCGTCATCATGTTCGTGTTCTCATCGGTTCCCAGGATAGACGGACGTGCTGCGCACGGGGCGATCGCGACGGAACGCAGGCAAAATCAAACCAAACAACTTCGCACTGCTTTGTAGTTGATGTCGTGCGAATTCCCGGCCGCTCGCTCGCTGAGCGTCGCACATTGGGCATCATCCCACGAACGCTCGCCCGGCACTATCGTGGCAGCGCCATTCATATCGAAAGCACGCCATCTTTCACCGTAAGCAGGCGCGACGATGAACGACATACCTTCCAGTTGCTGCCCGCTCCGGCAAGTTGATCAGCCTTGCGGCACTCGCTTGCCAACTCCGGTTGCAGGGTGGACATGAGGCGACGCCGAGCGTCGTTGGTCAATCAAGCCAACCGCAAACGCCGCGGCGAGCGCGGGCAAGCCGATCGCCATGAAGTTCTGCTCGAGCGGCAGCTCGATTTCCACCAGGATGCCGATCACGATCGGCGCAAGAATGGCGCCGCCGCGACCGACGCCAAGCGTCCAGCCAATGCCGGTCGAACGGATCGCCATCGGGTAAAACTGACTGGCATACGCGCTGTTGACGATCTGAGTCCCGATGGTCGTGGCGCCGGCGAGACCAACCAGCACAAACGACCAAAAGGTCGGCACGTTGTAGCCGAGCATCGTAATCGACACCGCTGCGAGCAGATACATCACGACCAACACCCGCTTGGCCTGGAACGTGTCCGCGAGCCAGCCGCCACCGATGGCACCGATCACCGCCCCGAAATTCAGAACCAGTACGAAAGTCAATGCGGAGCCGAGGCTGTGCCCCGCATTCGCCATCAATTTGGTCAGCCACGAACTGAGCGCATAGACCATGAACAGGCACATGAAACAGGCGATCCAGAACATGATCGTGCTGTATCCTCGGCCGTCGGCAAACAATTGCCGAACCGGCGCGCTGTTGACCTTGTCTTCGCTCGGAACGCTATATCGGTCACCCGGCTCCGGTTGGTAAGTCGGATCGAATTTCCCGGCGATGTACGCCAATTCCGCTTTCCGGTCGCGCTTGATCAGGAACGGTATCGATTCGGGCATCCATTTCAGGAGGAACGGAACCAGCAACACCGGCGCGCCCGCGGCGATGAAAACGGATTGCCACCCGTAAAGCTCGATCATTTCCTTGCCCATCATGGCGGCCAACATGCCGCCTATCGAATAGCCGCTGAACATCACCGCGACCATCGTGTTGCGAATTCGCCGCGGCGCATACTCCGTCATCTGGGCAATGACATTCGGCATCACGCCCCCGATGCCGACACCCGCCATGAAGCGGGCGGCGGCAAATACAACGGGCGTCGTGGCCAATCCGGCGGCGGCAGTGAAAACGCTGAACAGCGTCAGGCAGATGGCGATGGCCCGACGGCGTCCTATCCGGTCCGCGATCGTGCCAAACACAATGTTTCCGAACATCATGCCGAATAGCGCGGAACTCATCATGAAGCCGGCCTTCGCCGGATTGACGCCCATCTCCTTCATGATCGAAGGCAATGCGATGCCGGCAACAGCCAGATCGTACCCGTCGCACACGATAATCAATGCGCACCAGAAAAGAACCACGTAATGCAAAGCACCGAGCCTGGCGTCGTCGGCCAGCGAATGCAGGTCTATTTCACGCATGAACATCATCTCCTTTTGTCTCGCAGGACCCTGCAATCGTGGGAACGCCGAGCGTCGACAAGCCCGATGTTCCCACGACCTTTTAAAGGCCCTCGGATCGTTTTCTTGTTTTGAATACGGGTATTGAATGACTCCTGGCCCATTGCCACGAATCGTCGGACGCACCTTTTCGTGAAGACGCGCAGCGTTTCGGTACTGGCGCGTCGTCACGTTCGCTGTCTCGTCGGGTCGTGGAAGGGCGGGTGTGTCGCAGGCGGGGCACGTGGCAAGTGGAATCCGTATAATGCTTTTGGAGTGGAGACCTGTCCGGGCATCCGGTCGCTCGCCGCGACCGGGCGTCGCACACGATCCCATCATTCCCGGAACATGCGCGGGTGACTATCGCGGTTGCGTCGCCAATATCGGAAAAACGCCATTTTTCGTTGTCCGTGACAACGAGCGGCCCGCCACCCAGGAGACCAATGATGAACGACCGGCTTCCCCGCCTGCACCCGCCGGCGTTGCATTTCCCGCCGCTCTTGCCCGGTAGCGATATTCCGCGTGGCGCGCTGCTGTTCCAGTCCGACGACCTCGAGCACGCGCGCACCAGGATTGGCCGCATCTATCGCCCGTATCGGTTCACGGCCGGCGAGCGCCGCACGATGCCCGTCACCATGTTCAAGCTCGACGGCAACGGCATGGCGCTGACATGGTTCGCGTACGGCACCGACATTTCGATCCGGCCCGAGATTTGCGGCGACTTCGCGCTCGTGCTCACTACGCTGGCGGGACGCTCGGAAGCCCGCAGCGGCCCGGTCGATCATATGGGCGGCACCGGATCGACGGTGCTCGTCGCATCGGATGCGCGAGCGGAATTCCGCTACAGCGCGGACAACGTACAACTCGGCGTGCGCGTCGACGCGTGCCGCATCGCGGACATCTGGCGCAGCATCGCGGGGCGCGAGCCGCCGTCCGCACTCCCCGTGCCGGCGCTGCTTGATGCGCCACGCCGCGACCGCTGGCTCGCCTCGGTTCAATTGGTCAGACAGTTGCTCGATCCCGACGCGCCGGCCGCGCTCAGAGCGATGCAACTCCCGCGGGCGGAAGAAATCCTGCTGATGTGCCTGGTCGGCGAACAACTGACCGACGCGCTGCCGGCGGAAGGCGGCGTTGCGTCCGCCTGCGTGAGACGCGCGGTCGCGTTCATCGAGGAACACGCGGAGCGACCGCTGACGCTGACCGACATCGCGGCGGCATCGCATTGCAGCGTCCGCACGCTGCACCGTGCGTTCCAGCAATGGCGCGATGTCGGCGTCATGCGCCATCTGAAGGACGTGCGTCTGCGGCGCGTGAGAATGGCGCTGCAGGATCCGGACGAAACGGCCTCGATCACCGAGATCGCGACGCGCTGGGGATTCGCCCATCTCGGGCAGTTCGCCACGGACTATCGGAAAACGTTCACGGAACGGCCGTCCGACACGCGCGCGAAGCGCTAGCCTGCATGGCCGGCGAGCGATGCCTGTACAAGCAAAGCCGGCGTCGGCGCGAGTCGCGGGAGATTGACGAACCGGCGTCCGCTCGCCTCGACACGTAGCAGTCCTGTCGGACTCGCCCCGATGCGTCGCCGTGTCCAAACGGATACCCGCGCACCGACTCGGAGAAGCAACGCGATATTCTCGAAGAGTCTGCGGTTTTCAACAGCGGCCTCGGGCAATGCGTTCACTGCTCGGGAGCGCCAACTGGCGGTCCCGCGACCGTTGCATGGCGTACAGCCCGGGCCGCGGCTACAGCCAGCGCCAGATACCCGCAGCCCAACCGGCGAGTGGGAGATGGGCCCAAGTCGCTGCGAGCCAGACGACGAGGCCGCCCAACAGCGCGTGCAAGCCGAATCCGCCCAGCCGCGCACGGCCGGCGGCGATCGCCGCGAACGGCAGATAGCTGGTCTTCGACTCCCATGCGGGCCAGAGATCGGGCTGGAGCCGCTCCTTCTTCCGGTCCTGCAATGCGGCGCCGACGAGCGCGAGGAGGATGATGGCCGCTGCGACTATGATGTTCTTGGCCACCGGGAACACCGCGACGTGGCAAAGCCCCCAAAGTGCGAACGACCACATCATCGGGTGGCGCGTCACCGCGTACACGCCGCGCGCCGCGTCCGGGAACGTGCGGGGCCGGCCGCCGGTGGGAAGCGCAGGGTTGCGGATCAGAGAGCCCATCAGGAGGATCGATGCGATCAGCATGACGGCGGTCACAACCGCCCAGAGCGCGTTTCCTACCGGCCATAGCGGTGCCGTCAGGGGCGCCTTTAGGTAGGCCAGGATCAGCCAGCCGAGCGTCGAGACCGCTATCAGCGAATAGACGCCCTGAAACCCCGCTTCGCCAAATGCGCTGACCAAACGCCTGCGCAGCGGATGGGATAAGAGAAAGTGGCTGCCCACAAAGGCGACTGCCGCCGCCGCAACTGCGTTGGTGCTTCCCATTTGGCCCGGCTCCTCAAGTCATATCGTCGGCTGACCGTATCGCCCTGCGGATTCAACCGGTCAGCGCAACGAATTGATGGAATCGCTCAGCCGGTGTATCGAAGTCTAGTGGTTTTCGCGGACGGCATTGGCCGCTCAGACTTCGACCGGGTGCATTGCCTTGCATCACCGCCTGTATCGCGGGGTTGATCGGGTGGTTTTCCATGCATTCGACCTGCTGGCCCATGGCGGAAAGGACATTCTCGCCCGGCCCATCCTGGAGCCGGAGCGGAACGACGGTATGTCGGCGGAAGACTAGACTGGAATCAGCTGTGCAGGCATGGTGAGCTCCGGAACCGCTCCCGGATGGCCGTCATGCCACTGTCTCGGGCCTAGTCTGTTGCTGTCTTGTGAAGCCATGAAAACGGATCCACGCCGCGGTGCCGCGAAGGGCATTGGTCCGTTGCGGATGTTGGAAGCGTTTGCACTTGCCATGCTCGTACTGGCTACCGTCGGTGTGGCATGGCTGCTGCTTAGTCCTGCCGGCAGAGACTGGCTGGCAGGACTCACTCCACTCGAGCAGCGCTGCCTGGGGGCGTTCTGCCTGATCGCGGGCGTGCTCGGAGCATGGTACTGCGCGCGCCAGTGGCGCCGGATCGGCTGATCGCCGGAGGTAGCGCTGCCTGCGCCACTATGAGTGATCTACGATACACATGCAAAAGGCTATATGTGATCAATTAGCCATTTGCGTGAATCCGTGTTCCAGGCCTCGGGAGGCCATCATGAATCGGATCTGCCGCCCGACACCGGTCCGGGCGCCCGTGTACGCGTCCGAACCGGTCTCCTCTGCGTGGCGCCCGGTGTTGGTGGTTCCCGTGCCGAGGGGCTATGGCGCCGCTTTGCAAGGGTCAGGCATTGCCACTGCGCAGCTTGAACAGGCCGACCGTGCGCGCCAAACTGTGCGCCTGCTCGTTGAGCATCGACGACGCGGCGGTGGACTGCTCCACCAGTGCCGCGTTCTGCTGCGTGGCCTGGTCCATCTCGGCGACACTGCGATCGATCTGGCTGATGCCGGCGCTCTGCTCGTGCATGGCGCCGTCGATCTCGCCGATGATGCGGGTGACGCGCTGGATCTCCTCGACAATCTCGCCCATCGTTGCGCCGGCCGCCTGCACGCGTTCGGCGCCGGTTTTGACGCTGGCTTCCGAGGCCTGGATCAGGTCCTTGATCTCGCGCGCGGCGCCGGCGCTGCGCTGTGCCAGCGTGCGCACCTCGCCGGCCACCACGGCAAATCCGCGGCCGTTTTCGCCGGCGCGAGCCGCTTCTACGGCGGCATTGAGCGCCAGGATATTGGTCTGGAAGGCGATGCTGTCGATCACGCCGATGATCTCGGTGATGCGCGCCGATGACCTGGCGATCTCGTCCATCGTGCTGACCGCGCCCGACACCACCTCGCCACCACGCGCGGCCGTCGTGCTGGCCTCGCCCGCCAGGCGCGTGGCCTGCAGGGCGGCTTCGGCGGAGTTTTTCACGCTGGTCGTCAGTTCGGTGAGCGCGGCCGAGGTTTGCTGCAGGTTGCTGGCGGACGCTTCCGTGCGGTGCGACAGGTCGCGGTTACCCATCTCGATCTCGCCGGTGGCCGACGTCATGTTGTGGACGCCGGTGCGCACCTCCAGCAGCACCTCGCCGATCTTGTCGATGAAGGTGTTGAACGAGGCGGAGATCTGCGCGACTTCGTCATTGCCGACCACGGGCAGGCGGTGCGTCAGGTCGCCGCCGCCAGAGCCGATGGTGTCCATCGCATCGCGTACCTGTGACAGGCGGCGGAACGATTGCGTGGTGAAGAAGGCGGCGATGCCCACTGCCGCCAGCGTCAGCAATACCATCGCCACGCCCAGCGCCCGCACCACGTTGCGCAGGCCGGCGGTAGCCTCGGCCTTGTCCAGCGCGATCACCAGGTACCAGTCGGTGCCGCCCACGGCCTGCGCCTTGAGCAGCTTGGGCGCGCCGGCCAGCTCGACCTCCAGCGGCGCGGTGGCCTTGGTCAGCGAGGCCAGCATATCCGGCGTCAGCGAGGCGGCCACGTCCGTAGCCGGCTTGAGCATCAGCCTGGCATCGGGGTGGGCGATGACCTGGCCGTCGCGCGCGACCACGAAGGCCAGGCTCGACGGCGTCGGGTGCACGGCGGCCACCACCTCTCGCACGCCATCCAGCGGCACGGCGCCGCTCAGCGCGCCGGTGGCCTCGCCGTTGCGCATCAGGGGCGCTGCAAACGATACGTACTGCACGCCCGTCGCCACGTCACCGTAGGGCTTGGTGACGGTCAGCTTGCCGGCGGCGATTGCCGACTTGTACCAGGGGCGCACGGTCGGATCGTAGTCCTTGGGCGTGGTGGTGCTGCTGGAGTAGAACGTCTTGTCGGTCCAGCCGATGGTGGTGATCGGGAAACCGTCGGCTTGGCCCATGTGCTTGACCAGGCCGCGCGTATCGCCGTGATCGACCTCGTCGGCTGTGGCCTTCACGGCCTGCGCCTTGGCGTCCACCCACTTGTCGATGGCAAGCGTATTGCCGTTGGCGATGGCGGCCAGGTTTTGGTCGATGCTCTCCATCGTATTGTTTCGCACAATGGAATAGGTGGCGGCACCGGACAGCGCAAGCGCGCCGATCACGGTGGCGGACGAAATGAGGAGGATGCGGGTGCGGAGAGAGGACATCGTGATGCTTCTTGGGGTTTGAGGTCGAATTGGACTGCGTACCGTGATGACGACGCGCAGCCCTCCACCGGCTGCCGGTGGGCGGGCCACCTTGTGACCTACGGCAAAGACCGCGGAAACTTGAGGCCGCGATTCGAACATCGCGAATGGCAGTGAAGTTCCGGGCGCTCCCCGCTTCGGGCGGGAGGTGGCACGCCACTGCGCCAGGGATGTGCCGCTGTACCGCCAGGGCGCTATCAACTTCATCGTCAACCGCGAACCCGGGAGCCGGGCCGCCTTCCTCATGGCCGGGCACGGCCCCTCGGCCTGCGGCCTGGCGTTCCGTGGCAAGGACTCTCACAGGGCCTACAAGCGCGCGCTGGAATTGGGCGCGCGCCTATTGAGATCCTGACCGCCCGATGGAACAGCACCTGCCGGCCATCAGGGGCATTGGCGGGGCGCCGCTGTACCTGATCGACTGCTACGAGGATGGCAGACGAGCGCTAGGTGTGCGGCACAAAACGCCAGCTCGAGCCTTCCAGCGCGAAGCCGAAGCCAATGACCCGCTTTTCCGGCTGGCCATCAGTCGAAATCACGGCCTCGCAGCCAAGATTGCCGTCATTGCGGCGCAGGCTGCAGTTGTGCAGTTGTTTGACCACCAGCGACTGCATCATCGAAGTCAGCTCCGCGGCGTCCTCGGCGGATGGGTTCTTCTTCAATTCCTCACGGGCAAACTCGCGCATCGCGGCAGTGGCCTGGGTGACATCGGGACCATTCACATCCGGCACTTCGCGCCGTGCCAGGACCCAGGGCTCGGGATTGTCGCGGAAGGCCACTGCGCGATAGCCGTCGCGGAGGCCGGCCTTGATGCCGACGATACAGA
Source organism: Cupriavidus sp. 96C5-1 (assembly GCF_057798855.1). NCBI lineage: Bacteria > Pseudomonadati > Pseudomonadota > Betaproteobacteria > Burkholderiales > Burkholderiaceae > Cupriavidus > Cupriavidus sp. 96C5-1. Next base: position 15,345 of record NZ_JBYOJU010000024.1, on the reverse strand, counting down.
CAATCTCCCCGCCGCTGGCTGGCAGGCAGCCCTTGACTGTGTGCGCCTTGAAGGAAGCTGCCAACGCGGCCACGGGCAGCGAACGGGCCCGTTCGGCGGCGGCCGGATCGGTTTGCTCCAGTCTCTGGATACGCTCGGCTTCGGACTGCTGTATGGCGGTGGTGACCTGTGCCGGCGTGGGGGCCACGGAGGCTGCCAGCACGCTGGCGCTGGCGCTTGCCAGGCAAAGCGACAGGGACGCGAAAAGAGTGATACGCATGGGTGGGAGGAGAGCCAAGAAAAGGGGTGGCAGTGTAGCACCTGAGGTCGCTTTCATGAGCAGTAAAGGGCACGTGGAGCGGTCCTCACTCAAGTATCAGGCAAAGTCGGCAGCTTCATCGTGGATCGCTATGGCGTGCGTGGAGTGATGTCTAATTAAATTCATTTACGGGATGTTGTACGCCCGGCAACCTCAATGCCGCTGCGGTACGCTGCTGGCGCGCTGACAATGGTCTGTTGGCGCCCATGCGACGACGCGCGCGCGTGCGCGCATGAATATTCCTTACTATATTGTTCAGGTACAGAAAGCCACTCCAAAGCAATAAGAAACAATGCGGGAGGAAGTGCGATGCGTCCATTTTCAAGCTTGTTCAAGCTGCCAAGCCCGGAGAGAATCGCAGCAAAGGAGCTGCAGAGCATGCGCCTGATTTTGTTTCAGGCAGAACGACGCCTGCTCGATGCGCAGATGCGCGTGAATTATTATCGTGAGATGGTCGATTTCCTGGCAGACGTGCAGGCAAGTGGGCTAGAACACGTGATCGACAAGCGCCGCGTTCCTGCCTCCGACGACTTTGCACAAGCCTCGCGTATCTTTTCTGACATCACCACCGTCCCAATGGCACCGTTCGCCACCTGAACGATGCGCGTGGGGCCATGGCCCGGACGGCCAAGCCGTTGCCAAGTGCCTCAAGCTGCGGACGACGCACGCGGAACGCATGATGTTCGGCGAACGGGACGGCAGCGATCTCGCGGTTCACCAGGCGCGAACTTGCGCGCCTGAGTGTGCTCTTAATTGTCATGCCGATGGCGCCGGGATCGGCGGATTGGCGGCACGTTTCTGGGCTTTCTGGGCTATAGGAGATGCGGGCCGGCACCGGAAGAACGGCAATGGCGTTGCTGCTGTGCCGCATTTTACTCGAGCATGGTAGCGGTAAGAGCGCCTCAGGATTTGAGGCGTTTTCGTTCGGAAATGCAGCCGCGAATTAGTGGATAACCGATAGTTCTAAATAAAAAATTGATGACGGAACAAATAGTCTCCGAGAAGCGACCGTTTTGGCAACGATCAATCCATTCTTTTGGGGGGATAGAAAATTTATTCAATGGTACTGTTAATAAAATTTAATTCTGAATTTAAAACGTTCTAACATAACGTTGCTTTTGTTTCGCCTAGAATACTCGCTTGGTGATTATTTAGCCGCTTGATTGATCTGGTGTGGTTGATTGACCGCTCAGGTATTCAGATCTCCGCGTGCTCGAACACGCATCCTGGATCGATAGATGATGGGCTGAAACCGCAGCACGTCAACTCATCAAGCGCGAACGCTTTGAACATGTCCACCCGATCGCGGGCAATCGACGCAAGGCATTTTTTCCTCAAAACCTTCGGTTGTGGGCCCTGGTCTCTCGATAAGGGCGTAGACAGGCCTCTATGTGCTTTCGGGCGTGATCTGATGCTCAGGCTCTGACGCATCGGGGTCTCTCTCGGCACGTGGATCCACGGAGTACTGCATTTACCCGACTCGGACCGCAACGAGCCATCATCGGATGGCCAGGGGGTTGGGCCGCACTTAGGAGCCGCAGAATGAATCCGTTTTCCCCCGAGCATATCCTGGAAGCGCAAAGAGCGAGCCGCGAAACTTTGGTCGGCCTGACGACCAAGGTCTTTGACGGTTTCGAGAGACTGCTCGACCTGAATCTTCAAACCATGAAGGGCGCCCTGAGCGGGACAAGGGGAGGACTGCAGAAGGCCCTGTCGGTGAAGAGCGCCCAGGAATTGGTGGCACTGCAGATCGAGTTGCTTAAACCCGTGGCCGACAACGCGCTCACGTATCGCCGGCAATTTTTCGAAATTGCGTCGACTACGCGCGCGGAGCTCGACAAGGTTGCCGAATTCCACTACGAGGCGAATAAACGCGGGGTACAAAGGCTGATCGAAAGCGCTGTGAGCGCAGGACCCGCGGGCTCCGGTGCCGCGGCCGCCGCCTGGCAATCGGCAATTGATGCAGCCCATACGCTGTATGAGGCTGTGCAGGCGACGGCCGAACAAGCCGTGCAAGTTGCGGAGCGCGGCGCCGATACTGCCGCGGTGGCGGCCTCCAAGACCGTGAAGCCCGTGAAGCAGCAGACCGCGCAGGCAACTACGCAGTAGATCGCGATGGATGGGACTCCGCGACGCCAGCGCCTGCGGCACCGCTGTGTACCCACGTTTGAGAAAGGTGTCGCTGGGCCGGCAGAGCTTCCGGCCGGGTCATCTGACCTGCGGCCACATAACGCCTTGGGGGATTGAATCCATGACGAAGAAGATTGCCTTGGTAACGGGCGGTATGGGTGGATTGGGTGAGGCCATCAGTACCAGATTGCAGGAGACTGGTTGCGAGGTCGTCGTGACCCACTCCCCCGGCAACACCGGTGTCGCCAGTTGGCTGGCGCGGATGGCGGAGGGCGGGCGCAGATTCCATGCCTATCCCGTCGACGTGGCTGACTACGATTCCTGCCTGCGGTGTGTCGCAAGGATTCGAGCGGAGATCGGTCCCGTCGACATTCTGATCAACAACGCCGGCATCACGCGGGATTCGAGCTTCAGGAAGATGGAGAAAGTCGACTGGGAAGCCGTCATGCGGACCAATCTCGATTCGGTCTTCAATATGACGAAGCCGGTGTGCGATGAGATGGTCAAGCGCGGTTGGGGGCGCATCGTCAATGTGTCCTCCATCATCGGCTCGAAAGGCGGCTTTGGTCAAACCAACTATGCTGCGGCCAAGGCAGGCATGCATGGCTTCACCAAATCGCTGGCGCTCGAGGTTGCCAGGAGTGGGGTAACCGTCAATACCGTTTCGCCCGGTTTTATCGCAACCAAGATGGTGACGGCCGTGCCGCAGGAGATCCTGGACACCAAGATCATTCCGCATATCCCCGTTGGCCGTCTTGGCGAGCCGGAGGAAGTGGCGGCGCTGGTCGGGTACTTGTGTTCGCACGAAGCCGCTTTCCTGACCGGCGCCAACATCGCCATCAACGGCGGGCAGCACCTGCAGTGAACTGACGCTCCGCTCGGTTGTAAGGGACAGTACGAGCACGCTGACCCGAAAGACCGGACCGCGTCCATGCGTGGCCACAGCCTTGCGGGCGTGAAGCCCGCCCAGGCGTCCGAAGGGGTTGCACATGCCGCTGAATATCGCGCAGAGAGCGGCCCGGTCGTGCGCGGGTTCACCAGTCGAACGCACGCAGAGCGAGATCCAGGGTGATGAGTAAGCCCTGGATGGCCCAGAGCGCCTCCGCGAAGCTAGGGAGTCAGTCTGGGCATAGGACCTGGGTAGTCCGGGCACGCCCGGCTGGTACGGGAGCAGGGGTGCGGCGGAGGTCGACGAGGGCGCATGCCGTATGGCCTTGGCGGCAGCGCTTAGAGTCTTCTCGCGCGAATGCCATTGATGATTGAATCAGCGGTCTTGAGCGTTGCGTCGAACAGCTGCTGCTCGTTTGTGGCCGGAGTGCCTGCCTTCTGCATCGACTCGGCCGACGTCGCCGGTGCGACAAGATATTTGCCCTGGATGGCGATCGTCGGCGTGCCGTCGATCTTGTAGTCGCGCCAGGTCTTGTCGGCATTCCTTGTATTCGACTGCGTCGCGAAGCCGTTGTACGCGTCCAGATAGGCTTTCCTGTCGATGCCGAACTGGGCAAGGAAGTCGGCCTGCGCCTGCGCGGTGAGCAGATAATTGTGATCAACGTGGATCGCCTTGAATACCTTAGGCGTCATCTCTGCTTCCTTGCCGAGCGCCGTGAGCGCATAGAACATGCGGGTGTGCGGCTCGAAGCGGTCCTGGAAGGCGACGGCCACGCGCTTGAAGACCACATCCTTGCTCTGTTTCATTGCCCAAGCCTGCAATGCGGGCTCGAGGGCGTAGCAATGCGGGCAAGCGTACCAGAAGAACTCCGTGACTTCGATCTTGCCGGGGCCGGCTGAGGTGGGCTGGGCCTGCGGCAACACCAGATAATCGGATCCCGCCAGCAGTGCGGCCGGCGAGGCGGAGGCGGTGCCGGCCAGGAATCCAAGGGAAATCAGTACGCAGCCAAGAAATTTCTTCATGATTGTCGTGAACAATTGGGATGGGGGACGTGCCGGGTACAGGCGCCGTTAAGGCGAGGCACCTCGCCCATGTGACCAACGCCGCAGTGCAGGGTTCAGTTCCCGGCAACAGGAGTCCAATGGCGCGGTGGTACCCAACGACCTCGTCGCCGTCGGCAGAAAGCAAAAAGCCCCGCATGGCGCGAGGCTTTTCCCAGGCAGGCGGCAACAGCCGCCACGGAGCCGTCGGCTCAGTTTCCAGCAGCCGGTGCCGGTGCCGCTGCCGGCGCAGCCTTCTTGGCGTGCTTCTTATGCGACTTCTTCACCGGCGATCCATTCAGGCTGGCGCGCGTGCTCTTGTTCGCACCTTGCGTGTACGGGTCGAACTTGTCGCCAGCCTTGGCGCCGTCGGTATAGGGGTCGGCCTTGCCAGCCTTGGCGCCATCGGTATAAGGATCGGGCTTGCCGGCCTTGGCGCCCTGGGTGTACGGGTCGACCTTGCCGGTGTTCTGTGCCTGCGCGGCGATGGAGGCGGCGCCAAGGCACAGGGCGAAGGCGGCAACGACAATCTTCTTCATAACAGCTCCTTGGAGTGCCGCCATCCGGGCGGCGATGAACAGACGAACGTTAAGTGACCCGGGAACACCGGTCCCGTGATAAACGGATGGTTTTAAGTGTCCGTTGACTTGATCTGCGGGTTTCTTTTTGCAGGAGAAGAAACACACTGTTCGTGTTGCTGCACAATCGCCTGACCCGCTATGAGCGGGCTCCACCAAACATGAAGCTGGACACGGTGATGCCGCCGGAGAAGTTGTCCTCGTGATAGACCCGCGTGGCAAGCTCGCCTTCGGCCGCGCCGACGGCGACCATCAGCGGCAGCAGGTGCTCCTCCCGTGGGTGGGCCTGGCGCGCCGCGGGCGCGTTTTCCCAGCTTGTGAGCGCGGCGGTGCGCTGCTCCGGGGTGGTTGCCATGAGTGCGCGCTCGAGCCAGGCGTCGAATGCCGCGGACGCGTCCTTGCCTGCGGGGCCGAACGCGCGCAGGTTGTGATAGCTCAGTCCGCTGCCGACAATGAGGACGCCCTCCTGCCGTAGCGGCGCCAGCGCCCGCCCGGCGCTGAGATGCGCGAGCGGGTCGAGCCCGCGCTTGAGCGAGAGCTGCAGGGTCGGGACGTCGGCTCCGGGATAGATCACCGCCATCGGTGCGTACATGCCGTGGTCGAAGCCGCGCAACGGATCCAGCCGGGCGGGAATGCCTGCGTCTTCCAGCAGGCCGTGTACCTGGCGGGCGAGTTGTGGCGCGCCGGGTGCGGCATATTGGATGCGATAGGTGTAGTCCGGGAAACCGTAGTAGTCGTAGATCATGGGCGGATTCGGGTGCGCCATGACCGTGAAGTCCGGTTCTTCCCAGTGCGCCGACACCATCAGCACGGCCTTGGGCGCCACGCCTGCCAGTTGCGGCATCTGCTGCAGCGCGGCCTTGAGCCTGTCGTAACGGCCATGCATCTGTTCTTCCATCCAGGGCCAGGGCCCGCCGCCGTGGGAGATGAAGAAGGTGGGGAGGGCTGGCGTGGTCATCCGGTGTCTCCTGAAAATCCGTTATCGATCCGCTATGCCGTCTTTCGTCTTTCGTCTTTCGGCAATCCCGGCAATTCAGCGGCGCCGCCCGGCAACGTAGCCAAGCAGGCCGGACAGGTCGCGGGCGGCGCGCTTGACCTCGCGTTCCACGCGCTCGCGCAGCGCGCTGTCGCGTTCGAAGCGGATTTCCGGGCCGGCCACGCTGATGGCGGCCACGGTGGCGCCGCTGGCATCGAACACCGGCGCCGCGCAGGAGTCGATGCCGGGCTCGAACGCGGAGAAACTCCATGCGCAGCCGCGTTCGCGGTCGGCGGCAAGGATATCGCCCAGGCGGGCGTAGGTGGCCGGGCTCTGCCCGGTCACCATCTTAAGGGGTTCCTCGCCCAGGCGCTCGCGCAGCGCCGCTTCGGGCAAGCCGGCAATCAGCATGCGCCCCGGGGTGGTGAGATGGGCCGGCACCCGGCTGCCCACCTGGATATTGCTCACCAGGGTGGTTTGCGGCATGTCGCGCAGCAGGTAGAGCACGTCGCCGCCATCCAGCACGCCAAGGTAGGCCGACAACTGCAGGGATTCGCTTAGACCCGCCAGCACGCTGCGCGCGAATACGGTGAGATCCTTGGAGGCCAGCACCTTGGCAGCCAGCTTGACCAGGTCGAAGCCGGCCTGGTGGCCGCCCTGCGGCAGCCGTTCCACCATGCCCTCGTGTTCCAGCGTGGCGAGCAGCCGCATCACCGTCACGCGGTTCACGTCGATGCGCCGGCCGACCTCGCTCAGGTTGGTGGTGGACCCGCCCTCGGCGATAAAGCGCAGCAGCCGCAAGGCGCGGATCACCGGGCCGACCAGTTGCGTCTTGTCTTCATCGCCGCCATCGGCGATCTCGTTGGCGGCGGGCGCGGGCTGGGTCAGCGTGGGATTCTTGCTCATCGGTTCCGGTTGGGCGGGGTGGTGGCGGGGCCCTTGCTCAGAGCGGTACTTGCCAGGCGTTGTAATCGTACACCCAGTCCGCGTTGCCGCCTTCCTTGAGCCAGGCATTGCTGCGCGAGCCGATCTGGATGCGGCTGGTGCGCTCAAAGCGCGCGGCCCGGTAGCGTGCGAGCGCCGCCGGGATGCCGTTGCCGTCCGCTTCGGCCAGGCAGCGGGCCAGCACCACGCCGTCCTCGATGGCCATGCCGGCGCCTTGCGCCATGAAGGGCATCATCGGGTGGCAGGCATCGCCCAGCAGCGTGACCGTGCCGGCCGACCACGCTGGCAGCGGGTTGCGCACGTACAGCGCGGAGATCAGCACGTCGTCGCAGGCGTCGAGCAGGGCGCGGGCCTCCGGATGAAAACCGGCGTAGGCGGCGCGCACGTCTTCCACGCGGCCCGGCGTGGTCCAGGACTCATGGCGCCAGCTTTCCTGCGCCACCGTGGCGAAGACAAAGATTTCGCGGCCGCGGTTGAGCGGGAAGGTCACGATCTGCGAGGTCGCCTCCGGGCCCCACCATTTGGTGAAGGCCTGCAGGTTAGGCGTGGACAGGCGTTGCGCGGGCACCACCGCGCGGTAGGCCACCACGCCGGTAAAGACCGGATGTTCGGGTCCGAACAATGCGGTGCGCACCGCCGAATGGATGCCATCGGCGCCAATCAGCACGTCGACGTCGTCCTGCGTGCCATCGGCGAAGCGCAACGTGGCGCCGGCTTCATGCGGCATGATTTCCGTGGCCTTTTTCCCGAGCTTCACGCACTCGCCGGGCAGCGCGCCTTCCAGCGCGGTCATCAGGTCGCCACGGTGCATGGTGAGTTGCGGCGCGCCGTAGCGGATCTCGGCCTCGTCGGACATGGCCAGGCGCGAGGTTTCCTCGCCCGTATCCCAGACCCGGCTGATGCGGTGGGTGGGCCGCGCAGCGGTCTCGCGCAACGCTTCGCCGACACCCAGGCCATCCAGGGCGCGCACGGCGTTAGGGGTGAGGTTGATATCGGCTCCAACCCGGGCGAAGCGCGCAGCCTGCTCGAACACAACCACGTCCTGCCCGAGTTTGCGCAGCGCAATCGCCGCGGCGAGGCCGCCGATGCCGGCGCCGTTGATGCCAATCTTTTGTGAAGCCATGGTGCTTGTTCCTCTGGGGTCGCCTTGGAGTGGGCCCGGATGTGCGCCTCGCTGCTCAGCGGCTGCGCTTGCCGGTGTGTATGTTCAAATATGAACGTAGTGTTCATAAAAGAATATAAAGGCGGCAAATGGATGTCAATCCGAGGGTTTACTCGGGGGTGAGCGAGGAAAGAGGCCGCATTGCGGCCTCAGACTGTTGATAAACCTGAAGCATTAGCCGAAGCCGCCGAACGGGCCAAAGCCGCGCGCCATGACGACGGCCATCTCTCCCTCTCTCCTCAGGGCTGAGGTTTGCCCACACTCATGAGCGACTGACGGTTTTCCCGGCAAGCGGCGGCGGTTCTTTGCGTGCCGGTGCGACGCGCTTCGGAGATTAATATTCCCGCAATACCCAACCACTGATAAACGCGAAATACTCGCGCAACCAGGCGTTGTAGCGCAAATAGAGCGGCGTTGGGGCTCCTGCGCCAGACACTGTCCGGAACCCTGCCTTATGCGCAATCCGCTTCGCGCGTACCAGATGAAAATCACTGGTCACCAGCACCAGCGGGTCTCCAGCGCTCACGCCCTGTTGCTCCAGCAACCGGCGGCTGAAGAGCAGGTTTTCCTCGGTGCTGGTACTCCGGTCCTCCCGGATCAGGCGATCCGGCTCCAGGCCGTGCGCGATCAGGTAGTCGGCCATGATGTCCGCCTCACTGCAGCGCAGCCCGAAGTCCTGGCCGCCGCTCACCACCACTCGCGCCGCTGGCCATTGCCGTGCCAGTGCCAGGCCTTTTTCCAGTCGCGCAGCCAGGGTAGGCGACGCGGTGCAGTGTGGCGTGCCGGAGCCCAGTATGAGGATGGTTTTTGCGGGCGACCCCGTTGCCGCGGATTCGGAAATGCCGGCGTCGATGAAATAGAAGAACATTCCCAAGGTCACCAGCCACCCAGCAAATGCCGCCCCGCCTACCCCCCAGATCCATCGGTTCCGCCGGCTAGCCCTGCGCCATTGCGCCACGGCCTTCCAGCGCCATGACAGCGCGAGAAAGGCCGCGCCGATCGCCAGAGGGAGGACGACACCAAAGTTGAACAGGCCCATCAGCATCAGCGCGATGGCATCGGCAATCAGCAGTGCGCCAAGCAGTGCAAGGCAGATGCGCCGCCAGGTAGCGCCAGTTTTCAAGTCATGCATTGTTGTTCGAACCCACACCGTCAGTGAGTTGGCTAGTTGGTCGGGGTGATGCAAGGCCCGGCGCACCCCACTGTCCGTCAGGCCCAAGGGCGCGCAGGCGATCCAGGACGAGAGCGTTGACGGGCCATGTCGCTCCACTCAATCGACAACGGTGCGTGCGTCGCTTTCATCCAGGCAAACGGTCAGTTGCATGCCTTCCTTGTTGAAGGCGCAGTAGGGCAGGGGCGCACGCAGAGCGTTGGCGAGCGGGATGCCTGCAAAGATCAGAATCAATGATCCGGCGACCACGGATCGCACCAGCATCCCTGTGCCCGATATCGGACGATGACGCTGGGCGCGGACCGCCCTGACATGCAGAAATACCCCGCCACACAGCAGCGCCAGGCCGACCAGCATCGCTGCGGCAATCTCTTCCCGCCCTGGCGATAGAATCAGGTCGCCAACGTGATTTTCGGGATAGTGCAACAGCCACCAGGCACCTGCGCATACTTGCAGGACCCCAGCCATGCACCAGGCAGCACGGTGCCCTGCCAGACGAAACGCCGAGGCCACGAGCATGCCGGCAATCGCCGCGATCCAGGCGCCGGCATACATCATTTGATTGAAACTACCGCCAAACAGGGTGCCGCCCACGTCCAGAGGCCGCATCCCGTGGAAGGAAATCCAGCCGAGACTGGTAACGATCCCCAGAAGGGCAGTCCAGCTCAAAGCGGTGTCCAGCCATAACCACAGTCTTGGCACAGGACGAGTCATCGGTGGCGTTCCGAGGCTCCGCTCACATCGGATCGCGTCTGGCTTTCGCCCAGCGAGCGCAGGAGCGCCGGCACCTTGGCGCTGCTGGTGGTCTGCACGCGGGCGATGAGGTCGTAGTCCACGCGGCTCATGCCGTAAGCCTGGGCGATATCGTGCTGCAGGCGGTGCCAGAGGTGGCTGGTCATCTGCGCATCGGCCATCGCCCGGTGGGCACGCCCGGCCTTCGGCAAGCGCAGCATATCCACCAGCGTCGACAACCGGTGGTTTTGCGCGTGCGGGTAGACGCGCCGCGAAACGAGCATCGTGCAGGCAAAGGACTGATCGGCGGCCATCCCCAACTGCGCAAGCTCGGCTTGCCAGAACCTGCGGTCGAACCCCGCATTGTGGGCCACCACGGGATGCTTGCCGACGAATTGGGCCACTTCGCGCATCACCTTCGACGCCGCGGGCGCCGACGCAATCATGTCGTTGGTGATGCCGGTGAGGTGCACGACGTCCGAAGGGATGCGTCTGCCCGCGTTCATCAGGCTCTGATACTGGTCGACGATTTCCCCGTCGCGCAGCAGGATGACAGCAATTTCCGTGGCCCGGTCGCCTTGACGCGGTGACAGTCCTGTCGTTTCAAAATCCAGAACCGCAACGGTCTGCATAGTGTTCTTTTCCTATTGTTGGTCAATCGGCCGCGCGTGCCACCGGGTCAGGACGACTGCGTCTGCGCCGCCGGTGCGGGCTTCATCGCCCGCCGCCGCGCGCGCGCCGCCAGGCCGCTGCCAAGCGCCCAGCGCAACGTTGGCGCCAGCACCCGCATGCCGGCCAGCGAGACCGGACGGCGGATCGCGGCGCTGCCATGCAGCCCAAGCTCGCGCTGTACCCAGCGCGGCAATAGCGCAATGCCAGCGTCGCCCATGATACGCACCGCCGGCACCAGCAGCGGGCTGACCACCGGCATGGCCATGACCAGCCGCACCACTTCGCGGGTGCGATCGCTTACCACCAGTTGTGGGCGCATGCGCTCCAGATAGGCGGCGATGGCGGCGGCGCTGCGCGGCACGTCGGTTGCGCCGAGCATCTCGGCGATCTGCGCCACTTCCGTGTAATAGCGATCCTGCTCGGCCACCGGGAGTGGGCCGACATAGCGCAGGTAAGCCGTGAGAAAGCTCGACACCTCGGCCACATGCACCCAGGTCAGCAGCGCCGGATCGTCGGCTGAGTAGGGGCGGCCATCCGGCGCCGTGCCCTTGACCGACGCGTGGATGCGCCTGACGCGGTCAATCAGCGCCAGCGCATCGGCGCGGTTGCCGTAGGTGGTGCCGGCGATGAACTGCGCGGTGCGGCCCAGGCGGCCCTGCATATCGGTACGGAAGGTGGAATGATCCCACACGCCGGCCAGCGCCAGCGGATGCATGGCCTGCATCAGCAGGGCGCTGACGCCGCCAGCCAGCATCGCGGGGAAATCCGCGTGCACGCGCCAGCAGACCGCGTCCGGCCCGAACAGCCCGGGATCCCCGGGCGGGTTGTCGTAGTCGAGGCTGAGGCCGGAGTTGCTGCGGGTCAGGCCCCGCACCTGCGCGCCGGCACGGGCGCGCAGGCGGTCCAGCAGCCGGCGGGGAAGGGGGACGGCCTGGGACGTGGACGGCGGGGTGCCGGGTTGTTGGCCTTGCGAGCCGCTCATAGGTGCCTGGTGTGCGTGGTGTTGCGAGGTTGATTGACCGCCGCTCAATAGTAATGCAGGTCAGTCGCCTTCCCCCAGAATACACGGTAGGCATACAGCGTGTAACCCAGGATGGTAGGCAGCACCACTGCCGCGCCCACCAGGATCACCCCCAGCGATTCCGGCGCGCTCGCAGCTTGCCAGATATCGATCTTGTCCACCACAAGGTAGGGGAAGATGCTGTACGCCAGGCCATTGAACGCCATCAGGAAGATCACCGCGGTACCGGCGAAGGGCACCCAGCACCAGCGGTCGTTGCCGCGGTCGTGCATGGCCGGCATGCGGCGCAGCAGCCGGTCGATGATAACGAACAGCGCCACCGTCACCAGCGGGATCGGCGCCAGCAGGATGATGTTCGGCAGCGAGAACCATTTGTCGAAGATGCGTTGGCTCACCATCGGCGTCACCACCGAGATCGCCGCCACCCCCACGCCGGTCAGCCACAGGCTGCGACGGGCCCAGTACATGGCGCGCCGCTGCAGGCTGCCGCTGGTCTTCATGATCAGCCAGCCCGCGCCCAGCAGGCAGTAGCCCGCCACCAGGCATAGTCCCACCACCACGGCAAAAGCCAGGTCGAGCCAGTCGTACCTGAATCCGGTGATGTACAGGCCCAGCATCAGGCCCTGGGAGAAGGCGGCCAGCAGCGAACCGGCGTAGAAGGCGCGGTTCCACCACGGCTTGTGGTGGGCGCGCGCCTTGACGCGGAAGTCGAAGGCTACGCCGCGGATGATCAGTCCCGCCAGCATCAGCGCCACCGGCAGGTACAGCTGGGTCAGGATCGCGCCATGGGCGATCGGGAAGGCGGTGAGCAGCAGGCCCACGCCGAGTACGAGCCAGGTCTCGTTGGCATCCCAGAAGGGGCCGATCGAGGCGATCATGGTGTCCTTGTCGGCATCGTCCGCGCGGCGCAGCAACACGCCGACGCCGAGATCGTAGCCGTCCAGGATGACGTAGATCAACATCGAGATGCCCATCAGGGCGAGGAACACCAGCGGCATCCAGCCGGCGGGTTGGGTCAGGTCGTTCATTCTGCGCTCCGCAATTCGCCGGGCACCACGGCTTGAGGGGTTTCGATCCCGGGCTCGTCCGTAGTCTGGCTGGCACCTGCCTTGCGGGCCAGATAGAACACCACCGAGACATAAGCGGCGATCAGCGCCAGGTAGAGTGAGAGATACATGGCCAGGGTGGCGCCGATCATGGTCGCCGGCACCTTGGAGGCCGCCTGCGCGGTCGTCAGCACGCCATACACCAGATAGGGCTGGCGGCCGATTTCCGTGACGTACCAGCCCGCCACCAGGGCTACCCAGCCGGAGAAAGTCATGGCCACCAGCATGCGGGCCATCCACGGTGCGGGCTGTCCTTGCCTGCGCAACTGCCAGGCCGCCAGCCACGACACTGCCAGCATCAGCAGGCCCACGCCCACCATGATGCGGAAGGCGAAGAACAGCGGCGCCACCGGGGGATGCTTGTCGCCAAAGGCGTCGATGCCCTTGATCTCGCCGTCGGCGCTGTGGGTCAGGTAGAGCGACGCCAGCTTGGGAATGGCGATCTCGAAATCATTGCTGCGCGTGCTTGCATTGGGCAGTCCGAGCAGCACGGCTGGCGCGCCTTTCCCGGTCTTCCAGATACCCTCCATCGCGGCGATCTTGGCCGGCTGGTGGTGCAGCGTATTCAGGCCGTGCAGGTCGCCCGCCACGATCTGCAGCGGGATCAGGACGGCCGCGATGACTACGCCGGTGCGCAGGGCGGCCAGCACGTCGGGCGCGCGGTCGCCGCGCAGCCAGCGATAGGCCGAAATACCCGCCAGCAGGAAGGCCACGGTCAGGCCCGACGCCAGCAGCATATGGACGAAGCGGTACGGGAAGGACGGGTTGAAGATCACCGCCAGCCAGCTCGTCACGTGGGCGCGGCCGTCGATCATCTCGAAGCCGGCCGGGGTTTGCATCCACGAATTCAGTGCCAGGATCCAGAACGCCGACAGCGTGGTGCCGCCCGCCACCAGCAGCGTGGCGATCGTATGGGTGCGGTTGCTGACCCGGCGCATGCCGAACAGCATGATGCCGAGGAAGGTGGCTTCCAGGAAGAAGGCGGTCAGTACCTCGTAGGCCAGCAGCGGCCCGGCGATATTGCCCACCGTTTCCATATAGCCCGGCCAGTTGGTGCCGAACTGGAAGCTCATGGTGATGCCGCTGACGACGCCTAGCGCGAAGGTCAGGGCGAAGATCTTTACCCAGAAGCGGTAGGCCGCCATCCAGCGGTCGTCGCCGGTCTTGTTGAAGCGCAGCTTGAAGAACAGCAGCACCCACGTCAGCGCGATGCTGATGGTGGGGAAGAGGATGTGGAAAGTGATATTGGCGGCAAACTGCACGCGCGCCAGCACCACCGGGTCTAACGACGAAAACATGGAACTACTCCTTCCGGGTGCGGGTAGGCTTGGCTTTTACGACGCTGGCCGGGGGGCTGTCGGCGCGAGGCTTGCCGCCGATGGCGGCACTGAGCTTGTCCTTGACCTCGAGCAGCTTGTTCACCCTGGAGCCGAGCTTCATCAGCTTTTCCAGCGTGGCCACGTCGAGTTTCTGGATATCGCCGAACCAGCTCGTGACCAGCAGGATCAGCTGGTACATCTCCTTCATCCGCTCCTGCGCATGGCGGTCGTTCGGATCGGACGGGTTTTCCAGCTGAACTTCGCGCAGCATCGACAAAGTCGGGTCGATCTCACGCCGGCGGCGCTCCTCGGCCAGGGTCCGGAAAATGGCCCAGACATCGTCCGGCGCCGAGAAATACTCGCGGCGGTCGCCTGGCTGGTGCGACAGCTTCACCAGGTTCCACGACTCCAGCTCCTTCAGGCCGATGCTGACGTTGGAGCGGGAAAATCCCAGCGCCTCGGCGATCTCGTCGGCGTTGAGCGGGCGCGACGCCGTAAACAGCAGGGCGTAGATCTGCCCGACCGTACGGTTGATGCCCCAGCGGCTGCCCATCTCACCAAAATGGAGTACGAAGCGCTGGATCAGGGGCGAGAGTTGCATCTTGTCTGTTTCGAATTTTTAGTAAGTTGTGAAAGTTTAGAACAAAAGAGAAGGAAGCTGGAGGGGCGCGGATGCGTCAAGGTGTCGCTGTTTGTCCGGTCCCGGAGGGGCAAGAGTCAAGGTTCGGCTGGCTCAGGGGGGGCGAACCCTTTTGTTCTGCGGCTTGCCATTCGGAGGGGCTGGCCTGTTTGTGCCGCTTCCATGGCTCGCTGCACCCCTATGCGGCGGTTCCTGCGCTCGCCAATTCGCCAGCAGGGCCGAGAGGGCCGCGCCCGCGAGGAATTTCAGAAAAAGCTTGCAAGCTGCGTTCGAAAACATTAGTATTCGCTCCCCGCATCAAACGTTGCTTGCAAAGCAGGCGACGAGAAAATAGTTGCGGGGATTAACAGAAGTGGCGGCGATATTTGCTGCGGCGAAAATAATTCGCAAAAACTGTTGATTAAAACAAGATTAAGCTTCATAATCTCGTTTCTCTGCTGCAGACAACGCAGCGACGCGGTAAGCAAAGCGAACCGCGGCAAGTTCTTTAACAAACAAACAACCGATAAGTGTGGGCGCTTGATAGCGGATGCGGAAGACTTCGGTCTTTTAGCTTACAAGTTATAAAGTGCTCGCACAGTAAAACATGTTGGTTATGTCTTCGGACGTAGCCAGTCAGTTTTCTGAGAGTGAGCGACCGCTCGAAAGAGCGAGATTCTTCGGAAT